>DATBSS010000308.1:0-6392 GCA_036559665.1 Myxococcaceae bacterium
CCTCTGCCTGGTGGGCCCGCCTGGCGTCGGCAAGACCTCCCTCGGCCAGTCCATCGCCAGGGCCACCGGCCGCAAGTTCGTGCGGCTCTCGCTGGGTGGGGTGCGCGACGAGGCCGAGATCCGCGGCCACCGGCGCACGTACGTGGGCGCCCTCCCCGGCCGGTTCATCCAGAGCATGAAGAAGGCCGGGACCAAGAACCCGGTGATGATGCTGGACGAGATCGACAAGCTGGGCGCGGACTTCCGCGGCGATCCGTCGGCGGCGCTGCTGGAGGTGCTGGACCCGGAGCAGAACAACTCCTTCTCCGACCACTACCTGGACGTCGCCTTCGACCTGTCGAAGGTGATGTTCATCGCCACCGCCAACCAGCTGGATCCCATCCCCGGGCCGCTCCGGGACCGCATGGAGATCATCGAGCTGTCCGGCTACACCTTCGAGGAGAAGCAGCACATCGCGCGGCTGCACCTCATCCCCAAGCAGCTCAAGGAGCACGGGCTCACCGGGGACCACATCACCATCGAGGAGGCGGCGCTGCTGGTGATGACCACCTCGTACACGCGCGAGGCGGGCGTCCGTAACCTCGAGCGCCGCATCGCGGACGTGTGCCGCGCGGTGGCGGTGGAGGTGGCCTCCGGCAAGCTGGAGAAGCAGACCATCACCCCGGACCGGGCCAAGGAGATCCTGGGGCCCGAGCAGTACTACTCCGAGGTGGCGGAGCGCACCGAGGTGCCCGGCGTGGCCACCGGCCTGGCCTGGACCGCGGTGGGCGGCGACCTCCTCTTCATCGAGGCGACCAAGATGGCGGGCAAGGGCGGGATGACGCTCACCGGCCAGCTGGGCGACGTGATGAAGGAGTCCGCCCAGGCGGCGCTCTCGTACCTGCGGTCCAAGGCCGAGGGGCTGGGGATCAACCCCAACTTCATGGAGAAGACCGACCTGCACCTGCACTTCCCGGCCGGGTCCATCCCCAAGGACGGCCCCTCCGCGGGCGTGACCATCCTCACCGCCCTCACCTCGCTGCTCACCGGCATCCGCGTGCGCAGCGACACGGCGATGACCGGCGAGGCCACCCTGCGCGGGTTGGTGCTGCCGGTGGGCGGCATCAAGGAGAAGGTGCTGGCGGCCCACCGGGCGGGCATCAAGCGGATCATCCTCCCCGAGCGCTGCAAGAAGGACCTGGTCGACGTGCCGGACCAGGCGCGCAAGGAGCTGGAGTTCATCTTCGTCAACCGGATGGACGAGGTGCTCCAGAACGCGATGGAGGAGGACCCGTTCAAGAAGGCCGCCTCCACCAAGCCGCCAGAGGGCACCGGCGGGGAGAAGGCGCCGGAGCTGCCGGTCAAGCCGGCGGAGCCTGCCCCGGAGATCCGCGCCTAGCCGCCTGGGGTAGATTCCCTGGGCATGCGGACTGCGCTCAAGGTCGTCGGCCTCCTCCTCGTGGTGCTGGTGGGGGTAGCCGGCGTGCAGTTCGCGCGCGTCCGCTCGCAGATGCCCAAGACCACGGGCGCGCGGATCGACGTCGAGCCGGTGGCGACCGGGGTGCTGGCGAAGTTCTCCTACGCGTGGATCGTGAAGACGCCGCACGGCGCGTTCCTGGTCGACACCGGCCCGGACGCGAAGGCGGAGGACCTGCTCTCGGAGCTCAAGCTCCAGGGCGTCGCCGCGGAGGCGGTGCACACCATCCTCCTCACCCACGGGCACGAGGACCACTTCGCCGCCGCGTCGGCGTTCCCGAAGGCGAAGGTCGTCGTCGGGCCGGGGGACGCCTCGCTGGTCCGGGAAGAGCGCCACACGCAGCCCGGACCCATCTTGTTCCTGATGCACACCTTCGGTGAGCCCGCCCCGCCGGTGCCGCCGCTGATCGAGGAGCTGAAGGGGGACGCCACGCTGGACCTGGACGGGGTCCAGGTGAAGGCGTTCTCCATCCCGGGGCACACGAAGGGGTCGATGGCGTACCTGGTGGGGGACGTGCTCTTCACCGGGGACTCGCTGATGGCGCGCCCGGACAGCAGCCTGGACCTGGGCCCCCGGCTGTTCTGCGAGGACGCCGGGCAGAACCTGGCCTCGCTGGCCAGGCTCCGGCAGATCGAGTTCAGCCGGATCGCGGACGGCCACGCGGGGCTGACCATCGACGCGAAGACGCGCGTGGAGACGTTCCTCTCGCACCCGCAGGGCTGAGCGTTTGAGCGATCGCAGCTTCCTCCGCGGGATGATCGCGGGCGCGCTGATCACCCTCGGGGCGAGCGCCGGTCTGGGCCTGGTGGCGTTGATGATCCGCGACTCCCTCCGCCAGGAGGAGCGGGCGGCGGCGGCGGCGGCGGCGGCGCTGGAGCCGGATCCGGCGCTGGCGGACCCCGGGGCGCCGGGCACCCTGCTCGCCGAGCTGTCCAGGCCGCGCCAGGCGGGGACGAAGCCCCAGGCGCAGGCCGCCCCGCCCGGCGCCATGGCCACGCCGGAGCTTTTGGCCGGGCAGAGCGAGACCAAGCGCAACCAGATGCTGGTGGTGGACCTCTACCTCCAGGTGGCCGGGCGCTACCCCACCGCCAAGGAGCGGTCGTCCTGGTTCGACGCGGAGGCGCCGCTCTGGCTCAAGCTGCGGAGCCTGAGGCTCGTCGGCGAGGAGGACGTGGGGGTGGCGAACTTCATCGCCGGGACCTTGATGGAGGCCCCGGCGTACCGGCAGCGCTTCCCCGCACCCTCCGAGACGCTGATGGCCCAGGCGCGGACCGGCGACGGCGCGGCGGCGGTGGGGGCGATGTTCGCGCGCCAGGTGGGGGCGCTGCCGGAGGCGCGGGGCGACGAGGCGGCGCTGCTGCGGGCGATGCGGATCCGGTTCGGGCTGTCGGTGGCGGCGGTGACGCCGGAGAAGTCGATGGCGAACCTGCTCCGGGAGGCGAGCGACTCCACCGACGTGGGCGAGCACTGGCTGGAGCCGGGCGCGCCCGTGGATCTGGAGCTGGACGCCATCCGGACCTCGCTCCGGAACGGCCGCGCCGTGGTGGCCCGCGGGCACGACCCGGAGCCGCGCTGGGTGCTGGTGGCCGGGTTCGACGCGGAGGGCGCGTTCCTGGTGCGGGACCCGCGCGGGGCCATGGGTGAGAAGACGGCCCCGGAGCAATTGCTGGGCTTTCTCCGCGGCGCGGCGGGCCCCGCGGACGCGGGGGTGGCGGTGGCCGGCGGCGTCTGGCTGGACGTCCCCGCCCGTCCCCTCCCGGCCGCGGCGGCGGGGACGGCGGCGGGCCGGCCGGCGACGCTGGCGTCGTTCTCGCAGCCCAGGCTCATCCCGTCGGACCATGGACTGCCCGGGTTCACCGGCCTCATCGAGGGCGCGCAGGCGAACCTCACCCGGCTGCGCATCCCGCCGGGGCACCACACCATGCGCGGGACGATGAGCACGACCGCCGAGCAGATCGACGCGGTCCTGGCGGCGGCGCACTCGCCGGCGGCGGGGAGCGGGAAGGCGTTCGTGCAGTGGGGCCAGTACTACAACCTGGATCCGGTCTACGCCCTGGCGTTCTTCAAGCACGAGTCGTGGTTCGGGACGCACCCGCGCTGGGTGGGCCAGATGGGCGACGGGAAGACGACGAAGAACATCGGCAACATCCGGTACTACGCGGCGCCGGACCCGGAGCGCGAGCCGCAGTTCTCGGGCTTCAACGGCTTCCGCGCCTACAAGACCTGGGAGGACGGCATCCAGGACTGGTTCAAGCTGCTCGCCTTCGACTCACACTACGCCGGGCTGCACACGGTGGAGGCGGTGCTGCCCATCTACGCGCCGTCGCACGAGAACGACACCGGGCTCTACATCCGGGACGTGAACCAGTTCGTCGAAGCCTGGCGCGGGCCGCCCCTCGATCAGCTAAGAAAGGACGCGGGGGAGGCAGACCCCTGAAGCACGCCCTTCCGGAGCCCGAATGGCCAGGTTCGACCTGAGGTTGAAGGAGCTGCGCGACGGCGTGCGGCTGCCCACCGGCCAGTCCCATACGATCACCCTCATCCGCCGGGTGGATCGGGTGCGCCTGGTGGGGATGTTCTTCGACGTGGCCAAGTGCTTCCTCCTTCCGTCGGCGATGCACGGCCTCCGGGAGGTCAAGCGGCAGTACTCCAACCACCCGGGCTCCAATCTCCTCGTGGTGGGCCACACGGACACCGCCGGCTCGGACGAGTACAACCTGACGCTGTCCCTGGAGCGCGCCGACGCCATGGCGGCGTTCCTCACCGACCAGGTGGATCCCTGGGAGGCGTTCTTCGGCAGCTCCAAGCCGTACGAGAAGCGCTGGGGGCTGCTGGAAGTGCAGCACATGCTGACCATGCTCCCCGAGGGCGAACCCCCGTTCTACGGAGGCACGCCCAACGGCGCGGGCGACACCCGGCACCGCGAGGCGGTGAAGGCGTTCCAGCGCGCCAACGGGCTGACCGGCGACGGCATCGCCGGGCCGCTCACGCGCAAGCCGCTGATCAAGGCGTACATGGCGCTCGACGGCACCTCGCTGCCCTCCGGGACCACGCTGACCACGCACGGCTGCGGCGAATTCTTTCCGGTGGACGAGACCGGCGACGGGAAGCTCTCCGCCGAGAACCGCCGCGTGGAGGTCTTCTTCTTCGACGGGCCGATCAAGCCGCCCCCTCCCGGCCACACCTCGGCGCGCGGGTCCACCGAGTACCCGCGCTGGCTCAAGGCGGTGAAGCAGACGGTGGACGTGACCCTGGGGACCGCCTCGGCGGTGGCGGCGCTGAAGTCGCGCTACGCCCTGGAGCGCTTCGAACAGCTCGCCTCGAAGATGGGCAAGGACGACTTCGTGGCCTGGGCCAGCTTCGTCTACGGCACCGACATCCCGGTGGAGGCCTACCGGAAGCTGCGGGACGACCTGGCGAACAAGGCGCTGGCGCCGCCGGAGATCCAGCTCGTGCCGGGCGGCGTGGACGGCAAGGACGGCGCCTACGACGACGCCACCCAGGAGATCGGCGTGAGCGAAGAGCTGGCGCTGGCGGCGGAGACCGACCCCCCGTCCGCCGGCAAGCTGATCGTGGTGCTGATGCACGAGTTTGGCCACCACGTGGACCACCTGTTGCGGCACCACTACTCGCAGGTGGGGGGCGACGCGCCCGACGAGGAGGGGGCGGAGCTCGCGTACGGCGTCACCGCCATGCACCACGTGGACACCAACCACGTGCCCTTCGCGACCCTGTCGCGCAACGGGCAGGACGTGGAGCTGGCCCTGGACTTCCCGGACTTCACCGCGGCGGTGCAGCAGTACCTCTCCGATCCGCAGGCGCAGGAGGACGCCAAGCGCGAGACGGTGGAGTTCTTCGGCGCCGGGCGCGGCAACCCGAAGTTCCCCAAGGCGTCGTTCGGGCACCGGAGCATCGAGGACGGGCTCAAGGGCGCGGACCCGGCGTTCTTCACCGACCCGGTGCGGGACCAGATCTACTTCGGCAACTGGCTGCGCGACTTCTCGCAGTTCAACGACCCGGCCTGGCTGCGCTTCCTGCGCAACGGGTTCGTCAACGGGGTGAACGAGGCCAAGGAGGTCATGACCCAGATCCTGGACCTGGGCGCGTTCAAGGACTTCGACCCGGACGTCACGCCGTCCGCCCACGTCGCCGGGGTGTTCCACGTCACCACCGCGAAGCTGGGCGTGTACCGCCCGGAGGAGCACATCGACAACCCGGAGGGGATCAAGGACGGGTCCAAGATCGATCCGCTGTTCCACGGGCCGGTGCTGCCCCCGGAGATCGCCGTCGACCCCAACACCGGCCTCAAGGCATACATCGCCACGCGCGGAGGCGGCTTCAAGACGGCCGCGGACTTCGTGGACTCCAGCCTGCGGAGCGCGAAGACCGCCGGGATCACGCCGGAGGGGCGCCGCCTCTTCGGCCAGGCGCTGCACACGCTGGAGGACCTGTTCGCCCACAGCAACTTCGTGGAGCTGATGCTGATCCGCCTCGGGCACACGGCGGTCTACCCGTGGGTCGGCGCCAAGACGACCATCACCGTCGTCCGCAACGGGAAGCCGGGGCCGCGCATCCCCATGGTGACCGGCGTCTTCGGCTGGGTGGACACCAAGATCAGCGGCGGATCGGCCATCGGCGAGGCGCTGCAGCACCCCATCGAGTGCAAGGCCGGCGAGTTCTCGCAGCCCTCCGTCGCCGCCCTCAAGGCCCTGGGGGCGATCACGCCCGACGGCGCCAGGGCGGTGGAGGGCCTGTTCACCCAGCTCCATGACCTGGAGAAGAAATACCCGGACTACGCGACCTTCCTCTGCCGCACCACGGACGACCTGCGCGAGTGGGTGCGCAACAAGATGGGCACCGGGCTGCGCGAGGAGATCAAGGAAGAGGGCAAGGCGGAGAAGGACTTCTTCAACGACCCCAATTCCACCGCCCCCAC
>DATBSS010000309.1:0-16082 GCA_036559665.1 Myxococcaceae bacterium
ATCCGGACTGGATCCTCGCTCAGCGCCGCGTCGAGCAACGGGGCCATCTGGTCGCCGAAGAGCTCCTGCATCTCGACGATACGGCTCGACGGCACCCCGATACCGTCCGCGTACTCGGAGAACGTGTGGATTGCGATGGCCAGCTCGACGACCTGAGAAGCCACCAGGAGCGCCTGGTACTTCCGCCCAGCCTCCTGGATCCGCCCGCTCGAGGCGAGCTGGCGCGCCTGCTCAACCCGCGCGCAGAGAATCGGCAGGGTCTCGTAGGCGAAGTAGATCCGGAATGACCTCGCCAACGGGCCTTGGAGCGCTCGGGCCCCATTGGTCATGCACAGCGCACGCTGGATGAGGACAGAGTCCACCCGGGCGAGCTCGACCGGCATGGCAGGTGCCGGCATCGGCTCTGTGATGAGCGGGCACTGCTCGCGGATCTGCGCCACGCAGGCCAGCTGGAGCACGAGCGTGAGGCAGACCGCCATGCGGGGGAACATCCGCGAATCTTCGCTCAGTGGCTGGCCGCCTTGGGAGTGGCCAGTTCCACATCGCACCGCGCGCTCGCCTCGCGGGTGAGGTCGTTGGCCACCGCGTCCAGCAGGCGCCTGGAGACGGCGCCCTGCTCTTCCTTCCGGCCCGAAGCGATCCACTGCGCCACACCCCGCAGCGAGGCGGCGGTGATCACCTGGAGCTTCACCTTCACCTCCACCCGGTAGCGGTCGATCTCCTCCGGAAGCACCTCTGACTGCGGCCGGAACACGAGCCGGTCGAGCTGGATCCGGTCCCACTCCCTCAGCTCGCGCGACCCGTCGAGAAGCAACCCTCCCCCTTCGACCATCGCCGCGACCGCCAACTCGCGCCGCTCCTCCAGCACCACCGCGTCGAACCAGAACGGCTGGTGGCGGATCAGCGCCACCTCCACCTGTACCCGCCCGGTGAGCCCGAGGCGGACCAGGCGCACCAACTCGTCCGAGAAGAGGTGCTCCGCCGCCACGTCCACCAGCGCCCTCCCGTTGGCCAGCAGGGCCGAACAGCGCGCCAGGGGCGACCGCGGCCCGTCCGCGAAGGCGCTCCCGCCCGAGAGGAGCACCAGGAGGAACGCCAGCACCATCCACTGCCGCCGGGCGGAGCGCGAGGGACCCATGCCTTCCGCTCAGTACGTCCGCGCGAAGATGAGCCGCAGCTCGGGCGTCAGCCGCGCCCGGTCATCCGTGCGCCAGGCCGCCGCCAGGGACACGTTGGCGATGTTGAAGGCCGCGCCCACCCCCACCTTGGCCGGGCTCCACACGCCACCCACCTCGCGCACCGAGCCCACGTCCACGAACGCCGAGAACACCGTCCACTGAAACTCCGCGGTGGCTAGCGCCGAGGCGTCCCCGCGCAGCTCCTTGAAATCGTACCCGCGCAGCGCCGTCCAGCCGCCCAGCGCCTCCATCTTCTGCGCCGGCAGCCCAGACCCACCCGCCACCCGCAGCCGCGCGCGCAGCAGGGTCTCCCAGCCCATGTGCAGGTGGTACCAGCTGTCGCTGCACAGCCGGGTGAAGTGGAAGTCGCTCCCCAGCCGCTCGTCCCCGATCTCCACCGTGTTCACCGTCCGCCACCCGGACAGGTCATCGTCCACGTCGGTCCGGTTGAGGCTGCGCTCCAGCGACCGCTCCGGCCCACCGATGTCCTGCAGCCGCGCCGGCTCACTGGACCACTCCAGCCGCCCCACCATGGAGGCCAGCCGGCCCTCGTCGATGGGCGAATTCACCCACGGCACCTCGCTCCGGTTGAAGAGCGTCTGCGGCCTGGCCGTGGTCTCCATGGACCGCTCCTGGTCGTTCCGGTACTCGGCGCCCAGCGTCACCCGGTCGCCCAGGTGCAGCGTGAGCAGGGCGGTGAAGCCGTCGCGCCGGTAGTACTCCCGGTCCGGGCGGTTGAAGAGCGCCGAGCCCAGGTACGAGGTGAGGTCCGCCGACCGCCAGGCGTCCGAGGTGTCGGTGAGGGAGTAGCGCTGGGCGCCGACCTCCGCCACCCGCAGCCAGGGGACGCGCAACCGGGCGCCCACCAGGTAGTCGATGCGCTGCTGCGACCGGCCGGTGTTGAACCACAGCCCGCCGTCGAGGGTGAGGTGCCCCCGGTTCTCCGCGTCCAGCAGCGACACCGAGAGCAGCGCGCCCGGCGCGAAGCCCTGGACCTGCGTGTGGCGCAGCAGCTCGTCCCAGTCCCAGCCCACCGCGGCCCGGCGCGAGTGGAAGCGCACCGTGGCGCGCCGGCCCCGGATGTCCACGTAGGGCGGCGCGTCCAGGTCGATGGCGAACGGGAGGGTCACCGAACCAGCGTGGTCCTTGTCGAAGCTCCAGGAGAGCGTGCGGCCGTGCACCTCGATGCTGCCGGAGCGCTTCCGCCCCTTCCGCGTCGTGCCCTCCACCGTCCGGTACTTCAGCCGCCCGCTTTCCAGCCGCTCCTCGACGATCTGCGGAATCGGGCGCTGGTGCTTCCGTTCGCCATTCCAGTCACTCTCCACCTCCAGGAAGGGCAGCGCGCGCCGCACCCGCTTCACGCCCCCCCGCAGGTCGTCCAGCAGGAAGACGTCGCCGGGCTTGATCCCGAGGATCTTCCGCACCTCGGGCTCCACCGCCGGCTCCACGCCCTCCAGGTCCAGCCCCTCCAGGTGCCCCTCGTCCACGTGGAGCGTGAGCGTCCCGTCCGTGGACAGCTCGCCCTCCATCGACGCCATCGCGTAGCCGCGGTCGAAGAGCGTCTGCAAGCCCCGGTCGAGCGCGCCCCGCAGGCCCTGCCAGACGATGCCCGGCGCCACCTGCCCCGCCGCGCTCGCGTGCGCCAACCAGCTCTTCGGCGGGTTCCGGGGGCGCGCGGCGCAGTGGTCCGGGTCGCCCTTCTTCGCGTGCTTCCCGCGCTTCTCGGCCCGTTCCTTGCGCTTCTCGGCCTGCTCCTTGCGCTTCTCGGCCCGCTCCTCGCGCTTCTCATCCTCGTCCTCATCCTCCCCGGACTTCCCCTCGACCGGCGCCCCGTCGAGGATCGCCTCCAGGAGCTCCTCCGCCCGCACCTCGGTCAGGCCCTCGATGACGATCCGCGCGACCACCGGGTGCTCCTCGATCGCGAGGTCCAGCACCGCCGCGTCGCCCACCACGTCCAGCGTGGGCGTGACGGAGTCGAACAGGCCGCTCCGCATCAGCCGCGCGAGGATCTCCGCGGCGTGGTCGGCCGAGATCTCACCCGACGGCCGCTCCCCGATCAGCTCCCACACCTTGTCCTCGGTGAGCGCCTTCAACCCATGGAGACGCACGGCGGTGATCGGCCGCTGCTTCCCCGAGACCGCGACCCGCATCGAGGAGGCGGCGGCCTCGGAATCGGCGGCGTCCGCAGCAACGGCGGCGGCCTTCCCATCGTCCTCCCCGTCCGCATCGGCCTCCTCCTCCTCGCGCGCCTCCTGCTCCCGGTCGCGCTCCTCCACGCACGCGTCCTTCTCCTTCGCGCGCCCGTGCGCCGCGCCCGGAAGGCCCATCACCACCAGCACCACTGCGAGTCGGATTCCCAAGCTCATGCGCGGGCTTCCGGAGCATGCCGCATTCCAGTCCCTCCCCGCCGCAACCCCGCGAAGGGACTGGCGGTGACCGGCCCCGGCGGCCCGCGCGGATGTCATCTCCACATCCGCCGTCGTCACCGCCACATCACCGCTTCCCGAACATCTCCTCGAACATGGCGTCGGAGATGTTGGCCCCGCTGAGCACCACCACCGCGCGCCTGGGCCGGTGTTCGCCCATGGCGACCAGGAGCGCGAGCCCGGCGAGGCCGGCGGGCTCCACCACCATCCGCTCCTTGTCCAGCAGCAGCCTCCCGGCGGCGAGCAACTCTTCGTCCGCCACCCGGGTCACACCCCCAGCGAGGTCGCGGATGATCGGATAGGTCAGCGACCCGGCCGTCCGGGCGTTGAGCCCGTCCGCGATGGTGTTGGTCCGCTCCAGGCTGGCCACCACGCCCAGCTCCAGCGAGCGGACCATGGAATCGGCGCCTCGCGGCTGGGCGCCGAGGACGCGGATGTTCCGCTTGGCGATCGCGACCGCCGATGCGATGCCGGCGAGCAACCCGCCGCCCCCCACCCCCACCAGGATGGTGTCGCAGTCCACGCCGCTCTCCAGGATCTCCATCCCCAGCGTGGCCTGCCCCGCGACTACCGCCGGGTCGTCGTAGGGGTGGACCAGCGCCAGCCCCTTCGCGCCCGCGAGGTTCTGCGCCAGCTCGTACGCGTCCTGGAAGTCGGCCCCGTGGCGGCGGATCTCCGCCCCCTGCGCCTCGATGAGCGCCACCTTCTGCGGGTTGGCCTGCTCGGGGAGGCACACCACCGCGCGGCGGCGGTGCGCGCGAGCCGCCCACGCCACCGCCAACCCGTGGTTGCCGGCGCTGGCGGTCACCACCCCACCCTCGTGCCCCTCCCGCTCCAGCTCGTGCATCTTCACCAGGGCGCCGCGAATCTTGAACGTCCGGATGGGCGTCACCGTGTCCAGCTTGAGCCAGACGTCGGATTTGAGCTCCTCGGACAGGCGTGGCGCGAAGATGAGCGGCGTGGCCGGGAAGTGCGCGCGCACCACGGTGCGGGCGGAGTCGATGTCGTGGCGACTCAACATGGGCGCGGCATGCTAGTTCACCGGGGCCCCGCATCGCCGTCTTCTTCTTGCAATCCGAGGGCACGAATCCGGCGAAAGAGGTTGCCCCGGTCCACCTTCAACAGCCGCGCCGCCGCCGCCACGTTCCCGTCGCAGCGCGCCAGGGCACCCTTCACCAGGTCGCGCTCGAAGTCCTCCACCAACTCCCGGTAGGAGCGCTCGCCAAGCGCGATGGCCGGCGCCGCCGCCCCCGCAGGCGCCGCCTCCAGCAGCCGCGCCTCCTCCGGACCTACCCGCAGCGGCGGGTCGCGCTGGAGCAGCGACACCCGCTCCACGAAGTTGCGCAGCTCGCGCACGTTCCCGGGCCAGGCGTGGCGTTGCAGCGCACCCAGCGCGCCCGGGTCCACCTCCAGGGCGGCGCCCGGCCCGCGCAGCTCGGCGGCGAAGGCGCGCGCCAGCGGGAGCACGTCCTCCGGCCGGTCGCGCAGCGGCGGCACGCGCAGGGGGAACACCGACAGCCGGAAGTAGAGGTCCTGCCGGAAGCGCCCGTCCTTCACCCGCGCCTGGACATCCTGGTGGGTGGCGGCCAGCACGCGCACGTCCAGCTTCACCGGCGCGGTCCCGCCCAGCCGCTCTACCTCGCGAGCCTCCAGCACGCGCAACAACTTGCTCTGCAGCTCCAGCGGCATGTCGCCGATCTCGTCCAGCAGCAGGGTGCCGCTCTGCGCCTGCTCGAACCGGCCCAGGTGGCGGGCGGTGGCGCCGGAGAACGCCCCGCGCTCGTGCCCGAACAGCTCCGACTCCAGGAGGTTGGACGGGATGGCCGCGCAGTTGACGGCCACCAGGCGGCCGCGGCGGCCGGACGCCTCGTGCAGCGCGCGCGCCACCCGCTCCTTCCCGGCGCCGGTCTCTCCCTGGATGAGCACCAGCGCGTCGGACGGGCCCACCCGGGCGATGGTCTCCCGGAGCTGCTTCATCGCCGCGCTCTCGCCCACCAGGTTCCCCGGCCGGGCCAGCGCCGCCACCAGCCGCTCACGTTCGGCCTGCAGCTCCGACAGCTGGAGCGCGTTCTTCAACGCGGTGAGCAGCCGCTCCGCGGTGGGCGGCTTCTCCACGAAGTCGGTGGCGCCCAGCCGCAGGGCCTCCACCGCCTCGCCCGCGGACGCCTCGCCGGAGAGGATGATCACCGGCGCAGGCAAGGGCCGCGGCAGCCGGGCCAGCAGCTGCAACCCCGTCTCCCGCGGCATCCGGATGTCCAACACCACGGCAGCGGGCGGCGCGCGTTCGCCCGAGAGCGCCGCGAACGCCTGGGCGGCGGTCTCCGCCTCCTCCACCTGGTACCCCTCGTCGCGCAGCAGCCCACCCACCGCCCGGCGCACCGCCGCGTCGTCATCCACGACCAGGACCATCACGCCAGCACCCTCGGCAACCGCACGGTGGCCACCGTCCCGCCGCCTTCCAGCGGCTCCAGCCGCAGCGTCCCGCCGTGCTCGGCGACGATCCGATGCGCGATGGGGAGCCCCAGCCCGGAGCCGCCCGCCTTGGTGGACGACAACCCGGCCAGGAGGCCTGCTCCCTCCAGCACCGCCCCGATGCCCGGCCCCCGGTCCATCACCCGCACCACCACCGCCGCGGGCTCCCCGCGCACCTCCACCTTCACCTCGGCGCCGGCCGCCGCCTCCACCGCGTTCCTGGCCAGGTTCCCCAGCGCGCGCCGGAGCTGGTCCGGGTCCACCAGCGCGCGCGCCGCCTCCGGGGCGTCCACCTGGAGGGCGCCGTAGAGCGCGGCCACCTCGCGCGCCACCGCGGCCACGTCCAGCACCTGTGGCGCCGCGGCCGGCAGCCGGGCGAACTCGGAGAAGGCCTGGGTCATCCGCATCAGCACCGAGACCTCCTCGTCCAGCAGCGCCAGCGGCTCGCGAAGCCGCTCCCCGTCCGGGGCCGGGGCCCGGGACAGACGCGCGAGCGACATCTTCATTGCGGTGAGCGGGTTCTTCAGCTCGTGCGCCAGCGCCCGCGCCACGTCGCGCCAGGCGGCGAGCTGCTCGGTGGTGCGCAGCCGCTCCCGCTGCGCCAGCAGCTCCGACGCCATGGTGTTGAAGCGGTCCACCAGGTACGCCAGCTCGTCGCGCGGCGGCCCTCCCCGCGCGCCCGGGATGACGTGGCCCAGCTCGCCGCGCGCCACCGCCGCCATGCCCGCGGTGAGCTGGTCGATGGGCCGGGTGAACGAGCGGCTCACCGCCACCGCCAGCAGCCCGAACACGGCGGCGGTGAGGGCCAGCGCGGCCCAGAACAACCTCGGCTCCAGCCGCGCGAGCGACCGCCGGGCCAACTCCAGCTCCGCCAGCGCCAGCCGGGCACCGGAGAGCTTCTGGCGCACCCGCGCCGCCTCGGCCGGCCCGCCGCCGCCGCCCAGCGCCGCGTCCGCCTCGTCCAGCACCTGCTCCAGGGGCGACAGCGAGATCTCCAGCAGGCCGCGCAGGGCGCCCTCGCTGGCCAGGCCCCAGGTGCCCAGCGGCAGGAGCCCCGCCGCGAGGATGAAGGCCACCAGCCGCCTCCGGAACCGCCGCGGCGGCCCGGCTTCGCCGGTCACAGCTTGCGCCACTGCGGTGGGAACGGCGGGTTCTTCAGCACCGGCTCGTCGATGGCGACGATGTACTCGGCGCAGCGGTTCTTCTCCTCGGCCGTCTCGTCCTTGGTAGGGACGATGGGCGCCTCCTCCCCGAAGCCCTCGAACAGGATGGGGATGCGCGCGCCCTTCTTGCGGAAGTACGCGGCGATGGCGCGGGCACGCGCGCGAGAGAGCTCGCGGTTCTGGGCCTTGTCGCCCACGGTGTCGGTGTGCCCGGCGATGAAGAGGCGGACGGCGGCGATCTTCGCGTACTTGCCGGCCACCTCCGCCAGCTTGTCGTACGAGGCGTCCAGCCTGGTCTGCTGGTCCTTGCGGATCTCCGCGCTCCCGGTGTCGAACTGCACCTCCTCGTGCGGGATGTCCACCCGCCAGGGGGACAGCTCCACGCTGGTGTAGAAGTCCGCGGTGTCCCAGGCGGTGATGGAGAGGGTCATCACCTTCCCGGACGCCTCGGGCCAGCTCAGCGCCAGCTCGGTGTTCGGGGGCTCCGCGTTGAATTTCGCCTCGCCGCGGACCTGCACGCCGGTGTCCATCTGCACCTCGATGGTAGCCCGCTTCGCCTTGCGCGAGAGGGTGATCGCCGCCTGGCGATTGTCGAGGTCCAGCTTCTCCTTCAGGAAGGTCATCCGCAGCGGGCCCAGAAGCTCGGTCTCGAACTTGAGCGGCAGCTCGCCCTGCCCGCCGTTGGGGAAGTTGACGATGATCGCCCCCTCCCAGGTGAACGCGCCCTCCGGCTGGTCCAGCCGCACCGTCCGCGTCACCCCGGGCGGGCCGCCACCCTTCACGTCCAGCGGGCGCCCGTCGCTGCGCTGCAGCTTCACCTCGAACCCGGCAATCGGCTCCAGGATGCGGATGTCGATCCGCGGCACGCCCTTGCCGAACACCTCGCGCGGGTGGAGGCGGACGTCGATGGCGTCCGCGCGCGCCGCCCCCGCCAGCGCGCAGGCGACGAGCGCCGCCAGCGCTGTGGACCTCGGCGTCACACCAGCTTGGCGGCCAGCGGCTTGGCGAGCGCGATGGCGGTGATCCGCCGGTGCGCCTTCTCGGCGAACCCGAGCTGCGAGAGCCCGAGCAGGTCGGTGTCGTTGATCCACACGGTCTCCTGGGCGAAGGGGTCGTGAACCTGGAAGCTGCGCCCGGTGGGGGACATCACCACCTGGAGCATCAGCGCGTAGCGGCGGTGATCGCCCTTGCCGTTACCCAGGACGATGGGCACCGGGAGCCCCTTGAGAAGGGACTCGGCGGCCAGCGGGAGCACCTTTTCGACGGTGATCTTCTCGTCGTCGATGATGTGCTCGTCGAGGGAGAGCCCGAACGGCTTGAGCGCGTCGTTGAAGAGGTCGTCGGCGAAGCCCTTCCGGTCGTCCTTCTTGGGCGCGGGCGGGGCGGCCGCGGCAGCTCCCGCGGGCCCGGCGGAGGCGGCGGCCGGGGCCGAAGCCGGACCGGCGGCAGCGGCGGCTGGAGCCGCGAGGCCCACGGCCGCCCGGGCGCCGACGATGGGCGCGGGCTGGGTCACCGCCTGGCCCGCCGGCGTTCCGCGCGGGCTGGACGGGACCGGAGGCGAGGCACCCACGCCCGGGGCCGGCGGGCGCATGGCAGCGGGAGACGCCGCCGCGGGGGCCTGGGCCACGGGCGGAGGCGCCGCGGCCGCGGGGGCCGCCGGCGGTGGAGCGCCCGCCGCCGGGGCCTTGGCCTCCAGCGCCGCGGGCATCCGCATCGCCTGCTGCGTCGCGCGGGGGCGGAGGATGGACCCATCCGCAGGCTCGTTCTTCGGCGGCGGCGCCGAAGGGGCGTTCTGGATCGCGGGGAGCAACCCGGTGGGCTCCGGCGGGCCAATGGGCCGCGACCCGTCGTACGACTGCGAGAGGCTGAACGGCACCTTCAGCCCCGCCTTGGCGGTCTGCTGCACCGCCTGCGCCACCACCTCCGACTGGGGCACGGTCTTCGGCTCCGCGGCGGGCCCGGGGGGCGCATTCTTCGGGGCGCGGTTGAGCTGGAAGGCGAGGATGGGGTCCGCCTCGGCGCGCAGCCGCATCTCCATCTGCGCCATGGTGCGCACCGGCATGTCGTCCGGCGGCGTGCACTGGCGGAACAGCTGCTCGTCCGAGACGACGCGGATGGTGTCGCCGAACGAGTGCAGCTCGGTGGGGCTGTGGCCCATGGCGACCGCGCGGTTGAGCATCTCGCGTTGCAGCTCGCTGCCGGCGTCCTCCAGGAGCTCCAGGAAGAGCTGGAGGTCGTCCTCGTCCCAGCCGTCCAGGTGCTGCTGGGCCTCGATGGTGATGAGGTCGGTCCGGGAGGCCAGCTCCTCCTCGGTGGGGACGCGCTGGTGCGGCGGCGTGTGCTCATCGGAGTCGGAGTCGGAGTCGGAGTCCGGGTCGGCGTCGTCGACGTCGTCCCCGTCCATCGTCTCCAGCTCGTCCGCGCCTCGGCGGCGCCCGTTGGTCACACCCATGCTCATTTCTTCTTCTGGGCGTTGGGGAGGCGGGACGCGCCCCGGTACATGGCGGCCAGCAGGGTGGAGGCCATGGCCAGCCGCTGGAAGTGTCCGCAGAACTCCATGAAATCCTTGGGCCCCTTCACCTGCGCGGCCCAGGTGACCAGCAGGCGCGCCAGCTCCGGCTGCCCCTGGAAGCGGGCCATGGCGAGCTGCTTGATCTCCATCATCGCCTCCAGCAACCCCTTGTTGGGGAGGTTGCGGACGGCGAGCGCGCAGTCGTTGAGGTGCTTCTGGTTCACCACCGCGTCGCGGAGGTGCTGCAGCTCCTTGAGCATGCCGTCCCCGTTGAACTCGCGCGTGGCGAAGGGCGGGGACACCGGGGGTGCCTTGGGGGGCTGGTTCATCGAAGGGCCCGTAGCCTACTCCACGCCACGCCCGCGCCAGCCAACGACGGTGATGCCGGCCTCCCGGGCTGCCGCGGCCAGGCCCGCCGCGTCAAGCAGGAGCGTCTTCTCCGCCTCCACCACCAGGGCGCGCATCCCGGCCTCGGCCATGGCGCGCACGGTGCCGGGGCCCACCGCCGGGAGATCGAAGCGCGGGTCCTGCCCCGGCTTGCACCGCTTGACCACCACCCCTCCGCTCCGCCCGGAGAGCGCGCCGGCGCGGCGGATGGCCTCGTCCGTGCCCTCGATGGCCTCCAGCGCCAGCACGTGGCCGCCCTTCACGGCCACCGCCTGGCCCACGTCCGCCTTCCCCAAAAGCTCCGCCACCTCCCAGCCCAGGCGCGCATCGCGGAGCTGCTCCTCCCCCAGCGGGGCGCCGCACACGACGCCCTCCGGCGCCATGGCGCCCTCCAGGTAGTCGGTGGGCGAGACCACCGGGAGCCCCCGCTGCTGCAGGTAGTCCGCGATGCCGCGCAGCAGGTGGTCGTCCCGGAAACTCCGCAGCCGGGCGATGATGCGCACCGCGCCCAGGTCCGGCCGGACGGAGGTGAACGCCTTCACCCGGCCAATGCCACCCGCCATCACCACAGACCGGGCGCCCTCCTTCAGCAGAAAGCGGACGATGCGGTCCACCTGGCCCAGCCGCACCCAGAGCAGGCGCGCCACCGCCCCCTCCAGGGCCTGGTCGGTCTCGCCTACGTGCGCGGCGGCCACCACGGAGAGCCCCCGCTGGGCGGCCCCCCTGGCCACCAGGAGCGGAAGGAGCCCGTTGCCGGCCACCAGGCCGATGGGGGTGGAGGCGGTCATGGTGGAGAAGGAACCATCATATGGCGCGCGCCCGCGGTACGATGGGCCTCCTTGGCTGACGCGAAGACCTGGAATTCCGGCTCGCTGGGAACGCGCCTGGGCCTGGCCGGCGCAGCATGCATGCTCGCCATGGGCGCCCTGGACGCGGTCCTGGACTCGACCCTGTCTTCCCCCTGGGTGGAGCGGGCGCTGGCGCTCCTGTACCTGGGCGGTTCCGCCGGCACCTTCCTGCTGTTGCGCTGGCTCGTCTCGCGCCGCTCCTCGCGGCTGCGCGCCATCGCCTCCGCCGCCGCGGACTTCGCGCGCACCGGCGAGCTGCGCACCCTGGACTTCCAGGGCGGCGCCGACCTGGCGGAGCTGGAGGGTTCCGTCGCGGCGCTGGCGCGCAAGCTGCGCGAGCTTCTGGGCGCGCTCTCCACCTCCGCCCGGTTGATGTCGGACGCGGGCGTGGACCTGACCCAGGCGGCCAAGGTGCAGCACGACACGGTGGCCCGGCAGGCGGTGAGCGTGGAGCAGCTCCGGGTGACCACCGAGGAGATCCGCCGCAGCTCGGAGCTGGCGCTCTCCCGCGTCCAGGAGGTGCTGGTGCGCGCCGACCGGTCGGAGTCGCTGGGCCGGCTGGGGGACGAGGCCATTGGCAAGAGCCTCTCCGGGCTGGCGGAGTTCCGCGCCCACGTGGAGGAGATCGGCCGGCGGATCAACGCGCTGGAGGACCTCACCTCCCAGGTGGGCGAGGTGACGCGCGCGGTGGAGGTGGTGGCGGAGCGCTCCAACGTGCTGGCGCTCAACGCCGCCATCGAGGCCGCCACCGCCGGCGACCGCGGCCGCGGCTTCCAGGTGGTGGCGCAGGAGATCCGCGCCCTGGCGGACGAATCCCTCCAGTCCACCGCCCGGGTCCGGCTGCTCCTGGACGGCATCCGGGACGCGGCGATCGCCGCGGCCAGCCGCTCGCGGGAAGGCTCGAGCAAGATCCAGCACGGGCTGGAGCAGATGCGGGCCTCCGCCGACACCATGGCGGAGCTCACCGCCATCGGCCGGGACACGCTGGCGGCGGCCAAGGACATCGCCAACGCGGTGGCCCAGCAGAACTCGGGCATCAACCAGGTGGTGAGCGCCACCCGCGACCTGGCCGGCGCCACCGAGCAGACCGTCGCCTCCGCCGAGCAGGCCCATCAGTCGGCGGTGGTGATCACCACCCTCTCCGAGGGCGTGGCCGAGGTGATCAAGCAGTACAAGCTGTAGGCCGGGCGCTACCGGGTGATGCCCCGGGTGCTCCCGGCGACGAACTGGAGCAGCTCGTCGATCTCCACGTGCCCGCCGTACTCGGCGCGCAGCTTGGAGATGGCCTCGTTCAGGCCCAGCTTGGAGCGGAAGAGGATCCGGTAGGCGTCCTTGACGCGGGCGATCTGGTCCTCGGAGAAGCCGTTGCGGGCCAGGCCCACCGTGTTCAGCCCGGCCAGCTCCGCGCGGTCGCCCTGGGCGGTGCAGTAGGGCGGCACGTCCATGGCCACCATGGCCCCGCCGGCGATGAAGGCGTGCTTGCCGATGCGGGTGAACTGGTGGACCGCGGAGAGCCCGCCGAGGATGACGTGGTCCGACAGGTGGACGTGCCCGGCGATGTTGGCGCTGTTGGAGAGGATGCAGCCGGAGCCCACCTGGCAGTCGTGCGCCACGTGGCTGTAGGCCATGAAGAGGTTCTTGTTCCCGATGCGGGTGACCCCGCCGCCGCCCGCGGTGCCGATGTGCAGGGTGGCGAACTCGCGGATGGTGTTGTCGTCGCCGATGACCAGCTGGGTGTCCTCGCCGGCGTACTTGAGGTCCTGGGGCACCGCGCCCACCGAGCAGAGCTGGAAGATGCGGTTCCGCTTGCCGACGGTGGTGCGCCCCTCGATCACCGCGTGCGGGCCCACCCGCGTCCCCTCGCCCAACTGCACGTGGGGGCCGATCACCGCGTAGGGCCCCACCTCCACGGTGTCGTGGAGCTTGGCCTCCGGGTGCACGACCGCCGTGGGATGCAGCTTCGCCATCGCTAGGAGCCCTCCGCCGCGCCGCCGGCCCCGGCCCCGGCGTCGATGTCCACCACGGTGGCGAGGAACTCGCCCTCCGCGACCTTCTGGCCGTCCACCGTCGCCGTCCCCCGCTGCTTCCAGATGGCGCCCTTGTGCCGGAGCACCTCCACCTCCAGCGTGAGCCGGTCACCCGGCACCACCGGCCTGCGGAACTTGGCGTTGTCGATCGCCATCAGGTAGGTGACCTTGCGCGACGGGTCCATCCCCTCCGTCTTGTAGGCGAGGATGGCGGACGCCTGGGCCAGGGCCTCCAGGATCAGCACCCCCGGCATCACCGGGTGCCCGGGGAAGTGCCCGTTGAAGAACGGTTCGTTGGCGGTGACGTTCTTGTAGGCCACCAGCTTCTGCCCGGGGACGATCTCCACCACCCGGTCCACCAGCAGGAACGGGTAGCGGTGGGGCAGGAGCTTCTGGATCTGCTGGACGTCCATCATGGGGACCTCTCCTTCTCCAGGGCCTCGACCCGGCGGCGGAGCGCGCGGATCTCCTTGAGCAGCTCCGGGAGCTGCTCGTAGGCGGCGGACGACTTCAGCCACGCCTTGTGATCGAACGCCGGGCTTCCGGAGAGCACCGCGCCGTCCGGCACGTCCTGCGCCACGCCGGACTGGGCGCCGACCTTCGCCATGTCGCCCACCTTGAGGTGGCCCACCACGCCCACCTGGCCGGCCAGGATCACCCCGGTCCCCAACTCGCTGGAGCCGGCGACCCCGGCCTGCGCGCACAACAGCGAGAGCGGGCCCACCTTCACGTTGTGGGCGATCTGCACCAGGTTGTCGACCTTGGTCCCCCGGCCGATCAGGGTCTCCCCCAGCGTTGCCCGGTCCACGCAAGCGCAGGCGCCCACCTCCACGTCGTCCTCGACGCGGACGATGCCCGCCTGCGGGATCTTGAAGTGCTCCGGCCCGCGCGGGCCCTCCGGGTCGAAGGCGTAGCCGAAGCCGTCCGATCCGATCACCGACGAGGCGTGCAGCGTCACCCGCGCGCCCAGCACGCAGCCGTGGAGCACGCTCGACGACGGGTGGAGCACGCAGTCCTCGCCCACGGCGGCGCCCTCGCCCACGTAGGCGCCCGGGAAGAGCACCGAACGCGCGCCCACGGTCGCGCCGCGCTCCACGGTGGCGCCCGCCATCACGCACGCCTCCGGGTGCACCTTCGCCTCGGGGTGGACATGCGCGCCGGGGGCGACGCCGGGCGGCGCCCTCCGCTCCGGGTGGAAGGCGGCGGACACCTTGGCGAACGCCAGGTGCGGGTTGGGCACCAGCAGCCGGGCGGCGCCCTGGGGGCACCCGGGCGGGTCCGAGGAGGCCAGCACCGCGGAGGCGCGGGTGGCGTGCAGCTGCGCCCGGTACCGCGGGTTGGCGTAGAAGGACACGTCGCCCGGCCGCGCCTCGGCCAGCCCGTTGACGCCGTGGATGCGGGCCTCCGGATCTCCGCGCAGCTCGGCGCCGACCAGCGACGCCAGCTCCGCCAGCCCGAAGGAGCGGCCGGGGGTTTCCAAACGAGGCCTACTTCTTCGGCGCGTCGGCGGCCTTGGGTCCCGGCGCCTTGGGCACGTCCGAACCCTTGGGCGCCTTGCCCTTGTACTGGTCGTTGTAGAGCCGGACCACCTCGTTGGTCAGCTCCAGCGAGGGCGGCGCGTAGAGGAGGCCGGAGTTCTTGTCCAGCACCAGGGTCAGCCCCTCGCGCTGGGCGATCTGGCCGATCACCTGCTGCATCCGGGAGAGGATGGGCTGCAGCTCGCGCTGCTCGGTCTCCGCCAGCTCCGCCTTGGACCTCTCCAGCTTCTGCATCAGGCCCAGGTACTTGCCCTCGAACTCGGTCTGCTTGGCGCGACGGGCCTCGTCGTTCATCGTGCTCATCTGCTTGTCCAGCGTCTCCTTCTCCTTGCGGAGCGCGTCCTGCTCCTTCTCCAGCTCCTTCTGCTTGGCGTTCACCGTGCTCTGCAGGCGGGCCTTGGCAGCGCGGGCCTCCTCCACCTCGGAGAGGGCGCGCTGGAGGTCCACGTACCCGACCTTCAGGTCCGCGCGAGCGGCGGTGGGGAGGAGCAGCGGCAGGGCCAGGGCGACCCCTTGGACGAAGCGGCGGAAGGACATGGACGTTCCTCTAAGAATGATGACCTGCTGATGCAAACGACATAGCAGCCCCGGCGGCTAGAAGAAATTGCCGATGGTGAACTCGAACAGGGGGATCTGGTCGCCCGGCCGGGGGTTGAGCGGGATTCCCCACTCGAAGCGCAGCGGGCCGATGGGAGAGAACCACCGGAACCCGAAGCCCACCGAGTGGAACAGGCCCAGCGGCAGCCGGGTGTCCGCGGGATGGAAGAAGGGCTCCCCCTCGGAATAGGCGTTGCCGGCGTCGTAGAAGATCACGCCGCGCAGGCCCACCTTCTCGAACAGCGGCGCCTCCAGTTCGACGTTCAGGATGGCCTGCTTGTTCCCGCCGACGTAGGCCAGGGCCACCGGGGCGGACGGGTCGTAGGTGATGGGCTGCAGCTGCGCCGGCGAGAGGGAGCGCAGGAAGTAGCCGCGCACGGAGTTGATGCCGCCCAGGTAGTACAGCTCCGAGATGGGCAGCGGCTTGGTGCTCAGCCGCTGGATGTAGCCGACCGTGGCGTTGGTCTTGAAGACCAGGCCCAGGATCGGCAGCGGCACGTAGAAGCGGGAGTAGGCGGTGTAGCGGATGAAGTTCAGGTCGCCGCCCAGGAACGCCGGGGCCACCTCCGCCTGGGCGAAGTGCATGAACCCCCTGGAGGGGAAGAGCCGGTTGTCGCGCCGGTCCCAGGTGGCGGAGAACCGCAGCGCGGAGGTGACGCCGGAGTTGAACAGGTTCGACGTGGGACCCTGGGTGGCGGCCCCCTGCTCCACCTGGACGTGCTCGTTGGCGTATCCGGCGTTCACCATCACGTCGTCGGTGAGGTGGTAGCCGAGGTTGATGTCGCCGCCCAACGAGCGCCGGGTGAACTGGGGGTAGTCGGTCTCGGTGCGGAACAGGTCGGCGGAGAGGATGTACTGGGAGTCCAGGAAGTACGGGTCGAAGTACGAGGCCTCGAACAGGCTGCGCAGCCCGGAGATCTGCGCGGAGAAGGAG
>DATBSS010000310.1:0-5880 GCA_036559665.1 Myxococcaceae bacterium
CGCGCACCTCCGGCGAGGTCCGCGCATGCAGCATCTGGAGGTTGGTCGTCTTCCCGGACAGACCGGGCCCGTAGTAGACGATCTTGACGGTGACTTCGCGCTGGGCGTGGTTGAGCTGCACGAAAGGGGCCCGCGAGGGGGAGGCTCGCTTCGAGTTTATAAGGGACCGCGACCCGCGTTTGAAGGGCCCGCTTGGCCCTCCGGCGATGGGGCGAAAGCGACTCGCCTGATCGGCGTACGGGCACCGGTCTGTGGGCCGGATGGCGTCTGAGGCCATGGAAGCATGGGAGCGTTGGGGTTAGGATCACCCGCAATGGAGGTCAGCCGATGACGATGAAGCGGGTTGACGAGGCGCCAGAGGCGACCGCGCCTCCCCCCATGCAGGTGGCGAACCTCCCCGCCGACCTCCGCAAGGCGCTGAAATTCTCCGCCGCCACGGACGGCGAGCTGTCGGCGGTGTCCGCGCTTCGCACCGCCTCCGAGCCCTGGAAGTCCCGCGGCGAGACCTCGGACGAGAGCCTCCAGGCCCTCACCAAGCTCCGCCCCTTCATCCAGGTGGCCCGGCTGCACAACGACATCGTCGGCTACGTGACCATCGAGCGCGACGGCCCCGTCCCCGGCGCCGCGTACATGCGGAACATCGTCGTCAAGCCCGACCTGCGCCGCAAGGGTGTGGGCATGGCGCTGCTGGACCACTGCCTCCAGGTCGGGCGCGACATGTACCGCAAGACCGTGGCGCTCCGGGTGGACCCCGCCAACGCTCCGGCGGTCAGCTTCTACCGCAAGGCCGGCTTCACCACCGTCGCCACCGTGGTCTCGAAGAAGTCGGGCAAGCTCCGCCTGCTCATGTCGCGGGAGATCTGACCGCCCCGCCGCCGGCGCTCCCGCCGCGCCACCACCCCTCCACCGCGCCCAGCTCGCCGAAGCGCCGCGCCTTGGGCAGGCTGCGCAGGAACGTCTGCCCATAGGCCCGGGTGATCAGCCGCCGGTCCAGGACTGCCACGATGCCCCGGTCGTCGCGCGTGCGGATGAGCCGGCCGAAGCCCTGGCGGAGGGCGATGACCGCTTCCGGGAGCTGGTAGCCGGCGAACGGATCCACCCCGCGGGCGCGGAGCTGTTCGATGCGCGAGGCCACCAGCGGGTCCCCCGGCGACGCGAAGGGCAGCTTGTCGATGATGACCAGCGAGAGCGCCTCCCCCGGCACGTCCACGCCCTCCCAGAAGGAGTGCGCCGCGAAGAGGACGGACGGCTGGGCGCGGAAGGACTCCAGAAGCGCGGTCTTCGGGCGCTCTCCCTGCAGGAGCGCCGGGACCTCCAGCCGACCGGCCGCCAGGCGGTACGCCGCCTCCATGTTCCGCAGGGACGTGAAGAGCGCGAACGCCCGCCCTCCCGTGATGCGGGAGAGCGCGACGATCTCCTCCGCCACCGCCTCCACGAAGCCAGGGTCGTTCGTCTCCGGCAGGTGCGAGGGGGCATAGAGCGCGGCCTGCCGCCGGTAGTCGAAGGGGGATTCGACGGAGATCTCCCGCAGCGGTTCCACGGCCGGCCCCTCGTCCGTGACCAGGCCCATCCGGGCGGCGAAGTACCCGAACCGGCCCTCCGCCCCCAGCGTGGCGGAGGTAAACACCACCGTGTCCACCGCGGCGTAGAGGCGGGTCTGGAGCTCCCTGGCCACGTCGATGGGCGCCGCCCGGAGGAAGACGCCGCGGCCGCGCGCCTCGCCCCAGTAGACGTGGTCCGGCGAATCGCCCAGGGTGATGAAGTCCAGCTGATCGGCAATCTCTCCGCTCCTCCGGGAGAGCGCCTGCACCTGGGCGTCCTCGTCCGACGCGCACGCCACCCCCAGCGCGGAGAGCGCCTCCAGCACCGGATCGACCTTCGGGCGCAGCGGCTGGAGCGCGCGCGCGGTGAGCCGGACGGACGCCTCGCCGCTCAGGAGCCCCAGGGCCCGCGGCGCCTCCTGGAACAGCGCCTCCACGGCCGACTTCACCCGGATGGCGGCGGCGCTGATCAGCCCGTGGCGGGCGTCCGTCGCGGGCACCGCGGCGAGCGCGTCCCCCACCAGGTCGTCCAGGCGGTAATTGGAGACCTTGACGCCGAAGTGCTCGGTGGCGGCGTCCTCCAGGCCGTGCGCCTCGTCGAACACCACCGCCTCGTAGCGGGGGAGGATGCCGGCGGGCGCCGCCCCTCCCGCCGCGCTGCGGATGGCGAGGTCGGCGAAGAAGAGGTGGTGGTTGACCACCACCAGCGAGGCCTGCTCGGCGCGGCGCCGCGCCCGGGTCACGAAGCACGGCTCGTAGAGCGGGCACTTGAGGCCCAGGCAGTTCTCCGGCGTGGTGGACAGCTGGGGCCAGGCGCTGAACGCGTCCGGGAGGTCCAGCTCCGCGCGGTCGCCGGTCTCGGTGCGCATCGCCCAGGCGCGCAGGAGCGGGTAGGCGGAGGCGTCCTCCCGACGGGCAAATTGGGGCGAGCGGTCGAACGCCTCGAAGCGGTGGATGCAGAGGTAATTGGAGCGGCCCTTCAAGTACGCCGCCTCCAGCTCCAGGCCCACCCGGTCGCGCAGCAGCGGGATGTCCTTGAAGAAGATCTGCTCCTGGAGGTTCTTGGTGGCGGTGGAGATGACGACCCGCCGCCCGGAGAGCGCCGCCGGGACCAGGTACGCCAGCGTCTTGCCGGTGCCGGTGCCCGCCTCGGCGATCAAGTAGCCGCGGCGCTCCAGCACCTGCTCCACCTCGCGCGCCAGGGCCAGCTGTTCGGGGCGGTGCTCGTAGCGCTCGAGGGCCGCCTGGATCGCCCCGCCCGGTCCCAGCAGGCCGTCGACGGTGAGCGGGCCCATCACGCCCGGAGGAAGGCCCAGTAGACGAGGCCGCCCACGCAGCCCGCCAGCCACATCGCCGCGACCACGAACAGCACCCGCTTCACGCGTTCGGTGTTGACCGGCGTGTTGCTGGAGAGCAGCGGCGAGGTGGTCGTCGCCCGCCGCAGCACCTCGTCACGCCCCCGCGTCGCGATGGGGTCGCGTGGCTGGCGGGCCAGGCGGATGCGGTACAGCCGGCCCACGGCGGCCAGTTCCCCGCGCGCGACGGCCGCCGCCATCGTCCGGTCGTGCGCGCCCATGTCGTCCCACCGGCCGATGAGCCCGGTCCACGCGGCGCGGAGCTCCGGCGAGGGCTCGGACTCGGCGGCCACGAAGTTGGCGAACACCAGGCCGCACTGGTGGCAGCTCGACCCGCTCGAGGGCCGGGGCGCCACGCACTTGGGGCAGCGGCCGGGGGGGACTTCGAAGGGGTCTTCTCCGGCGTCGCTCGGCGGCGGTGGCACGGCGTGGAGCGGCACCACGCGGGCTACGCTGGAGACCGGGGCGGCCGATGGAGAAGCTGCCGTGCCGGGTGCGGCGACAGGCTCGGCGGCGGATTCGGCGGCGGCGCTCTCCACCCAGGTGGCCCGCGTCTCCGCGCCGCACCGGGCGCAGGTCATCACCAGCATCCCGCCGTCGCGCCGGAAGCCCCTGGGTTCCGCCAGGCGGTCGCAGCGCTCGCAGAGGTACTTCACGCCGTCACCGTGGTGAGCGGGGCCGGCATCACGCAGATGGCCAGCGCCACGAAGGAGAGCGCGCACACCCAGCGGCGCCTCCGGCTCAGCGGCTGCGTCTCGTCCACCACCGGCGGGTGGCGGTAGCCGACCACGCGGGTGGCGATGATGAACCACAGCACCCACGAGGCGCTGAAGAACACCGCCAGCGCCAGAAGGCTCCAGGACGCCGCGCGGCCAATGGGGATGGCGCGGTCGCCGAAGAGCGCGTGGGTGAGGTGCCCGCCGTCGAGCTGGCCGATGGGGAAGAGGTTGAGCGTGGTCACCACCAGGCCGAACCAGCCCGCCAGGTACGCCGCGTTCTCCTGCACGTCCTTGCCGGGTGGAAGCGGCCCCAGGAAGAGGTGCTTGAGGCCGGCGGTGAGCAGGCTGTCCCCGAACATGATGCCGGCGCTGACGGGCGCCTGGGCGGCCTGTTCGGCGCCGGTGCCCAGCCCGTGGAGCCAGGTCCAGAGCTGCTGCGAGAGGGAGATCAGCGAGGCCGGGCCGGGCACGCCGGGGACCTGGTACGGCATGTCCATCGTCTTCAGGGTGGCGGTCCCGTAGATGAGGATGGGGAGCGCGACCGCCAGGCCGGCGAGCGGGCCCGCCGCGCCGATGTCCACCAGCGCGTTCCGGTTCGGGATGCGGCCGCGCAGCCGGATGACCGCGCCCAGCGTGCCGAAGGTGATGAACGGCGGCGAGGGGATGAAGTACGGCAGCGAGCTGTCCACCCCGTGGTACCGCGCGAACAGGTAATGCCCCATCTCGTGGGAGCCGAGGATGGCCACCAGGCAGAGGCTGAACCGGAGCGATTCGACGGTGGGCTGCCCGAACGAGAGGCCGTCCGCGAAGGTGATGCGGAAGGCGACGAAGGTGGTGACGATGGTGAGGAGGAAAAGCCCGAGGTGGAGGAGCGGTCGGTCGCCCGGGCGGAAGACGGTGGAGGCCATTCGCGTGCCGTGACTTTGGTATCAGGATTGGGCGCCGCAGTCGAACGGGCCGGGGGACATCGTCCTGATGGAAACTACCCGGCGGTCGTCCTATCACTGGAGGCCATGGCCGTGGTCCGCGCCTACCTCCTGTCGAACCTGGTCGCTCAACGCCGGAGCCTGGAGGGAGCGTTCCCCGAACAGTTCCCGCACCCATGGCTGGTCTGGGAGATCGGCGTGTGGAAGCCGTCGCCCCGGAGCCCGGCGACCACCCTCACCCGGGTGCCGCGCGCGGCGCTCTCCGCCCCGGCGGCAGGAACCGGGGACCCGCTCTGCTACGAGCTGCGCGAGCGCGGCCCGTTCAAGATCGGCCGCGCCCCGGACTGCGACGTCCGCCTCAACGAGGAGACCGTCTCGAGGGACCACCTCTGGCTGGAGCCCGGCGAGGGCGCGGACTGGGTGGTGCGGCCCGGCTCGCCCACCTCGGTCACCCTGGTGGGCGGGCGCGCGCTGTCAGGCGACGGGCTGACGCTCACCTCGCGCGAGACGCTGGAGCTGGGGAACGTGGTGCTGACGTTCGAGACGGCGCAGACGCTGCTCCGGCGGGTGGACTTCCTCCGCGGCGATTCCTAGCGGAGCGCCTCGAGGGGCGGGGCGATCCGCATCTCACTCCGAGTCCAGGACGCGGGAGAGGACCTGGGCAGTGAAGTTCACCAGCGGGATGACGCGCTGGTAGTCCATCCGCGTGGGGCCGATGACGCCGACGGCGCCCAGCACCTGGCCGGAGGCGCCGTAGGGGCTGGCGATGACGGAGACCTCGCCGGCGGAGGAGAACTCGCTCTCGGTGCCGATGAAGATCTGCAGCTCGCGGGCGCGCTGGACGCGGTCCAGGAGCATCAGCAGCTTGTGCTTGTCCTCCAGCGCCTTGAACAGCGCGCGCATCCGGTCCAGCGAGAACTCGGGCGCGTCGAGGAAGGAGCCGGTGCCCTCGATGACCATCTTCTCCTCGGCGTCCGCGACGTCGATGGCGGCGATGCCCAGGCGGAGCGCCTTGGCGGCCAGCGAGTCGTAGAGCGCCTTCTCCTGCTCCAGCTCCGCCTGGATGCGGCGGCGGGCGTCCTCCAGCGGCACCTCGCGGAGGAGCTCGTTGAGGTAGTTGGAGCAGCGGACCAGGTCCTCGAGGGAGACCGGGACGTCGGTGGTGAAGACCTTGTTCTGGACCTGGCCACCGTGGCTGACCAGCACCGCGAGGATGCGGTTCTCGCGCAGCCGCACGAACTCGATCTGCTGGAAGACGGAGAGCGCGGGCCGGGGCGTGAGGACGACGGTGGCGTGGTGGGAGAGGAAGTGGAGGACCTTGGACGCGTCGGTCGCCGCC
>DATBSS010000311.1:0-17903 GCA_036559665.1 Myxococcaceae bacterium
GACGCCGGCCGGGCAGAGCCTGTCCAGGTCGACTTCGTGCTCGCCGATGATCCCGAACGCCCAGTAGCTGAAGATCTCCTCGTGGATCTCTTCGCCCCTGGGGAGGTGGGTCTGGAATCCGACGCGGTGGCACCCGGCCAGCGAGACCGCCAGAGCCAACACGCACCATCGGCGCGAGACCGAGCGCACGCGCCCAGTCTACGGTCAGGTGCGGCAACGTCTCCATTTCTTTTGTCCCCGCATGGGCGGTTAACCTCACGGGTCCCGGGAGAGGAATCCCTCATGCGACGTGTCGGATGGGCGGTAGCCATGGCCGTGTGGTCGCTCGCGTTCGCCGCGCAGGCGGACGAGCCGAAGGACGAGGTCCGGCAGGCGGCCGAGCGGTACCTGGACGCGCTCGCCGGCAAAGGCAACCAGGACGACCGCGAGCTGCTCCTGGGCGGCGCGACGTCCAACGCCCAGCTCTTCAACCTGGAGAACTGGAAGGTGGTGTCGCGCTCGCCGCCGCAGGCCGAGCAGGGCGATCTCCGCACGGCGGTGGCGATGATGCAGGACCTGGACAAGGCGGGGCGCCTCTCCCTGTCCCGGATCATCAACTCCGGCCGCGGCGGCGAGGGGCTGCAGGTCCACCAGATCTCCGAGGCGGAGGCGAAGAAGATCCTCGAACCCACCCGCGAGAAGGCGCAGGCGCTCCTCAAGGCGAGCCCGGTGCTGGCGTACATCGCGCGGGTGGACAAGGACGTCTACTGGCACCCGAAGAACCCGATCCGCGCGCTGCTGGCCAGCGCCGGTGGGACGGGCAACTACATGCTGCAGCTCCACATCTTCAACATCGAGACGAAGGAGGGTCCGAGGCAGGTGCCGCGGCAATGGCCGCTGCGGGTGCTCCGCTTCCGCGCGGGGAAGCTGGACACGGGCTGGAAGGTCCTCCCGGCCTCGGACTGGAACGCGGAGTAGGGACGGGATCGCGGGTCCGGCGCCATGGCGGAGAAGCTCGGCGAGCTGCTCGTTCGGAAGGGGATCGTCACCCAGAAGGTGGTGAACGAGGTCCTCGACGCGCAGATGATCTACGGCGGCCGGTTGGGCACGCTGCTGGTGCAGCTCCGCAAGGTGGACGTCGAGGTCCTGGGCCAGGCGCTCGCCGAGCAACGCCGGTTCCCGCTGGCGGAGAAGAAGTTCTTCGAGAACGCGACCGACTTCTCGGTGCTGCTGATCACGCCGGAGGTCGCCTCCAAGCACCTGGCGTTCCCGTTCGCGCAGGAGGGACGGAAGCTGAAGGTGGCGTTCGCCGCGCCGTACGACCCGGAGGCGGTGGACGCGGTCGCCTTCGCCACCGGGATGCGGGTGGTGCCGTACATCGCGCCCGAGGTCCGGCTCCGGTTCTACATCTCGCGGCGGTACAAGGTGTCGTTCGAGTCCAACCTCAGCCGGCTCACGCCGGAGGGCCCGCCCGAGGGCGCCTTCGCGCCGTCCGCCTCGGTGATGTCCAGCGAGGGGGTGGAGTCGGAGGACGATCTCGAGGAGGCCCAAACCTTCGAGGAGGCGCCCGAGGACGGGGACGGGTACCTGATGGACCAGGACGAGGACCCCACCACCATGACCGGGATGGGGGCGAGGGCTTATCTCGAGATGATGGAGGGGAAGAAGCCCGCGCCTGCTGCGGCGCCCGCGCCCACTCCGGCAACCTCGCCTGCGCCTTCGCCCTCGCCGCCGGTGCTGGCTCCGGTCGCCGAGAGCCTCCCGAAGATCACACCGATGCCGGCGGTGGTGCTCCCTCCGAAGGAGGCGCTCAAGAGCGCGGCGCCGCCGGCCGAGGCGGTGACGAAGGCGGCTCCGGAGATGAGCTTCGATCCGGCATGGGGGAAACCCCCGGTGGCGCCTCCGGTGGCGAGCGCTCCGGAGCCGGAGATCTCGATCGATCCGGCATGGGGGGAACCCCCGGCGGCGCCTCCGATGGCGAGCGCTCCGGAGCCGGAGATCTCGATCGATCCGGACTGGGGGGACTCCCCGGCGGCGCCTCCGGCGGCGAGCGCTCCGGAGCCGGAAATCTCGATCGATCCGGCATGGGGGGAACCCCCGGCGGCGCCTCTGGTGGCGAGCGCTCCGGAGCCGGAGATCTCGATCGATCCGGACTGGGAGGCCACGCCCTCCAGCCCGCCGCCGGCCGCCGAGATGCCATGGGGGTCGGAGGTGGTGGCGCAAGCGGAGGCCGCGACGCCGCCGCCGGACCCGACGTGGGAACCCATGGCGCCCCACCAGGCTGGCCCAGCGCCGGTGCAACTGGACACACCGTGGGAGGAGGAGCTCTCCGCGGCCGATCCGCACGCGTCCGAGCCTTCCATTCCACCCCTCGCCGCCGTTTCGACCGGCCGGATGACGCCGTCCGCACCGATGCGCGCGGTCACCACTCCTCCCGCGGCGAACGTCGCGCTGGCCAGTGAAGCGCCGAGCGCGCCTCCCTCGCCCGCCGCCGCTCCTTCGGTCGGTCGGCTGACGCCGGCCGCACCCATGCGCGCAGTCACGGCTCCGCCCGCGAACGCGCCCGTCCCGAATGTTCCACCCGTCGCCGACACCAGCCTGTCCGTCGCGGCGCGGACCACGCCGGCTCCCATCCCGCTCATGGCCGAGGTCCTTCCTCCGCCTGCCGTAGCCCGGATGACTCCAGCGCCGGTCCCAGCGGTGAGCGCACCTCCCGCGCCGGCCAGCGAGACACCGGGCACACCTCCTCCATCCGCCGCTGCTCCGCTTGCCAGTCGGATGACGCCGTCCGTGCCAATGCGCGCGGTCACCGCTCCGCCCGCGAGCGCGCCCGTCCCGAATGTTCCGCCCGTCACCGACGCCAGCCCGCCCATCGCGGCGCAGGCCACTCCGCCGCCTCTGCCGGCCATCCCGCCCATCACGGACGCCGCTCCCCCTCCGGCCGCTCGCCTGACTCCGGCGCCCATGCCCGCGGGCCCGCGCCCGCCGATGCCGATGCCGATGCCGCCCGCGGCCATGCTCCCGAACGGCGCGGTCGGGCTCCCGCGCCCCGTTCCGCCGCCGCCCGGCTGGCGACCCCCGCCGATGCCGCCCGGCGCGCGCCCACCAGTCCCCATCCCGCCCCCCGCGGCCTGGCAACCTCCTCCTCCTGGCGCCGCCGGCCCACTCCCTCCCGAGCCAGAGGCCGCTCCCGCGCCGCCCCCCAAGCCGCGCGTGCTGGAGCTCGAGACCTCCGGCGACGACGTCCCGCCCCTCATGTCCCAGTGGGAGATGATCTCCCTCAGCGACGTAGGCCCCGTCCCCGAATCCACCGAACCTCCGCCGCCCTCCAGCGAACAGAACATCGAGTTGGCCGCGCCCTGGGAGTTCGTCGGCTACCAGGGCGACGCGGCGGCCGATCTCCAACCGCCCGCCGAGGCCAAGCCCGCCCCCACGCCCGCGCCCGCGCCGGAACCCGCCGCCGCCACCGAGGGCCCTCTCGACCCGGAGACGGCCGCGTCGATCGCGGACGCGGTGACGAAGGGCGAGCTGGACTGGAGCTCCGTGATCGCCTTCGACGGCGAGGCGCCTTCCCCGGGGACCGCGGAACCGGACGCTCCGCAGGTGGCGGCCTCCGCCGCCGAGCTCGCGGAGGCGCTGGAGGTCGCGCTCGTCTCGATGCAGACCGCCACCCAGGGCGCCATGGTCGGCGAAGCGCTCCTCACCTACTGCCGGCAAGGGTTCGGCCGGGCGTTCCATTTCCTCGTCCAGTACGGCGTCGCGATCTTCTGGAGGGGCTTCGGGCCCGGCAGCGACGGCGCGGTGGTGGCGTTCCGGCCGGATCTCAAGGAGCCATCGATGTTCAAGACAGCGGTGGACAGCGGAAAGCCGTCGGTGGTCACCATCCCCGAATCGTCCACCGACGAGAGCTTCTTCTGGGCGATCTCTCCCCCTCCGCCCGGCTTCGCCGTGGCGGTGCCGCTGATGGTGGACGGCGCGGCGCGCGAGCTCCTCTGCGTCGTCGGCGACGACCCCGGACCCTCGCCCGAATTGCTGGGCGCCCTGGAGCGACTGAGCGCGTGCGCGGCCCAGGCCCTCGCGCGCCTATCGGGTCACGCGTGAAGCTCCGCCACCTCATCGGCACCCTCGCGCTCGCCGCCGGCGCGGCCGGGGCGCAACCCCACCCCGCCCCGGATCCATTCGCGCCCAAAGAGCCCGTGGAGCGCCCGGCGCCGACCTTCGACCTCGTCCGGCGCCTCCCGCGCATCACCGCGGAGCTGCTGCTGGGCGGCGGGAGCGCCCTGGGCATGGCCTACGGGGGCTATCAGCTGGGCTGCTCGCTCTCGAGCGATCCCGTCACGACCGCCTGCGGCCAGTACGGCGCCTACGGCGCGGTCTCCGGGTTCGCCCTCGGCATCCCCATCGGCGTGATGCTGGGCGGAGCGCTCGCCGACGGGGACGGCTGGCTCCTGTCCACCGTCTTCGGCACCGGCCTCGGGATGGCCACCGCGCTCGGAGTCTCGTACCTCCTGCGCGAGACCCCGGGCCTCAATCCGCTCCCCCTCCTCCTGCTCCCCCTGACGTTCGCGGTGGCCGGCTACGAGCTCACTTCGCACGACAGCCGCGCTGCGGCGCAAGCGGAGGCTCGCGGCAGGCGCCTCGCGCTCCGCGTCCTCCCTATGGCCGCCGTCACGCCCGGGGGCGCCGCGCTCGGACTGACCGTGCTCTTGCCCTGACCGGCCAGGGGCCCCTACCGCTTGCGCCGCCGCCCGCGAGCCCGCCCGGCGCCGGCCGCCGTCTCGGCCCGCTGGACCTCCTCCATGACGTGGAGGAACTCCTCGTACCGCGCCGCCGGCCAGCTCTCGGCGGTCACCGCGCCCTCCGCCCGCGAGAGGAGGGAGATCTTGAACGCCGTCTCCTCGTCCGGCGCTTCGTAGATGTCCATGAAGTCGTACGGTCCCAGCAGCGCGTAGTGCGCCACCCACCGGATGCCCGGGCAGAGGGCCTCCACGGTGCGCTTCCAGGCCTGCCCCTTCCGGCGCCGCTCCTGCGCACTGCCCGACTCGAACGGCCCCAGCTTCGTCATCAGCACGTACGTCTGCATTGACCAACCCCCTCCCTGTGTCGGGTGGGGTGGGATTATCCGACAGCACCCCGAGGCCGTGCCATACTTGCCATCATGACGTCATTCCGGAACGCCCAGCGAGCGAGCCTCTGCGCCTCGCTCGCCGCGCTGGCGCTCGCGCTCTCCACCACCGCCCGCGCCCAGGAAGGCCTGGGCCTGGACCTCACGGGCGACACCGTGGACCTGCGGCCCTCGCTGGCCGTGGTGGGGGTGGACCTCACGGAGGGCAACCCCAAGCGCGACACCTGGGTCATGGGCTACATCGGCACGCTGATCTCGGTGAACGCGACCAAGAGCAACCTCTTCGTCACGGTGATGAAGCCGGAGGATGTGGCGCAAAAGCTGGGCGACAAGTACGCCGAGGCCCTCCAGTGCACCGAGGACGCCTGCATGGTGGAGATCGCCTCCGCGCTCGGCGTGGAGCGGGTGATCACCGGCCAGGCCGCTCACGGGGCCACCAACTCCGTCCTCACGCTGAACGCGTTCACCCGCGCCACGCTGGCGGTGGAGTCGGCGACGGTGGACGTGAAGGGCCCGCCGCACGGCGACTACTTCAAGAAGACCGTGGCGTCCCTGAAGCCGCTGTTCCAGGCGCTGTCCGGCAAGCTCGCCCACCTCAAGGTGACGCCCAGCCTGGACACCGCCAAGGTGACGCTGGGCGACCGCGAGCTGGGCACCGGCACGGTGGACGTGAAGGTCTCCGCCGGCCACTACCTGCTCAAGGCCACCACGGACGGGTTCGCCGGCCAGCAGCAGGTGGCCCTGGACGAGGGCGGGAACGCGGAGGTGCAGCTGGCCATGGAGGCGACGCGCGATCAGCCGGCGGCCGGGATCGCGGTCGCCGGCGGGAAGACCTCCCCCACTTCCTCTTCGACTTCGACTTCGACCGGCCCGGACGACGGACCGCTCGCCTCGGCGCGCCAGCCCGCCAGCCCGCCGGGTCCTTCTCTGCCGCTGAACGCGTACCTCAAGCACCCGGGCACCTACGTGGGCGCGGCGGGCGCGGTGGCGCTCCTGGTAGGCGCGGGCGTGGGCGCCAGCGCCATGTCCACGCGCGGGCGGTTGGTGGACGCCAACCACGATGGGGTGCTGGACGTCACCAGGAATGAGGCGCTCGGCGCCCAGTCACAGGCGATGATCGCCAACGTGCTCTTCGCGGCCGGCGCGTTGGGTCTCGCCGGCGGCGGCGCCTGGGTGTTCCTGGCGCCTCCGAAGGGTGGAGGCGTGGCCGTCTCCGCCGGGGGTACGTTCTAGATGCAGACGCGCAGCGCGACGTGGTTCGCCTTCGGGGCGGCGGTGGTGTTCGGGTTCGGAGTGGCCTGCGTGGTGGACCTGCCGCCGGACGGCAAGTACGCCTGCACCGAGGACTCCGACTGCGGCGGCAACGATTACGTGTGCACGCCCGCGTCCGGCGGGACCCGGTCCTGCTGCAAGCCCAGCGGCGACGAGGTGTGCGACGGCAAGGACAACGACTGCAACGGGGTGGTGGACGACATCGCCGCCAACCCCTGTTACTCCGGGATGCCGCCGTCGACCCTTGGCATCGGCCTCTGCCATGGAGGGACGCAGGCGTGCGCCGACGCCGGGGTGGTCTGCCTGGGCCAGGTGACGCCCGTCGCCGAGCTGTGCAACCAGCTGGACGAGAACTGCAACGGCGTCCCCGACGACGGCTTCGACTTCCGGAGCGACCCGCGGAACTGCGGGAGCTGCGGCGTGGGCTGCGCGGCGCCGCAAGCCTGCGAGGACGGCGGCTGCGCCTTCCCGACCGAGACGGCGTGCAGCGACGGCCTCGACAACGAGGGCGACTTCGCGGCCGACTGCGCCGACTCCGACTGCGTCAACCAGTCCTGCGGCACCGGGTGCACGTGCAAGAACTTCGGGAAGTCGGAGTCGGGGTGCGGTGACGGGGCGGACAACGACGGCGACGGCCCGACGGATTGCGCCGACAACGACTGCGCCGGCCTGGCGTGCGGCGCCGGCTGCCAGTGCGTGAGCGGGGGCGGCAAGATCGAGACGGACTGTGGCGACGGGGCGGACAACGACGGCGACGGCAACACCGACTGCGCCGACTCCGACTGCAACAACCAGAGCTGCGGCACCGGCTGCCAGTGCACGGGCGGGGGTGGCAAGAGCGAGACGATCTGCAGCGACGGCGCCGACAACGACGGCGACGGCAACACCGACTGCGCCGACTCCAACTGCAACAACCAGAGTTGCGGCGCCGGCTGCCAGTGCGTGGGCGGGCTGAGCACGGAGACCGTCTGCTCGGACTCCGCGGACAACGACGGCGACACCGCCACCGACTGCCTGGACACCAACTGCGACGGAGGCTCCTGCGGCACCGGGTGCACCTGCTCGCGAGGGGCCAGGACCGAATCGGCGTGCAGCGACACCAACGACAACGACGGCGACCTCACGACCGATTGCGTGGACACCGACTGCGACGGCGGCTCCTGCGGGAACGGGTGCCAGTGCCTGGGCGGCCAGAGGACGGAGGTCAACTGCCTCACCTCCAGCGGCAACGAGGATGGAGACGCCGTCGCCAACTGCGCCGACCCGGACTGCCTGGGGAAGACGTGCCGGAACAGCCCGATGCGCACCTGCCAGGCGAACGGCAGTTGCCAGTGACGAGCGGCCGATGAAATACCCGGTGACGCTCAAGAAGCTGATCGACGGCAAGTGGCAGGCTCGCTGCATGGCCTCCGTGGTGGGGGAGGTCGTGGCGCTGGGGGACGACCGCGACGCGGCGCTGGAGCGGATGAAGGACGAGATCCGCTACCGGCTGGAATTCTGTCCCTGAAGCGGCGTGGCCGACGAGTTCGTCGAGTTGGAAGTGAAGGAAGCGACCCCCACCCGCTGGCGCGGGTCGGTCTTCTAGCGTCCAGGCGGCCTTCCCCGGAACCTTCCGGGCCTCCGAAGCGTCACGACGGGAGCCACCCGCCGCCCTAGAATGCCGCGGCCCAGGGGGGCACCCACGCATGGCTCTCTCTCCCATCCAGCGGCGCGTCGCGATCGCCGGCGCCGCCGCCGCCGCGCTGTTGCTCTACGCCGCCTCGCCGCAGGTCTGCCTGCGCGCGTGGGTAGGCGACGGCATCTTCGTCCCGGTCTGCCCGGACGGCGTCCCGCGCCAGGAGCTTTCCGTCTCCGCGGACGGCTGGGTCCGCGGCAAGCCCGGCCGGGTGGCCATCCACGCCACCGCCCGGTACACCACCGGCTCGGCCGACAGCGCCGAGAGCGCTCCGGTGCGCCGCCTCAGCGCCGCGCTCGCCCTCGCCGGCCCGAACGGCCAGGAGACGCCGCTGGAGCCGCTGCACGGCTGGAACACGGCCGACGACGAGACGCGGTTCGCCGAGGTCGCGGTCCCGCAGGTCCCGGACGGCGACTACCGGCTGATCGCCCGCGTGCAGTCCCCGGTGGAGGACGGCACCGCCGAGGTGACGGTGCCCCTCTACGCCGCCGCCAAGGTCCACACGCTGACCGACCGCCCGCTCTACGAGCCCGGGCAGCAGGTGAAGTTCCGCGCCGTGGTGCTGCGCGCCCGCGACCTGTCGCCGCTGGACGGGCGGCCCGGCCGCTTCGTGGTGACCGACCCCAACGGCGAGACGTTCCTCGACGAGGCCGCCCCCGCCGGCCCGTGGGGCGTGGCCTCCGGGAGCTTCCCGCTGGACCGCGCGGCCACCGCCGGCACCTGGACCGTCTCCTGGCACTCCGGCGACGCGTCCGGGCAGGCCCCGTTCCAGGTGCGGCCCTTCACCCTCCCCCGCTTCCGTGCCGACGCCTCGGCGGAGCGGCCCTTCTACGGCGCCGGGGACCGCCCGCTCGTCCGCGGCGAGGTGGTCTACAGCTCCGGCGCCCCGGTCCCCAACGCGAAGATCGCCGTCGAGTGGTCCTCCACCGGCGAGTGGCCCCCGCCCCTGGAGTGGATGGAGACCCTGCTCCCCAGGCGCGCCACCGCCGGCCCCAACGGCCGCTTCACGCTGGAGCTGCCGCAGGTCCCCACCAACCTCAAGAAGACCTGCACCCTGATCGCGTCCATCTCCGCCACCGACCCCGCGGGTGACCGGGTGGAGTCGTCCGCGGAGGTGCTGCTCTCCCAGGACCCCATCGCCGTCACCGCCGTCACCGAGCTGGGCGACGGCCTGGTGGGCGGCTTCAACAACCGCGTCTACCTCCGCGTGTCGGCGGTGGGCGGCGGCGTGCTCCGCGGCGCCGAGCTGGAGATCAAGCGCGCCTGGGACCCGAAGGACAAGGGCGTGAAGGCCGTCACCGACGAGGACGGCGTGGCCAGCCTCCAGCTCGACCCCGGGCCGCCGGTCAACGTGATCATCCCCGCCATGCCGGTCCGGATCCCGGTCCGGCACCCGTCGGTGGAGCGGAACGGGCTGCGGGATCTCCTGGCGGGTGACGACGACGAGGAGTCCCCGGCCCTGCTCTCCGACGAGCTGGCGCTGGACAAGCTGAACGCGTCGCTGCTGCGCTGCGCGATCTTCGTCGAGGGCACCGGCGAGACCACCGCCGGCCTGCGCGTCGACGGCCGGGGGACGGTGGCGTCGGTGAGCGCGGCCGGGACGCCGCTGGGGCGCTGCGTGACGGAGGTGCTCCAGGGGCGCGCGCTGTCGCCGGGCCGCGACCGCGTCTACGCCGCGTCCTTCCAGTTCGACGACGGCGGCCAGCCCCTGATCGAGGTCACCATCGACGGCGTCAACGGCGGCTCGCCGGCGCTCCAGGGCGCGCTCGAGTCCGCGGCGATGGCCGCTCGCCCCTGCCTCCCGCGCGACGCCCGCGGCGTGACGCTCCCGCGGGCGCTGGTGTGGCGCACCCGCGCCGGGAGCCGCGAGGTCGCCACCGCCTGGGTCCCCACCTCGGGCGGACGGGTGGGCGAGCAGGTCCTCTCCTGCGTGCAGTCGCGCCTCGGGAAGGTGGAGTTGCACAAGGGGCAACCGGGGCTCGACGAGGAGGAGTCCGGCCCCGAGGAGGAAGGCCCGGCGTCCGTGGACGACATCGGCGTGGCGCGCTTCTCCATCAGCGGCTCCGGGGAAGAGGAGGAGAGCCAGCCCCGCGACACGGTGATGCGCGGCTACGAGCTGAAGGTCTCCGCGCGGATGAACGGCAAGGACCAGGGCCAGACCCGGGTGATCTTCCAGCCCGGCCAGGTGCCGCCGCTCCGGCTCCGCGCCACGCCGGTGATCGCCCACCCGGGCGAGGAGGTGGCGCTGGAGTTGATCCGCGGGCCGGACTTCTCCGGCGCGCTGCCGCAGAAGCTTCAGTTCATGGCGGGCAAGAAGGAGATGGAGGTGCCGGTGGACGCCAAGGCGCGCACCGCGCGCTTCACGGTGCCCAGCCCCATGGACGGGTGGATCGACCTCCAGGTCCAGGGGGCGCGCGCGCTGGTGTACGTGCCGCCGCGCGCGGCGCTGGAGGTGCAGCTCCAGCCGGAGCGGCCGCAGTACGCGCCCGGGGAGGTGGCGCAGCTCGCCCTGCGCACCACGGTGGACGGCCAGCCCGGCGCCGCCGCGGTGGGCCTGTTCGGCGTGGACCAGAGCCTCTCCCAGCTGGCCCCGCTCCCCGGCGCAGACGCCCTGGGCAAGCTCAAGCCGGCCGCCACCGTCTCCTCCTCCGCCTTCGGCGTGCTGGACGGCGAGGCGCTGGCCATGGGGCGGATCCGCGGGGCGAACGCGGCGGCCGCCACCATCCTGCGCGTGAGCGCGCTCCCGACCGCCCAGGTCGAGGACCAGCCCGCCACCGCGCGGTCCGCCACCTCGTTCGACCCCATCTCCCCGCTCACCGACCACTTCTACGCCGCGCTGGCCGAGCTGCACGCGCAGGTGCGCGCATGGGAGGAGAAGGCGCCGGAGGCGGAGCGGATGACGCCGGAGACCATGGCGAAGCTGTGGGACCGCGCGATGGTGGAGTGCCGGAAACGAGGCGAGGACGTCACCGACGCCTACGGGCGGCCGCTGCGGCTGTCCCGCCTGCCGTCCGACCTGCTGGCCCTCACCGACCCGCGCGCCGTGGTGCTCAGCGGCACGCGGCTGTCCGAGGACGTGGAGAACTGGAACGCCTGGGTAGCGAAGGAGATGCCATGAAGCGCCCGATCGCATGGATGGCCCTGGGCGGGGCGCTCACGCTGGTGCTCCTGCTGTCCTTCGGCCTCGTGATGGCGGCGGGTGGCAGCCGCGCATCGGCGCAGGCGCTCGCCGGTGCGGACAGCGCGCCGGAGTCCCCGCCGATGCCGGAGCCGGTGGCGTCGGCGGCACCGGCGCCGGAGCGCATGGCGATGATGAAGAAGGCGAAGCCAAAGGCCGTCCGCCGCCGGGGGCTGTCGACGGTCTTCGGGGCCAAGGGCGGCGCCGCCGACGCCGAGGTGGTGGAGGAAACCGAGGTATCGGGCGCAGGAGACGAGGGATACGCAGACGGCATCGAAGGCGGAGTCGTTGGAGGCGTGGTCGGCGGCGTCATGGGCGGCCAGCTGGGCGGCGTGGGCCTCCCAGCCAAGGGGGAAGCGCCGGCGCCGACCCGCGCCTGGTTCCCGGAGACGTTCCTCTTCGAGCCGCTGGTGGTGACGTCGGACCGCGGCGAGGCGTCCGTCCCGGTGAAGGTGCCGGACCGGCTGACGTCGTGGCGGGTGCTGGCGCTGGCGCACTCGCGCAGCGGCGGACAGGGCGGAACGGTGGCCAGCTTCACCTCCACCCTCCCCACCTACGTGGACCCGGTGCTGCCGCCCTTCCTCACCGCCGGCGACGAGGTGCGCATCCCGGTGCAGGTGGTGAACACCACCGCGCAGGCGGTCAGCAAGCCGCTGGAGGTGAGGCCGGAGGGAGACCTGGCCGCGGGCGGCGGCGCGTGGACGGTGAGCATCCCTGCGCAGGGCAGCGTGGTGCAGTACGCCTCCATCATCGCGCGCGAGCCCGGCCACCTCTCCGTCCGCGCCTCGCTGGGCGGCGCCGACCAGGTGGTGCGCGCGCTGGACGTGCTCCCCGCGGGCCGCCCGGTCCGGGTGACGCGCGGCGGGACGCTGGCGGCCCCGCGCGAGCTGACCGTCGAGCTGCCGGCGGAGGCGATGCCGAAGAGCGAGCGCGCCCGGCTGCTGGTCTACCCGGGCTCGCTGGCGCTGGTGCGCTCCGAGCTGTCGGTGGCCCGGCACCGGCCTCGCGTGGCGGACGACGCGTACGCGCTGGCGCTGGTGGCGCGCGCCCCGGTGCTGCTGCGCGCCCTGGGCGAGGAGCCGGACGCGGCGCTGCTCAAGGAGCTGAAGATCGTCCTCTCGCAGCGGGCGGTAAGCCACGGCCGCGCGCCGTCCATGGACACCGCGGCGCTGCTGGCGGAGGCGGCGCTGGGCTTCCCGGACGACCGCAGCCTCTCCGGCCTGGGAGAGCGGCTGGCGCAGCAGCTGGCGAACCAGCAGAGCCCGGACGGCACCTGCCAGGGCGAGACCGGCTGGACCGAGCAGCGCCTGCTGGTGGCTACCGCCGAGTGCCTCCGCGCCATCCGCGCCGGCGCCTCCCGTCCCAACGTGAAGGCCCGCGCCCAGCTGGCCACCGTGCGCGCCAGCGGCGCCTACGAGCGCGCCCTCCCCCGCATCGACGACCCGTACACCGCGGCCGCCGCGCTGGCCGGCGGCGCCGTCCCCAAGGAGGCCATCGAACCGCTCCGCGGCAAGGTGCGCGCCGCCATCAAGGCGCGCGAGGACGGGTCGCGCTACGTGGTGGTGCCGAAGGACGTGCAGCGCTCGGACGGCACGGCGCCGTCCGAGGCGGAGGCCACCGCCTACGCCGTCCTGGCGCTCCAAGGCGACGGCCAGACGCCCATCGCCGACCTCGGCGCGACGCTGCTGGGGAGCTACTCCCCCGCCTACGGCTGGGGCGACGGGCGGGCGAACCTGGTGGCGCTGGCCGCGGTGGCGAACCTGTTCAAGGACAAGGTGCCGGACCGGGTCACCGTGGTGCTGAAGATGGACGGCCAGGTGGTGGCGGAGGGCGTGCTGGACGCCGCCCACGCCAAGGAGGTGCTGGCGGTGGAGGCACCCGCCCCCGGCGCCGCCGGCTCGCACCGCTGGACGGTGCAGGCCACCCCCGCCGTCCCCGGGCTGGGCTTCTCGCTCCAGCTGGCGGCCTCCATCCCCTGGAAGACGGACCCCACCACCGGCGGGCTGGAGCTGCAGATCGCCGCGCCGGCTGGCGTGAAGGCGGGCGAGGCGGTCGCCGTCTCCGTGCTGGCCTCGTCGGCCGCGGGCGCGCCGATGGAGATCCACCACGCGCTCCCCGCGGGCGTGCAGGTGGACACCGGCAGCGTGGAGGCGCTGCGCTCCGGAGGGACCATCACCTCCTACGAGTCGCGCGACGGCGAACTGGTGCTCCACACGCCGCAGCTCACCGCCGGCCAGCCGTTCCGCGCCGGGTACAAGGTCATCCCCACGCTGCAGGGGACGCTGCACGCCGGCGCGTCCAGCATCGCGCTGGAGGGCGGCGAGCGGCGCTACGTGGCGCCCGCGGTGTGGACGGTGCGCTAGGAGCGGCAGGCCGGCTACGGGAGCTGGGCCTTCCCGTGCGACTTCAGCATCGACTCGTGCTCGGTGAGCATGTCGTCCAGCTCGCGCCGCGTCCGTTCGTGGTCGGCGATCAGCTTCTCGTGATCGGCCCCCATCTTCTTGTGGTCGGCGGGGGCGCCGCGGGCGCTCTTCTTGTGCTTCTTCTCCAGCGCGGCGTGGCGCGCCTCGACCTTCCGGTGCGCCGCCTCCTGCTTCTGGAGGCGCTTGAGGACCGCCTGGTGCTTGCGTTCGGTGGCGGCGTGCTCCGGGTCCTTCCCGCCCGCGGCACGGCGGCATTCGTCCTGCCAGGCGGGGTGGCCGGAGGCCTTGTCGGTCTCGCGCTGGGCGGTGTCGCGGTGCGCGGCGCGGGAGGTGGCCTCCTCGGCCCCCAGCGCGCGCTCATCCACCGGCGGGCCCGCCGACGCCGCGAGCGCCACCGCCATCGCCCAACCTGCGATCACCCCCCGAATCTGGGGTGGAGAACCGCTAGAAGTCCAGTCCTACGCCGACCGATCCCCCGAAGTTGCCGGCCTCGGCGCGGATCCAGAAGTTGGGGAAGATCTTGTAGGCCACGCCGACCGAGGCCAGCGCGTACGCGGGGCTGAACGTGGTGGGCCCGAGCCAGAGGAAGAGCCCGATGCCGACCTTGAAGTACGCGTCGAACTGGGGCGCGACGTGGAAGGTCCAGCGGGGCTCGACGGCCGCGATGACCGCCGAGGGCGTCACGCCAAAGGCACCGAAGAGGAAGTCGCCGCCGGCGTCGATCTCGATGGAGTCGTTCAGCTCCGGGATGAAGCCGTCCTTGAAGATGGGGAGGCTGTAGCGCGCCGCCAGCCCCACGCCGACGCCCCAGCCGAAGACGCCGTAGCCGGAGATCTGGCTCCGGCGGTCGTGCGCCGCGCCGTCCAGCAGCGAGTCCGGCGTGCGCAGCCCCTCCTCGAACGGCTTGCCGGAAAGCTGCGCCCGCGCCGGGGAGGCCTGCACCGCGAGGACCGCCGCCAGCACCGCCGAGAGACGAAACGCGCGACGCATATCTTCTCCTTGTTTCGGTGGAGGCTCGCCACTATCCATCGGGGATGGAGGGCTTTCAGCAACTATCGGTGGCCGGTGGAGGGGCCCCTATGGCGAACGCCGGCACGTGGAAGACCTTTGGGCCGTTCGATCTCCCGGACGGGTTTCCCTCGCGGGTGGTGCGGGCCTTCATCCCGCCGGGCGTGCGGAAGAACCAGCGGCGGCCGGTCCTCTACATGTTCGACGGGCAGAACGTGTTCGGGGACGAGGGCTCGTTCGCGGGCGGGTGGCACGCGCACGAGGCGGTGCAGGCGCTGGACGGGCGGCGGTACCACGTCCCCATCGTCGTGGCCATCGAGCACGGCAACCAGCGGCGCATGGACGAGCTGACGCCCTGGGGCATGGGGCGGATGGGCGGCGGGAAGGCGGACCGGTTCCTGGACTGGGTGGTGGGCACCGTCGTCCCCCTGGCGCACCGGGAGCTCCCGGTGCTGGAGGGACCGGTGGGCGCGTCGGTCGCCGGGTCCTCGCTGGGCGGGCTGGCCGCGCTCTACGCGCACTACCGGCACCCGGACGTGTTCGGCGGGGTGATCGCCATGTCGCCGTCGCTCTTCGTCGGGCGGGGGAAGATCTACTCCTTCATCGGCGAACGCGACCGGCCGGCGATCTCCCGCGTCTACCTGGACGTGGGCGGGCGCGAGGCGGGCGGGCGCCTCTCCAACGGCGTGAAGCGGATGGCGGACCAGCTGGAAGGGCGCGGGTACGACAAGGCGCAGCTGCTGTACCGCTACGAGGAGCGCGCCGGGCACAACGAGCAGGCGTGGCGGCGGCGGCTGCCGCGGGCGCTGCGCTTCATGATGAAGAAGTGAGGTGACGTGACCCCGGAGAGCCTCGAGCGCGCGCTGGAGCGGTTCGCGGCGCTGTACGCCGGGGTGGACGGCTACCGGCTGTCGCACGGGGAGCGGAAGCGCCTGCAGGACGAGGATCGCGCGCTGGTGTACGGGGAGATCGACCCGCGCGCCTTCTTCGAGCTGCTGGGGCGCGTCGGGGTGGCGCCGGGCGAGACGTTCTGGGACGCGGGGTCGGGGACGGGGAAGCCGGTGCTGCTGTCGGCCATGCTGTTTCCCTTCGCCGGGTGCCACGGGGTGGAGCTCCTGGAGCCGCTCCACGCCCAGTCGGAGGTGATGCTCCGGCGCTACCGGGCCGAGGTGCTGCCGCAGCTCCCGGAGGAGAAGCGGCGGCAGGAGATCCGGTTCGTGCTCGGCCGTCTCGAGGAGACGGACTTCTCCGCGGCGGACGTGCTGTTCAGCCACTGCACCACCTTCGACGCCGCGGGCCTGGACCAGGTGGCGGCGAAGGCGGCCGGGATGAAGCCGGGCTCGCGGGCGATCACGGTGGGGCAGCCGCTCTCGCACCCGGCGCTGGAGCCGGCGTTCTCGGCGGCGGTGCCCATGGAGTGGGGAGAGAGCACCTGTTTCGTGTACCGGGTGCGCGGCGCTCTGTCCGGGGAGTGACGGGCCCGGGCGCGGAGCGCTTGTCCGGACCGGGCGGCGGCGGCACCTTGTCCCGGCCATGCTGAAGGGCTTCAAGCAGTTCATGTTGCGCGGCAACGTCATCGAGCTCGCGGTGGCGGTGGCGATGGGCGCGGCGTTCGGCGCGGTGATCAACGCGCTGGTGAAGGACATGATCATGCCGCTGGTCACGGTCGTCTTCGGGGCCAGGGACTACTCGCGCCTCACCTTCGAGGTGCGTGGCAGCACGTTCCAGTACGGCGACCTGATCAACGCGGTGCTGTCCTTCATCTTCATCGGCACCACCATCTACTTCCTGGTGATCGTGCCGGTAAACGCCATCGCCACGCGCATCCGCCGGGGAGAGAAGCCGCCCGCTCCGATGACCAGGAAGTGCCCGGAGTGCCTCAGCGACGTACCCATTGCGGCCAAGCGGTGCGCGCACTGCACCTCGCCGCTGCCACTGCCGCAGCAGTGAGCGCCGGTTCGCCGCCTCGCGCGCGGCGGTTGGCCGGAGGTCCTCTATCGCGGACTTGAGCACCGTGGCAGACTGAGACCCGATGCTCCTGCCGCGGGCTCGAAAGGGAAGCCGCCGCTTCCGATGGGCGGGATGGACGCTGCTCGCGTTCTCCTCGCTCTCGTACGCGCATGGCCCGCCGGTGGAACTGGCAGATCCGCCGGAGGATGTCCGGACCCTGGCAGGGCGGCTCCTCGCGGTGGAGGCCGCCACTCACGCGCTGAGCGCCTGGATTCGAGCGACCCGCATCCACGAGTACGCCAGCCGCCTGGAGGCGCTCGATTCGCTCTCGGAGCACATCCACCGGACGACCGGCTTCCTGAAGGACCCGAAGAGGAGCAAGGCTGCCCGGGCGGGCGTGCACATCGCCTGGCTCGCGTATGACTTCATCCGGATCGACGCGGAGGCCACGGTCGCGAAGAGGTCCGCGTATTTCCGGCCCGGATGCAACCAGGGCATGGCCTGGGTCGGGGTCGGGATGCAGGGCCTGGCCAAGGGTCCCGAGTGGGCGGACCAGGACGAGGAGCGGCTGCGGGTCTACGTCAACGCGGAGGCCCACCGTGAGCACCTGCTTCGGATGCTGCCCATCACCAAGGCCATGCACGCGGAGGTCGCCGCCGCGAACGTGTTCAGCGCCATCTGGGCGGGAGGGATGCTAACCGGGTCCGTGGTGATGGGGATCGAGCGGCTGGCCGCGTTCGCCGCTCGGGCCGGCGGGGGACCCATCATTCTCGAGGTCGTCCCGTCGCTGACCGGTGGAGCGGCGCTGGAGTTCGTCTCGCCGGTGGCGGAGGCGGTGGTCCTCACGCATTCGGAGGCGATCACGCTGGTGGCGGCGGGGACGCTGGGCGCGGACGCGCTGTCGCTCTACATGATGGCGTCCGGGCTGCCGCCCAAGCCGTTGGATTCGAAGGCATTCGGGCAGTGGATCGAGCGCGCGCCAAAGGAGCCACAGACCATGAATGGACCCGAATACGAGTACCAGGTCCGAAAGACGGGACCAGTGGAGATCAAGCTGTCAGGCGGCGGTCAACAACTGGTGGTTGACGGAGCACGGGTGAGAGATGCCCACTTGCTGGAGGCAAAGTTCGTCGGCACTCCAGGGCGGAGCCCCTACATCGATGGGTCCGGGTGCCCGAAGCCCGTCTGTGAAGCGATCCGGAAAAAGGTGATCAACGAATTCAAACGGTATGCGGCCATCATCTCCGATCCGTCGACGCCGGCGGTCGGACTGGAGGTGATCGTCAACGACTC
>DATBSS010000312.1:0-3113 GCA_036559665.1 Myxococcaceae bacterium
CCCAGGGCACGATTCACGAGCGCCTCAAGGACCTGCCCAGGGTCCCCTTCACGCGCATCCGGCGGTTGTCCGACGGGCAGGTCGCGCTCGACTCGCCCGGCCGCACGCACGTCCTCTCGCTGCCAGAGCGGACGGGCGCCCGGGTAGGAAAACCAGGCCACATGTATCTCACGCGCCGCGTGGCGCAGCCCGGGGCCGCCAGCCTCGCGCCGCTGAAGGGTACCCGCGCCGCCGGCGCCCTCCGCATCGGCAAGCGGGGGAGCCTCCGCGTCCAGGACACTGGCATCGCGCGCGCCGCGCCACGCGAGATCTCCGTGGAGCCGCCCGCCCCGGGGAGGCTGGGGTCCGTCACCATCCTCCGCGAAGACTCCGCCGGGCGGTTGTTCGTGCGCATCGAGGTGCTGACCTCCACCAGCCCGCTCGTGGTCCGCCGCTTCATCCGCGCCTACGACAAGGCGATGAACGTGCTCGACACGTTCGAGTACCCCGTGGAGGGGCTGATCATCGGGGACAAGGACGTCGACGTCGACGACCAGGGCCACGTCTACGTGCTGCTCACCTACCCGGACCGGGTCGAGGTGCAGCGCTTCTCGCCTTGAGGAGGACTGGGCCGATGGTTCGCTTGAGTTGGCAGGTGCCTGTGCTCGCCGCGTCGCTCGTCGTTTCGCCGGTGGCCAGGGCGGAGGACGACCTGCCCCCCATCACCCGCGACCAGGTGATGGCGAACGCCGCCACCTACGCGTACGAGACCTGGCGAGCCGGCACCGCCAACCTCCGTGCCACGTGCGACCAGAGCTGGAGCACCGACTACACAGTGGGGAGCTACGTGGGCCTTCCCTATAACTGGGGCGGCTTCGACGATCTCACCTCGTTCCAGAAGAAGCTCGGCGAGGGTTTCGGCGCCGGGTCCCACGCCGAGTTCGGGGTGCTGTCGTGCACCACCGGGCTGGACTGCTCGGGATTCGTCAGCCGCGTCTGGCAGCTCCCGACCAAGTACAGCACCAGCGCGCTCTCCGAGGTGACCAGCGTCATCAACAACATCGACGACGTCCGGCCCGGAGACGCATGGGTCAAGCCCGGCGTCCACGTGGTGCTCCACGCATACTTCCGGAACGATGGCACCCCCGCCTGGTACGAGGCGTCGGGCGGCGCTGACAAGGTGCGCTTCATGACCTCGGGCTCCTGGGCGCAGCTCGACGGCTACCAGCCCGTCCGCTACAAGGGAATCCAGGAGACGGCAGACCTCAGCCACGCGGGCACGCTGACGGATCCCATCCCCATCCCCTCCTTCCCCTACAAGGACACGCGCAACACGGTCCTCGCGGCGAGCGACGAGATGGACGAGTACCCGTGCAAGGTGGGCACTCGCGAGGAGGGCCCCGAGTTTGTCTACGTCGCCGATCTGCCGAGCGCAGGGAAGCTCACCGCGACCGTGACGCACATTGGAGGGGTGGACCTGGACGTCCACCTCCTCTCCGGACCCGGATCGGAGACGTGCGTCGCGCGCGCCGACACGACGCTCGTGTACGAGGCGAAGGCCCCCGGTCGTTACTACCTGGTCGTCGACGGGTACAGCAAAGCTCAGGACGAGTTCTCCGGTCCCTACACGCTGGACGTGATCTTCATCGCCCCGCCAACCGGCTGTCTCGGGTGTGGCTCCGGCGGAGGCATGGCGCCGGGCGGACTGGCGGTGCTCCTGCTGCTGGCGGCGGTGCATGGTCGCTCTCGCGCGCGCTGTCGATGATCCCAGCTACCATGACGGCCACCCTGCCCGCTCCACCCGGGGACCGCCATGAACCGAACGACCGTCGCTGCCGGAACCCTCTTCGCCGCCGTGGTGCTGGCCACTGCGCTGGGCTGCCTGGGCCACCGCCCGGCGCTGCCGCCTTCGCCGGAGGGCCCCGCCGGCCCGGTGGTCGGGATCTACGTCTACACCATGCCCAAGGTGTGCCGTTCCAGGATGGAGTGCAGCGGGAGCGACGACTGCGTGAAGCCGGAGGGCTCCGTCGAGCGCCGGGGCGTGTGCGGGGTCCCCATCGACGCCGAGGGCCGCCTGGCCGGGCTGGACGTGCGGCGCGTCCCGCAGTGCGGGGTCCCCTCCGACTGCCCGGGGAACTTCACCTGCATGAAGATGAGCATGCAGGACGGCCTCTGCGTCCGCTGAGCAGGCGAGCTGAGCCCGCGTAGGTGCTGGTGCGCACGAAGGCGCGGGCGCGGGCTTGAACCCAGCCTCATTGAACAACCGCATTGCGGCCAGGCGTTCCTGTTCCCCTTTCGCGCCACGGGTGTACGCTCTCACCCGTAGCCCCCTGGACAGCCCCCTCACAGCGTGAGCTCGCCCACCCATCACCTCGCCGTGCTGGAAGAAAATCGTGCCGCCGGCCAGCGGATTGCCCGCATTGCGTCCGCGGCGGCGAACTTCTCGCCCGCGGTGGTGAGCTCGGACGTCGCGGAGGTTGAACAGGGCCTGGGCCGGCGCGACGGCCTGCTCCTCTGCGACGCCAAGGATGTCCGGACCGGGCTGGAATTGTCCCGGCGCGTCGACGCGAAGCTGCTGGTGTGGACGCGCGGGCCGCTGACCGCGGAGGTGGAGGCCGCCCTCGACGAGAAGGCGGTGGACAGCGTGCTCGCCTGGCCGGACTTCCTCTCCGTCCCCCGCCCCTGGGAGCTGTCCATGGCGATACGGCGCGCGCTCAACCCGCGGGCGGTGCCGCGGGCGCGGGACCTCCTGGCCTGGGGCGCGTCCGTGTTCAAGTGGCGCCCCCGCACCACCGAGGACCGCGACCGGGTGGCGGCCGAGGTGGCGGACTGGATGCGCACCCTGGGCATCCCGCAGCGCCAGGTGGACCGCATCACCGAGGTCACCTACGAGCTGTTGATGAACGCCATGTACGACGCCCCCGTCGACGCCCACGGGCGCCCGCGCTACGCGTTCGACCGGCAGAAGGCGATCACCCTGGCGGAGATCGAGGCGCCGGTGGTGCGCCTGGGGTCGGACGGGCTGCTCCTGGTGGTGGAGGTGACCGATCCCTTCGGCCTCCTCTCGCGCCAGCACGTGGTGCGGGGGCTGCTCCGCGGGCGGCGCGCCAGCCAGTCGTCGGAGGGCGAGGTGG
>DATBSS010000313.1:0-9765 GCA_036559665.1 Myxococcaceae bacterium
GAGCGAATGAGAAAGTACATGTGGGTACCCGCAGGGCTGATGCTGCTGGGAGGCGCGGCGCTCGCACAGGCGGCCGCCGACCCGGATCCGGACACCACTGCCGGGCAAGTCTCGAGCGACGTGAACCAGGGCATGAAGGAGGGAGAGTCCGCCGTCCGCGGCAAGCAGTCGCCGCTGGACATGGGCGAACTGCGGGACGGGCGGGAGGTGAAGAACACCGTCACCACCAGCGCCACTGGCCTGTTTCTCGGCCAGGGCGCGAACGCGACCTGGTGGCGGTCCTTCACCGACAAGTTCTCCGGCAACGTGGGCGCCAGCTTCTCCCGCACCCGCGGGGGGGACGGGGCGCTGACCGTCTTCGATGCCCAGGTCGGCGCGGACTGGTTCCTGATCGGCCATCACAACGAGGGCCTCCGGCTGGGGCCCCGGGTGGACCTGGCCCTCGGCTCCAACACCGTGGGCGAGGATGACAGCTTCGCCTCCATCGGGATCTCCGGCGAGCTCGGCTACAACTGGATCGCCAGCAACGGCATCACCGCCGGCGGGGCCGCAGGCCTCCGCGGCCAGACGGGCAGCCAGATCAATGGCTTCGGCACCGGCAGCTGGTACCCGTACGGCACCGTGAACGTCGGCTACAGCTGGTAGCGGGCGGCGCGGTACGGCGCATCAACGCGGCCCCCCGGCCCGGACTTCCGTGGGCCGGGCGGGGTCGCGGTCATTTCTCTCCCGGGGGCGCGGGCGAGAGGTAGATCTGGAACATCCGGTCCTCGCGGAACGAGCGCTTGGCCAGATCCTTCACCTCCGTCCACCCCGGCGCCGGCTTGAAGAACACCGCGGAGACGTCGGTGAGCCCCACGGCCGCCCGGGCGACCGCCTCTTGGGCCAGCGCGTCCGCCATCGCCGGCGGGTCCTCCGCCAGCAGCTCGAGCGAACGCTGGGCGCCCTGCTGCAGGCGGATCCACCCGGTCCCCCGGGGCTGCGCCTTCGCCGCGTCCTTGAACGCCCGGTCCACCGCGTCCGGGAAGGCGTACGGGTCCGGCGAGCGCGCCGGGGAGCTGGCCACCAGGAAGTCCTGCCCGCGCAGGCTGAGGCAGCGGACCTCCATCCACGGGGCCTTGCCGGCCTTCCCCAGCGCCAGCGCCACCTTCACGTCCGCGGCGCGGGCCAGCGTCTGGCAGGCGCGGCGGTGGCCCTTGTCCAGCCTGTAGCCGACGGCCGCGAAGTGGGCCGGCCCGGACTGCCGTTCGGTGAGCGGGAGCGACACGGGGTCCAGCTTGGGCGGGGTGGCCCGGTCGTCGGGGATCGCCGGGGGCAGCCGCATGTTCTGGTCCACCAGGGTGCGGACCTGCTCCGCGGTGACGGCCCCCGCGAACACCGCGGTGACGGCGTTGGTGAGGTAGTTCTTCCCGAAGAAGGCCACCAGGTCTTCCCGTTCGATGTGCTGGCGCGACCGCGGCGACCCGTCCACCGGCGAGTTCGGATCGGTCAGCGGGAAGAGCAGCCGCTCCAGTCGGGCCCAGGGCTGTCGCGGGCCGCGCGGCTCCGGCGCTTCGGTGTTGAGCAGCGGCACCTCCTTCTGGACGTCCACCAGCGACAGGCGCGGGCTGGTGACGTGGGCCACCACCGTGCCGGCCAGCGCCGCGAACTTGTCCGAGGGCGCGTCCAGCGCGTAGGTGGTGGAGGAGGGCGTGCTGTGCAAGACGATCGTCCCTCCCTCCCTCCGCACCAGCTCCTCCAGGTGCGTGCCGTGCTCGTCCACCACGCCGTCCAGGATGGACCGGCCCAGCAGCCGCGCCACCCCGCCCTTCTCATCCGGGTCTTGCGAGCCGCCCGCCCGCACCACCAGGCGGAGCGAGGACCAGCGCGCCGCGGGGAGCAGCACCACCACCAGCTCGGAGCCGTCCTCCATCACCTCCGGGACGGGCAAAGGCGGCGGGGCCGCGCGGGCGGAGAGCGCCAGCAGTCCCGCGAGCGCCGTGGCCCGGGCCAGCGAGGCCGGCCGGCTCACCGGGGCCCCTCCCCTTCGGTGAGGGCGGTGGCCTCGGAAGGAGCAAGCTCCGGCGAGAAGAAGAGGAGGACGGACTTCTCCGTCACCAGCTGCGGCCCCAGCAGCTCCGTCACCTTGTTCGGGTCCAGGTGCTCCAGCGCCGCCATGGCGTCCGGGCCCAGCCAGTCCGGCGAATCCAGCCCGGCGAGGATCTCCTCCGCCAGCAGCTCCGGGCTCGCGTCCACCTGCTGGAAGCGGCGGACGGCGCCGGCGCGCGCGGCGGCGAGCTGCTCCGGGGTGATGCGGCCCTCCCGGAACACCTGCACCTCCTGGCGCACGTGGGCGGAGAGGTCCGTCCCGGAGGATGCGTGGTCCGGCAGCGACACGGTCACGCCCTTGAAGGGCGCCTGGGCCAGGGCGCGCACCTCCACGGGGAAGGACGACGGGAGGCGCCGCAGCCGTTGCCCCACCCGCTCCTCCAGGAGCTCCACCAGCATCCGCGCGGCGGCCACCTTCTCTGCGTCACCCAGGTCGAGCGGGAAGTAGAACAGGTGGGACTCCTCGCGGGCGCGGAAGCGGTGGCTCACCGGGAGCGACAGCTTGGGCGCGCGGGGGACGTTGCGCTCGCCGCCGGAGTGGCGGGCGAGCAGCGCCTCCATCGCCGCCGGGTTGAACCCGCCGGTGGCGATGGCGGTGGCGTTGGCGGGGCTGAACATCGACTCCAGGTACCGCTTCGCGGTGGGCCAGGAGACGGTTTCCATCCGCTCCGCCTCCACGTCCGGCCGGAAGCGGCCGTCCGAGACGAACGTGTAGAGCGCCAGCCGGCCCATCAGCTCGTCCAGCGGCGAGCGTGGCGCGCCGTCCACCATGGCGCGCTCCACCACTCCCGGATAGGTGGGCGCGTCGAAGGCGGGCGAGAGCACCGCGGTGACCAGTTGCTCCGCCGCCCCCATCATCTCGTCCCGGTGGGCGCGCAGGGTGAAGGTGGTCTGGTGCGGGCCGATGCTGACGTTCAGCCTGGGCGTGGCGCCGTGGAGCATCTCCAGCAGTTGGCCGAACTTGACCTTCTTGTGCATGGAGAGCAGCGCGTGCACCGCCACCAGCGTGCCGCCGCGCACCGACGCCTCGTCCGCGTAGCCGGCGCCGAACCGCAGCACCAGCACCGCCTCCACCGAGGCGCGCGGCGCCAGGATGCGGCGGAGCTGGCCCTCGGCGCCGGCGACCTTGATCTCCAGCTCCTTGGCGGACGCCGGGCGAGCCAGGAGCGCCGCCAGCGCGAGCGCCAGCGCCGGTCCATCCCTCATGGCGGGCCGCCCTGCGGCGCCGAGGCGGTGACGGCGATCCGCACCTTCACCTGGTCCTGCGCGTCCATCACCTCCAGCCCGTTGAGCTGGGCGCGGCGCTTGGTCAGCGCGTACACCTTGGCGTCCAGCTCGCCCGCCCCCACCCGCTGCTTGATCCGGGTGAGCCGGTCCTCCCACCACTCCTGGGTGCGGCCGGCGAAGAAGCGGTGCTCGGTCACTTCCCGGAACGAGGTGGAGGGCGGGAGCGAGACGGGCGCGGCCGTCCCCGGCTGGTCCGGCTCTACCGTCGCCCCGGGCGTGCCCGCGATGACCGTCGTGCCGGGCGCTCCCGGCGAGCCCGTCGTGGGCATCGGCGCCACCGGCGTCCCCTGCTGGGCCATCACCATCGTCCCGGGACTCGCGGCGGCCGCGACGGCCCGGCCCCGGGCGTAGTCCTTCTCCTCCATCACCGTGCCCGTCTCGTTCCAGGTGGTCCAGTGACCGATCTTGTTCCCGTCCCAGTAGTCCCCCTCCTCCGACTTCTTGCCGTTCCCGTGGAAGGCGAAGTACTTCCCGTTCAGCTTGCCGCCGGCGAACGTCCGCTGTTCGGAGGCTTGCCCGTTGGGGAAGAACTTCACCGACGTACCCTCCAGCAGGTCGTTCAAGTAGGTCTCCTGCTGGAGCTTGGTGCCATCTTCGGAGAACCTGACCCAGTTGCCGGTCTTCCTCTTGTCGTTGAAGGAGCCGGTCTCCCGGACCGCACCGCTCGGGTAGAAGGTCTTGTACGCGCCGGAGATCCGCCCGGCGACGTACATGAACTCCTCCGCGCCGCCGTCCTTGGTCCGCACCCGCCAGGGTCCTTCCGGGACGCCGTCCTTGGCGCAGAAGAGCGCGCGCTCCCCGGAGCCGATGGGGGTGGTGGTCAGCGACGCGCCGGGCGGGCACTCCAGCCCCTCCTTCTTCGCGTAGTAGATGACCAGGCCGAACACCGCCACCCCCACCAGCGTGGTGAGGGTGAGGCCCGGCGACGGGCCGGACGGTCCCTGGGAGAGCGGGTGCGGCGACTCGCCCTCCTCCAGCTCGACGCTGCCCTCGTCCGCGATCTTGCGGGTGACGGCGATCATCATCGAGAAGGCCAGGCCCAGCGCGGCCAGCTCGGCGGCGGCGCGCGCCCAGGCGGCGCCCTGGATGACGACGTCGGGGATCTCCACGCCCAGGTCGGCCGCCAGCTGCATGCCCCAGCTCGCGCCGATCATCGCCATCGCGGCCGTCAGCGCCGACTTCGCCTGGACGGCGCGCCCCTGCTTGTCGGACTCGCGGGCCAGGCGCTGGAACGCTTCGGAGAAGAGGTGCCAGGAACCGTAGACGTTGTAGAGCGGGATCAGCGCCAGGCCGAGCGTCCGCATCGGCGACCAGGGCCAGCGGGAGTGGGTGCGGCCCAGCAGCGCGCCCTGGGTCACGTGGTAGAGCCCGTACGCCAGCCAGAGCGCCACGCCCATCCCGTACCAGAAGCCGCCCATCGTGTTGGACGGGTTGTGCCTCAACAGGGGTTGGGAGATGTACGCCCAAAAGAGCGACGGCACCGCGGTGGGCGCCGCCGCCTGGAGGAGGAGGAGCGCCACCAGGGCGCCGAAGGCCATCCGGTGGAACTGGATGAGCTGGTCCTCCGGGAGCTGGGACTGCTGGAGCTCCCGGAACGCCTCCAGCTTCTCCCCCAGCACCCCCTGCAACGCCCCCTTGAGCGGCTCCAACGCCTTGAACGAGGGCGCCCGGTTGTCGCTGGGGAGCGGCAGGTCGGAGTCCTCATCGTCCGGGGGCGGAGGCGACGGCGAGGCCGAAGGCTTGATCTGCGGTGGCGGGCGACCGGCCGGGGCCGCAGGCCTGGGGGCCTGGGGGGCCCTGGAACCCCGCTTGTCATCGGGCATTGCCCGGGATGTTAGCGTGGGCCCGCCATGTCGCCCAGAAGCCGCGCGCGCGAGGAGGTCCCCCCGGAGATCAGCCCCCGGGGCGACCTGCGCGCGCGCCTGCCCCGCCGCAAGCTGTTCGTGGCCATGGCCGGCAACATCGGCGCGGGGAAGACCACCGCGGCCAAGATGATCAGCCAGGCCCTCGGCTTCGAGCTGTTCGACGAGCCGGTGATCGACAACCGCTTCCTGCGCGACTACTACGCCGACATGCGGCGGTGGTCGTTCACGCTGCAGCTGGAGTTCCTGCTCAAGCGGGTGGAGCACCACGAGCTGATCCACACCGTGCGGAAGAACTGCGTGCAGGACCGCACCCTCTACGAGGACCCGGAGATCTTCGCCAAGTACCTCCACGGCCTGGGGCACATGACGAACCCCGAGCTGGACCTCTACTTCGAATACTTCAAGCGGGTGGCGGCGGCGGTGAAGCGGCCGGACAAGGTGATCTGCTTCAACGTGCCGGACCTGGCGGTGCTGCTGAACCGCATCCAGAGCCGCGGCCGCGAGGAGGAGAAGGGCATCGACGCCGCCTTCCTGCGCGGGCTCAACGGCTACTACGCCAGCTTCCCCCAGGTCATGAAGAGCAAGTACGGCATCGACTGCCTGACCCTCGACGTCTCGTCGGTGGACATCCGCCACGGCCGCCGCCGGGAGGAGTTCCTGGACACGGTCACCACGTTTTTGGCTTCCTAGCGCCCATGAAGAAGAGCGCGGTGCCGCCGGCCAAGCCGGCGCGCGAGTCGGAAGTGGTGATGGCCCACATCCTCCTGCCTTCGGACGCCAATCCGCTCAACGCGGCGTTCGGCGGCAAGGTGATGGAGTGGATCGACATCTGCGGGGCCATCTCCGCCCAGCGTCACTGCCGGAAGGTGGTGGTCACCGCCTCCATGGACGACCTGCACTTCCACGTCCCCATCCGGGTGGGCTTCATCATCACCCTGCGCGCGCGCGTGCTGGCCGTCTTCCACACCTCGATGGAGGTGGGCGTGGTGGTGGAGGCCGAAGACCCGCTCCGCGGGGTGAGCCAGGTGGCCACCACCGCGCTGCTCACCTTCGTGGCGCTGGAGGCGGACGGCTCCAAGGCGCGGGCGCCGCCCCTGAAGCTCACCTCGGACCAGGAGCGGCGCGCGTTACAGCAGGCGCACGCGCGGCGCGACGACCGCCTGGCCCGCAAGGCGCGCGGGCGCGAGGACTGGCAACACCTCATCAGCGACACGCGCTGAGCGTTCGCCCCGGGGGGCTACTTGTGGAGGGTGACGGTGTGCCCGTCGCTGCCCAGGTCCTGCGGCCCGTTGACGGTGAGCGGGGCGTAGCCCGGGGCCTCCACGATCACCGGCTCACCGGCGAAGGGCGAGCGGTGCGGGAAGTGGAGGTTGGCCAGCTCGTTGGTGGTCATCTGGGCGATGGCCTCGCCGCGCTGCTTGAAGCCGACCTGGAGGTCGGTGAGGTAGTTCCCCTCCGGGTCCAGGAACTTCAGCGTGAAGCCCTCCGAAGGGACCATCTCGATCTCCGCGCCCTCGCCGGCCTGCAGCGGAGCGGGGTCGCGGTACGAGGGCCGGTAGCCGGCCGCCACCGCGGACACGCGCGCCGCCCCCCACGCGACCTGCACCTGCGCGCGCCCCTGCACGCCAGTGCGCCCGCGGAACAGCTCCTGGCTGGCGCAGGTGCCGTCCGCCGGCCGGCAGTCGGTGGCGTCCTGGCTCACCGTCACCAGCGTGCACGACAGCGGCGCCGCGGTGACCGCGTCCAGCAGCAGCAGCGTGCCGCCGTCCGGGCCGCAGGCCTCGCCCTGGCCCTGCCCGGGCAGCGCGTCACCCTTGGAGGATTCGTCCAGGCGCTCGTCGCCGCTGCCGCTGACGTCGCGGCGCTTCACGCAGCTCGCCGACAGCGCCAGCGTGAAGGCCAGCGCGGCGGCGAGCGCTCCGGCCGCCCGCAGCCCCATATCAGGTGCTGAACGAGCTCCCGCACCCGCAGGAGGACTTGGCGTTCGGGTTGATGAACTTGAAGCCCGCGCCCTGGAGATTGGAGACGTAGTCGACCTCGGTGCCCTGGAGGTAGCCGGCGGAGAGCCCGTCGGTGGCGATCTTCACGCCCTCCTGCTCCCAGACCGTGTCGCCCGGCCGGGCGTCCTTGATCAGGTTCAGGTCGTACCCGAAGCCGCTGCACCCGGACGGCACCACGCGCACCGAGAGGTGGTGCGCCTGGAAGCCCTGCTGCTGGCAGACGAGCTTCACCTGCGCCACCGCCTGGGCGGTCAGGCGGAACGGCGCCTCCGCGGTGGCGGGGGTGGGGGTGGATTCGACGGGTGTGGCGGCGGCGGTGGCATCCATGTCTCTCGTATATATCAGGCGGGTGGGCGCGCGCTGCCCAGGGACCGGCCGCCGTCCACCGCGATGATCTGCCCGGTGACGTAGGACGGCCCGGTGAGCAGGAAGAGCACCGCGCGGGCGACATCCTCCGGCGAGCCCAGCCGCTGCTGCGGGACCGCGGCGCGGATCGTCTCCAGGGCCGCCGGCTCCGTGGCCTCCGGGGGGAGCACGGCTCCCGGCGCCACGCCGTTGACGCGGATGGCGGGCGCCAGCTCCAGCGCCAGGCAGCGGGTGAGCGCGGCCATCGCCGCCTTGGTCATGCAGTAGGCGGAGTAGAAACGCCACCAGTTGAACACCCCGGCGATGTCCAGCACGTTCACCACGTCGCCCCCGCCGCGGGCGAGCATGCGCCGGGCCACCGCCTGGGTGAGCATGTAGGGCCCGCGCGCGTTGATGGCCCACTGGCGCTCCAGCGCGCCAGCGGAGGTCTCCAGGAAGGGGGCGCGCTCGATGATGGCGGCGCTGTTGACCAGCGCGGTGATGGGGCCCAGCTCCGCCTCCACCGCGGCCGCCAGGGGCTCGGCGGCGGCCGGGTCCGAGAGGTCGGCCCGGAAGCGCGCGGCGCGGTTGCCGTCGGCGCGGATGGCGCGCAGCGTCTCGTCCGCGGGGGCTTCGGAGGCGTGGAAGTGGATCGCCACGCTCGCCCCGGCGCGACCTGCGGCCTCGGCGATGGCCCGACCCACGCGCACCCCTGCCCCGGTGACCAGTACGACCTTTCCTTCCAGCGGCCGCTGTGGCGGTTCCATGAACGTGAATGGCCTCCGGTCCCCGGTTATACCGTTGACGCCATGGGTCAAACGTTCCAGGAGCACCTGTCATCGGTGAAGAAGGGGATCCGCGAGGTCACCGTGGACGAGGTAAAGGGCCTCCTGGATGAACGGGCCGCGGTCAAGCTGATCGACGTGCGCGAGGGCGAGGAGCACGCCGCCGGCCGCATCCCCGGCGCCGTCTCCGTCCCCCGCGGGTTCCTGGAGATGCGCATCGACGAGAAGGCGAGGCGGGACGAGCCGCTGGTCCTCTACTGCCAGGGAGGCGTGCGGTCGGCGCTGGCGGCGAAGACGCTGGCCGACCTGGGCTTCACCGACGTCCGCTCCATGGCGGGGGGCTACGGGCGCTGGACGGACCGCGGGTACCCGGTGGACCGCCCGTTCAGCATGACGCGCGAGCAGAAGGAGCGGTACCAGCGCCACCTGACCATCCCGGAGATCGGCGAGGCGGGCCAGGAGAAGCTGCTCAAGGCGAAGGTGCTGCTGATGGGCGCGGGCGGGCTGGGCTCGCCGGCGGCGCTCTACCTGGCGGCGGCGGGGGTGGGGACGCTGGGCCTGGTGGACATGGACGTGGTGGACCTCTCCAACCTCCAGCGGCAGGTGATCCACACCGTGGAGCGCGCCGGGCAGCCCAAGACGGCCAGCGCGCGGGCGGCGATCGCGGCGCTCAACCCGGACGTGAAGGTGGTCCCCTTCCAGGAGCGCCTGGACTCCGGGAACGTGCTGCGCATCCTGGAGGGCTTCGACCTGGTGGTGGACGGCGGGGACAACTTCCCCACCCGCTACCTGCTCAACGACGCGTGCGTCCTCACCGGGAAGCCGAACGTCCACGGGTCGGTGTACCGGTTCGAGGGCCAGGTCACCACCTTCGTCCCCCGGCAGGGCCCGTGCTACCGGTGCCTCTACCCGCATCCGCCGCCCGCGGACCTGTCGCCCTCCTGCGCCGAGGCCGGCGTGGTGGGCGTGCTCCCCGGCATCGTGGGGCTGCTCCAGGCGAATGAAGCGCTGAAGCTGATCCTCAAGATCGGCCAGCCGCTGGTGGGCCGCCTGCTCGCGTTCGACGGCCTGAGCACCCGCTTCAACGAGCTCAAGCTCCAGCGCAATCCGGAGTGCCCCGTCTGCGCGGACGGCCGGAAGATCGAGTTCATCGACTACGAGCAGTTCTGCAACACCGCCGCCTGAGCCGGGCGATCCCCTCCGGCGCGCGTCACAGCAGGTTCTTGGAGACGTCCACCTGCCGGTCCACGTTCTGCGCGGGCTTGATCTCCACCGAGAACCGCACCGGCTCCCGGAGCTGCTCCCCTTGCAGCTCCAGCTCGTGCTTGCCTTCGTACAGCTCGATCTTCATCGCCGGGTACTTGGCAATCTCCTGGCCGTTCATGATCACCGACAGGT
>DATBSS010000314.1:0-7768 GCA_036559665.1 Myxococcaceae bacterium
GCCTGGACGGCAAGCTGCAACCGATGGAGGTACCAGATGGTGCGGACTTCAGGGTCAACATCCATCTCACCGATTCGGGTGCGCTAAGACCAACGACTGACGAACCCGTCTACCTTCGCCTGGAGCTCAACGCCGACATCTACGCCCCGCGGTCGATCGGCGAAATCAAGGACAACAGCCTTCTCGCCGCGCTCAACGGCCCTCGCCTGGCCGGCTTCCTGGGGCGCATCGAAGTGGACGTGCCGGCTGAACTACTGGAGATCCACCAAGATCACCATCCCCCCGGAACGGTCGGCCCGCGCGGCTTCAAGGCCCCGCCGGGAGCGGTGGGGAAGACGTGAGAGAGCGGCACGGTCAGGTTGGCCTTGCGCTCCTCAACCCGCCCGCCGCCGCCGGGTCAACCGTCCAACGATCGCCCGCGCGTGCTCGTTTCCCATCGCCGCGGTGATGGCGAAGTACAGGACGCCGAACACACCCAGCACCGCCACGCCCGCCGCCACCGGGTGCATCGCGGGCGCCGGCAGCACCGACCCGTGCCACTCCAACTCCGTCCCCGGCGCCGGCCCCCTCCAGCCCACCAGCGCCACCTTCACGCCCAGCCCGGCCCCGGCCGCGACCGCCGCCGCCAGCCACAGCCGCAGCAAGGCGCCGGCCTCGATCCCCGCCTGCCCGATCCGCTGGCCCAGCTTCCGCCGCAGCAGCAGGAACTCCACCCACGCCGCCAGGCCGGTGGTGGCGGTGATGCCCACCGCACCCAGCTCCTGAGGCACCCCCAGTTGCCCCGGCAGCTTCACCGCCGACCACCAGGCGAGCGCGGCGGTGAGCGCCACCCGCATCACCGCGAAGTACAGCGGCGTCCGGGTGTCCTTCATCGCGTAGAACGCCGACGCGTACAGCCGCCCCTGCGTGGACGCCACCAGCCCCACCGTCGACCCGATCAGCAGGTACCAGAGATACCGCGCGTCCTTCGGCCCGAACCGCCCCGTCTGGAGCAGCGCGGCGCCCACCACGTCCCCCAGCGCAAACAGGGCCGCCGCGCTCGGCACCACGAAGAACGCGATCCGCCTCGACGCCCGGTCGATCCGCTCCCGCACCAACTGCGCCACCGCCTCCGGCGTCCCGGTGGCCCGCGACATCTCCGGCAGCTCCGCCGCCGAGACCGCCATCCCGAACAACGAGACCGGGATCAGGTACAGCGTCTGCGCGTACGCCAGCACCGCCAGCGCGCGCTCGGAGATCAGCGACGCGTACGCGGTGTCCACGTACGCGCTCACCTGCACCACGCCCCGCCCCAGCACCACCGGCCCGAAGCTGCGCAGCACCTGCCGCACGCTCGCCCGCGCCAGGTCCAGCGACGGCCGGAACCGCCCCAGGAGCCGCAGCACCTCCGGCAGCTGCACCCCGAACTGGAGCGCGCTCCCGGCCACCGTGGCCCACGCCAGCCACCCCGCCAGCGCCTCCTGCGCCGCGCCCTGCCCCACCGCCCACAGCGTGCCGATCTGCGCCAGGTTCCACAGCACCGGGGCCGCGTACGAGAGGAAGAACTTCCGGTGGCTGTTGAGGATGCCCAGGCACCAGGCGGACATCACCAGCATCCCCGTCCCCGGAAAGACGATCCGCACCAGCTGGATGGCCAGCGCGCGCGACTCGCCCTCGAACCCGGGCGCCACCAGGTCCAGGAACACCGGCGTCAGCGCCACCCCGGCCGCCACCAGCACCGCGGTCACCAGGGCCAGGATCCCGAAGACCGCGCCCGCCACCCGGTCCGCCTCCTCGTCGTCCTTCCCGGACAGCAGCTGCGCGTACACCGGGATGAACGAGGCGGAGAGCACCCCCTCCCCGAACAGGTTCTGGAGGAAGTTCGGGATCCGCTGGGCCGCCTTGAACGCCGCCGCCGCGACGGAGCTGCCGAAGTAGTGCGCGAACACCCGCTCCCGCACCAGCCCCAGGATCCGGGACAGGAGGATCCCGGCCGCCACCAGCAGCGCTCCGCGCCCGCCCGCGTCCCGGGCACCGCGCGCGCGCGTCAGCGGAGCCGCGGCGGCGGCCGGCGCCACGGGAGGATCGTCGGGAGGACCGGGCATGCGAAAGGCGCGGACTCTACAGCGTTGCACGTTGCGGGCCGTTTCTTGTTGACCGCCCCGAAGGGGCCGACTCAAGTTCCGCGCGCCAAATGGACACGGACGCGCAGCGGGTGCGCCAGGTGCTGGCGCGGGAGCTGGAGACCATCTCCCACTACGAGTCGCTCGCCGCGGCCGCGGAGCGCCCGGAGCTGCGGGCGTTCTTCCTCCACCTCGCCGAGGAGGAGAAGGAGCACGTGGCGGAGGCCACCGCGATGCTCCGCCGCCTCGACGCCGGCCAGGAGCTCCAGTTCCAGAAGCCCTTCCCGGCCTCGCACTTCCAGCAACCGGCCGGCGCCAGGCCCCCGCCCGGCGCGCCGCTCCCCGACGCGCGGAAGGCGCTCTACGCCATGACCTCCCCACCCGCCCTGCACGGTGGCACCTTCACCGTGGGCTCCCTCCGAGGACCGCATGCCTGATTTCCTGGGACACGCCGAGAACCCGCTCCGCGAGGAGGAGTGGGCCCGGCTGAACGAGACGGTGATCCAGGTGGCGCGCCGCTCGCTGGTGGGGCGCCACATCCTGGACCTCTACGGGCCGCTGGGCGCCGGCGTGCAGAGCATGCCGCACGACGAGTACACCGGCGTCTCCCCGGGCGCGGTGGACATCGTGGGCGAGCAGCAGACCGCCACCGTCTTCACCGACGCCCGCAAGTTCAAGACCATCCCCATCCTCTACAAGGACTTCCTCCTCCACTGGCGCGACATCGAGGCGGCGCGCTCGCACAACATGCCGCTGGACGTGTCGGCGGCGGCGGGCGCGGCGGCGCTCTGCGCGCAGCAGGAGGACGAGCTGATCTTCTACGGCGAACCCAAGCTGGGCCACGAGGGGCTGATGAACGCCGCCGGCCGGATGTCGGTGGGGCTGGGCGACTGGAAGGAGGCGGGCGCCGGCTACGCCTCCATCGTGGCGGCCACCCGCACCCTCAACGAGCACGGCCACTACGGCCCCTACGCGGTGGTGCTGTCGCCGCGGCTCTACTCGGTGCTCCACCGCATCTACGAGAAGACCGGCGTGCTGGAGATCGAGACCATCCGGCAGCTCGCCTCGGACGGCGTGTACCAGTCCAACCGGCTCCGCGGCGAGTCCGGGGTGGTGGTCTCCACCGGCCGCGAGAACATGGACCTGGCGGTGGCCATGGACATGGTGACCGCCTACCTGGGCGCGTCCAACATGAACCACCCCTTCCGGGTCCTGGAGTCGCTGATCCTCCGGATCAAGCATCCGGACTCCATCTGCACGCTGGAGAGCGGAGTAGACTCCAAGCGCGCATGACCAAGGTCCTGGTCGTCGACGACGAGGCCAACCTCCGCAAGGTCCTCGGGGCCATGCTCCGGCGCGAGGGCTACGAGGTGACGCTCGCCCAGGACGGCGAGGTGGGCCTCAACGAGCTCAAGCGCAACGGCGCGGACATCGTCGTCACCGACCTGGTGATGCCCAAGATCGGCGGGATGGAGCTGCTCAAGGCGGTCCACGAGCTGGCCCCGGACGTGCCGGTGATCATCGTCACCGCGCACGGGACGGTGGACTCGGCGGTGGAGGCGATCAAGCTGGGCGCCTTCGACTACATCACCAAGCCGTTCGACCAGGCGGAGCTGTCGGCGGTGATCGCCAAGGCGGCCCGCACCCACGACCTCACCCAGCGCAGCGCCCGCGCCGGCGCCGACGAGCGCGCCGCCCGGCTGGCGATCATCGGCGACGCCCCGCAGATGCAGGAGGTGTTCAAGATCATCGACAAGGTGGCCAACACCCCCTCCACGGCGCTGATCACCGGCGAGAGCGGCACCGGCAAGGAGCTGGTGGCCACCGCGCTTCACGAGGGCTCCTCCCGCCGCGGGAAGCCGCTGATCAAGATCAACTGCGCCGCCATCCCCAAGGACCTGATGGAGTCCGAGCTGTTCGGCTACGAGCGCGGCGCCTTCACCGGCGCGGTCACCTCCAAGCCGGGCCGCTTCGAGCTGGCCGACGGCGGCACCCTCTTCCTGGACGAGATCGGCGAGATCCCGGTGGAGATGCAGGTGAAGCTCCTCCGCGCCCTTCAAGAATCCGAGTTCGAGCGGGTGGGCGGGATCAAGACCACCCGGGTCGACGTGCGGCTGATCGCCGCCACCAACCGCGACCTCCAGCAGGAGATCGCCGCCGGCCGCTTCCGCGCCGACCTCTACTACCGCCTGGCGGTGGTGCCCATCGTGCTCCCGTCGCTGCGGGAGCGGAAGGCGGACATCCCGGTCCTCGCCCGCCACTTCATCGACAAGTACAACAAGCGGCTGGGGAAGAAGATCGAGGGCATCGAGGACGAGGCGATGACCCTGCTCACCGCCTACCCCTGGCCGGGCAACATCCGCGAGCTCGAGAACCTGATGGAGCGGGTGCTCCTGTTCGCGGACGGCCCCCAGATCAAGGCCCGAGACCTCCCGGAGCCGCTGCACCGCCCCACCGGCGCCGCGCCGGGAGCCACGGGGACCGCGGGCGCCGAGCCCGGGGCCACGGGGGCCCCCGGCGAGACCGGCCTCAAGGACATCATCAAGCAGCGGGCGGCGGAGATGGAGAAGGAGCTGATCGCCAAGGCGCTGGAGGAGACCTCCGGCAACGTCACCCGCGCCGCCAAGCTGCTCCAGATCAGCCGCAAGTCGCTGCAGACGAAGATGAAGGAGTTCGGCCTGCGCGAGGAGCGCGACAAGGACGAGGCCGACGAGGCGTGAGCGCGAACAATCCCGAGCGAAATAACGCGCTCCGGGATCCTGTTTCCGCTCCGCCGCCATGCTTCGCAATCCGATTCCGCTGGGACAAACCCAGCCTCCCCGCCGTCGCCTGCTCCGCGCGATCCTGATGCTCGGGCTGATCGCCGCCGCCACCACCGGGTGGCTCCGCGGCCACGCCGTCCCCGCGTCTCTCCAGCCGCTCCTCGCCCGCTTCCACCTGGCCACCCCGGCGCTCGCCGAGCCCGAGCCCGCGGCCGGTACTGCCACGACCGGCACCGCCGCGCCGGCACCCCAGGCGCCCGCAACCCCGCCTCCTCCCCCGCCCGCGCCGGCGGACCCGCTCAAGCAGGCGGGCGTGGAGCGGGTGGACGTGAAGATCGACGGCCCGCTGGAGTCCGCCCTGGACGCCGCGGTCGGCCGGCCGCTGGGCCCCCAGCTCACGCAGGTGGTGACGCGCGCGCTGGTGTGGTGGGTGGACGTGCCCTCGGACCTGCGGCGGGGCGACCGCCTGGAGATCCTCTTCCAGCGCCGCGGGGACGAGGAGCCGGCGCTGCACGCGCTGCGCTTCCACTCCGGCAAGCTGGGGCAGGTGTTCCGCACCTACCGCTTCCAGCCACCGGGCGACCCGCACCCGCGGCTCTACCAGCCCACCGGCGAGGAGCTGGAGCGGCGGCTGCAGCAGTCGCCCCTGGACGACTACGAGCAGATCACCTCCCTGATCAAGGACGGCCGCCACCACGCGGGGGTGGACTTCAAGACGCCGTTCAACTCGCCGGTGAAGGCGACCTTCGCCGGGACGATCACCCGCAAGAACTGGAACTGGCGCGCCAACGGCAACTGCCTGGAGATCTCCGAGGCCCAGGGGACGCACCGCGCGCTCTTCCTCCACCTGGACGAGCTGCCCCGGACGCTGCGCGTGGGCCAGCGGGTGGAGGCGGGCGAGGTGGTGGCGAAGTCGGGCAACAGCGGACACTCCTTCGCGCCGCACCTCCACTACCAGCTGATGCGCGGCGAGGCGGGCGTGCTGGACCCGTTCCAGGAGGCGGCCTCCTGGCGCCGCGCCGTGCCGGCCGAGCAGGGGCAGGCGCTGGCCGCGGAGGTGCAGCGACTCGACGGCCTGCTCGATTCGGTCGCTGCGCCGAATTGACCGGGCGCCGCATCTCGATAAGCTGGCCGGCCTGACAGGGAGGGGACCGACCACGGGATGGCCGCCTGTCGCTTTGGCCGTGGGAGGCATGACCCCTCGGAGGTTCGATGCGTCGCCTTCGCGCCGTGGTGGTGGGGTTGGCAGTCGTCCCGCTGTGGGTGAACGCCGCGGAGCTCACGCGCGTGGCCAGCTCCTTCGATGAAGGTCATCCGTTCGGGTTGTTCATCGACCTGGGCTTCGACCGGACCCAGCGTCTGGAGTCCATCACCCGGGACAAGCACGTCGCGCAGCCAGACCCACCGAACGAGATCCGGCTGCAGGCGGAGCCCGAACTCCGCTACGCCGGCATCGACTACCGGCTGAACCTCGATGTCCACGCCGGCCTCTGGCACGACGTCGAGTTCCACTTCGGCATCCCGCTGATCTTCCTCCAGACCGAGGAGTGGTGGCTCTCCAGCCGCACCACCGAGGCCCAGTCCGCGGTCCTCAACAGCTGCGTCCGGGCGGACGGCTCGCTGGTCAACCCCAACTGCCCTACCACCGGCGTTGGCGCGGTGCCGATATATCCCACGACCTCCACCTCCCCCCTCACGCCCAAAATCTCCACCACCACTGGGGCGCCCCAGGTCTTCCGGGGCGGCTTCGGGAACATGCGCTTCGGGATGTCCTGGGCGGCGTTCAACCAGCTGCGCGACGACACCAAGCCCATGTGGCTGGTCGGCATCGAGTACGAGGCGCCCACCGCCGACCCGCTGGACCCCACCAAGCCCACCACCAACGGCGCCCACGGCGCTATCGGCGACCGCATCCACAAGTACCAGCTGTGGTCGGCGCTCTCCCGCCGGATCGGCTCCGCCGACCCCTACGTGAAGGTGAACGTCACGCTGCCGTACCACGGGCCTGGCTGGTACTCGAACTGCGACCACCCGGACCCGACCCTGATGGGCACACCGGCCAACTGCAACTTGACCGAGTGGACCCGGGACACGACCGGCATCCTCTACCCGTACAACGCGGAGATCGTCGCCGGGTCGGAGTTCATCGTCTTCGACCAGCCGGCCAAGCACCAGAAGTTTACGCTCGATGCCCGCGCCCACGCCCGGTACGTCTCGCCGGGGCGCTACTACAACGAACTCTCCGGGCTGACCCAGAAGCTGATGTACAGCGGCGACTATCTCCAAGTCGGCGGCTCCATCGCGCTCCTGGCCGGGGTGGCGAACTACCTGACCCTGCGGGCGCGCGGCGTCCTCTCCTACGAGACGGACCACGTGCTCTCGAACGAGCCGCTGGGGAGAGACCTGAACAGCAACGACGTCATCGACTACCAGACCAACCCAGCCGAGGTGAACCCGAACTTCGACTACCGGTACGACCTGGTGGCGCGGCAGTTCCGAGCCACGGCGACCTGGGTGTTCAGCGTCCAGGTCAGCGCCTCGTTCAACTTCTGAGGGCTGCGGCTCCCTACCGCGCTCTCGAACCTACTCAGAGCAGGGGTTACCGAAATCCCTGGACAGCGCACTGGGCGGAGATGCTTGCTATGCGGGCACTTCAGCCTCCGGAGGCACTATGCCTGCGTGCCCTCGCTGTGGGGCACTCGTCGACGCAACGGACAAATCGTGCCGCTCGTGCGGGAACGGATTCCAGCCGGCTTCCTTCGTAAAGACGGGAGAGTTGCTTGAGGGGAAGTACCGTCTGGAGAAGCAGATTGGCAAGGGCGGGATGGGCTCGGTCTGGCGGGCCCACGAGGTCAAGCTCGATCGGCCCGTTGCAATCAAGCTGGTAGATGAAGGGCTCCGAGG
>DATBSS010000315.1:0-13647 GCA_036559665.1 Myxococcaceae bacterium
CGTCCTCACCAAGGAGGGCTACGAGGTCACCACGCTTTCGGATCCGACCAAGACGCTCGATATCCTCAAGAGCGCCGACTACCACCTGGTGGTGCTGGACATGATGATGCCCCAGCTCTCCGGGACGGAGGTGCTGGAGCAGATCCGGAAGGTGGACAGCGACATCGCGGTCATCGTCGCCACCGCCTATCCGAACGTGGACACGGCGGTGGCCTCGCTCAAGGCGCAGGCGTCCGACTACGTCAAGAAGCCCCTGGAGCCGGCCGAGTTCCTGGCCACGGTGCGCAACGCCCTGGCCAAGAAGGGCCTCTCCAAGGACCCGGAGGCGGACCTCCACCGCGCCATCGGCCGCACCATCCGCGACGCGCGCAAGACGCAGGAGCTGACGCTCAAGCAGCTCGCCCGGCGCACCGGCCTGTCCGTCTCGCTGCTCTCGCAGATCGAGCGCGCCGAGTCCTCGGCCTCCATCTCCTCGCTCTACAAGATCGCCTCCGCGCTGCGGCTGAAGATGAGCGAGCTGTTCGGGGACGCGTAGCCCCCGAAGGCCCGCTACTCCCCCGCCCCTGGCGGGCTGGAGAGCTGGCCCGCCATGGGGAACAGCCAGATCAGCGCGGGGCCCACGCCCGGCCGTCCCCCGGCCTGACCGCCCGGCGCCAGGGCCCCTGGAGGCTCCGGCCCGGGGGGCGCCTCGGAGCGCCTGGCCGGGTCGGTCCAGAGGAGCGGCGGCGGCGGCGGGACCGCGCGCGCGCCCAGCACGCCCAGGAGCAGGGCTCCTCCCAGCGCGCCCGCCACCCAGCGCCTGGCCCACCCGCGATGGTCCGCAGTGCCCATTAAAAGAGTCCCTTGGACAACACGATCGACTTGCCCACGGTTCCCACCAGGCGGCCGCCCGCGTCCACGACCGGGAGCCGCTCCACGCCCACCCGGCCGAAGAGCGCGGCCAGCTCGGAGATGGCCATGTCCTCGCGCACCCGGGGGATGGAGTGGTCCACCAGCTCGCGGGCGGTGGTGCGCCGCAGCCTCTGGTGGTCGGGCGCGTGGCCGCGCAGGCGTTCGACCAGGATGGGGCCCAGGTAGCGACCGTCCGGCGCCGTCACGTGGATGTCGTGCCCCGGCTCCAGCTCCAGCCAGGTGGCCATCACCTCGTCCAGCGAGGCGTCCTCCCGCAGGGTGACCGCGCCGGGCTCCATCAGCTGCCCGGCGTTCGCGCGGGTGAGCCAGGAGGGCGGCTGGAGCTGCGGGAGCGCCACCCGCCGGCGGTGGAGCACCTCGGTGTAGAGCGACTGCGGAGCGAGGCGCCGGCTGACCGCCGCCGCCAGCACCGACACCACCATCAGCGGGAGCACCACGCCGTAGTCGCCGGTGAGCTCGAAGATGAGCAGCACCGAGGACACCGCCGCGTGGGTGGTGCCGGCCAGCACCGCGCCCATCCCGAGCAGGGCGAAGGCCCCCTCCGGCGGCGCCCCCGGCGCGACCTGGACCACCAGGTGGCCCACCGCCCCGCCCAGCATGGAGCCGAAGAAGAGCGAGGGCGTGAACAACCCGCCCGGCACGCCGGCGCCCGCCGCCCCCGCGGTGGCCACCATCTTCAGCCAGGGGAGCACCAGCAGCAGCGCCATCGGCAGCTGCCCCACCAGGGCCGCGTTCACCGACTCGTACCCGTTCCCCAGAAGCTGCGGGAACCAGAGCGCGGAGGCGCCCACCGCGGCCATCGCCACCACCGGGGAGACCAGCGCGCGGAGGCGGCCCGGCCGCTCCAGCGCCTGGGAGAAGGCACTCACCGTGCGCACGTAGATGGCGGAGGCGACCCCCAGCAGCGGGCCCAGCAACGCCGCCACGGCCACCGTCCACGCCCCGCCCGCGTAGTGCGGGATGAGGTACGCCGGGTGGTCGCCGATGAGCAGCCGGGCCACCGCGGTGGCGATCACCGAGGCGATCACGATGGGCCCGAACAGCTCCAGGGCGAAGCTCCCCAGCAGCACCTCCAGCCCGAACAGCGCGGCGCCGATGGGCGCGTTGTAGGCGGCGGCCATCCCCGCGGAGGCGCCGCAGGCCACCAGCAGGCGGCGCTGCTCGGGGCCTAGCTGGAAGCGGGTGGAGAGCGCGGAGGCGGTGGCGGCGCCGGAGCTGAGCAGCGCGCCCTCGCGGCCCAGCGGCGCGCCCAGGCCCACCGCGGCGATGGAGACCGCTCCCCGGAACAGCGCCCACGGCAGCGGCATCCGCCCGGACCGGGCCCAGATGGATTCGATGATGCCGGCGGTGCCGTACCCCTTGAGCGGCCGCCGCGCCGCCGCCGAGGCCAGCATCACCAGCACGCCCGCAGCGGTGGGGACCAGCACGCGCCGCAGCCCGCCCGACCGGTCGACCGCCTCCAGGAAGCCCGCGTGGCCGGACGCGCCCCAGGCGGCGGCCTGGACCGCCCGGAGCGCGAGCAGCAGGCCGGCCGCTCCCAGGCCGGCCAGGAGCCCGGTGGCCACCACCAGCAGCCAGAAGCGGCGCGCCGGCCCCGGCAGCGCGCGCAGGAAGTCCAGCGTGGAGCCGTACCTGACCCGGGGCGCCTCTTCGGTGGCCACGGGTGGAACCTGGGCACGGAGGCGGCCGAGCGCTACTCGCGCGCGGCGATCCAGCGCTCCATCTGCTCGCGGAGGACGGAGAGCGCCACCGCCCCGTGCCGGAGCAATTCGTCGTGGAAGGCCGCCAGGTCGAACTTCTTCCCCAGCCGCCGCTCCGCCTCGCGCCGCAGCCGCAGGATCTCCAGCTGGCCCGCCTTGTACGCCAGCGCCTGCCCGGGGATGACGGTGTAGCGGCTGATCTCGTTGACCACGTTGTTCTCCGCCAGCACCGAGTGGTCGAGCATGAACTGGATGGCCTGCTGCCGGCTCCACCCCAGCTCGTGCATCCCGGTGTCCACCACCAGGCGGCAGGCGCGCCAGGCGTCGAAGGAGAGCATGCCCATGCGGTCCAGGTCGGACGAGTAGAGGCCCAGCTCGTCCGCCAGCCGCTCCGAGTAGAGGCCCCAGCCCTCCATGAACGCGGTGGCGCCGGAGTGGCGGCGGAACGCCGGGAGCTGCTCCAACTCCTGGGCCATGGAGATCTGGAGGTGGTGGCCGGGCACCGCTTCGTGGAACGCCAGCACCTCCGCCTCGTAGCGCGGGCGCGTCTGGGGGGCGAAGGTGTTGATGTAATAGGTCCCCGGCCGGGAGCCGTCGCTCGCCGCCGGCTTGTAGTAGGCGATGGTGGTGTTCGCCTCCTCGTGCGGCTCGATGCGCTTGACCACGCACGGGGTGCGGGGGAGCCGGCCGAACGAGCGCGGCGCCGCCGCCTGGGCCGCCGCCAGCGCCGACCGGGCCTTGGCTTCGACCTCCTCGCGCGTCTGGAAGAACAGCGACGGGTCCGACCGCAGCCGGCGCTGGATCTCCTTGAGATCGCCCGTCCCCAGCGCGCGCCGCCCGAGCGCGGACAGCTCCGCCTCGATGCGCTTCACCTCGTCCAGCCCCAGCTGGTGCAGCGCCGCGGGTGACAGGTCCAGCGTGGTGTGGATGCTGACCTGGCGCGCGTAGCACCCGGACCCGCCGGGGACCCATTTCAACCCCACGCGATCATCCGGCCGCGCCTTCGGCTTCACCTCGTCGCGGAGGAAGTCGCGGTAGCGGGTGAAGGCGGCGCGCAGCCCGGCCGGGCCGTCGATGGTGGCGGCCAGGTCGCGCGCGAAGTCGGGGCCGCCCTGGGCGGCGGGCTGCATCAGGGACCAGTCGGCGGCGGGCTGGGCGAGGAGCTTGTCCAGCTCCTCCTGCGTTCGCCCCACCGAGTCCGCGGTGGCCACCTTCCCGGCGGCCAGCCCGCGCCGGAGGTTCGCCACCGACTGGTCGACGTGGCGGGGCAGCTTCCGCCAGCGGGAGAGGAGATGGGCCCGGTCCTCCGGCGTGCCGCTGCGCTGGATGGAGGGGAGGTTGAGGATCCCCACCACCTCGCCGTCCATGTGGTCCACCACCCACTCCTCGAAGTGGCACTCGTGCCCGGCGAGCTGGTTCTCCAGCGTGCGGATCAGCATCGCGCGGGTGACCTGGTCCTCCACGGACAGCGGCGCCTCGGGGACCTGCCGGGCGCGCTCCAGGTACGAGCGGCACCCCGCCGCCTCCGCCTCCAGCGCCTCGGGCGACTCGTCCGAGACCTCCCCGTCGTAGCGGCGGTCACCCAGGTGCGTGGCGGTGACCGGGCTCTGCTTGAGGTGGTCCTCCCAGTATTCGGCGGCGAGCGCCTGCAGGCGGGCGGCCGGGTCGTCGGTGGTCATGGGCGAGCCGGGATGGGAGCACGCGCAGGCGACCAGCAGCGGCGCCGCGGCGGCGAAGCGGAAACGGGTGGGCATGGTTGGCGGGGGAGCCTAGGCGAGCGGGCCTTGCCCCAGGCATCCCACGCAGCGGGCCGCCGCCTCACTGGCCGGTGAACCGCGGGGGGCGCTTCTCCATGAAGGCGGCGCGGCCCTCGCGCGCGTCGGCGGAGCGGTAGGAGGCGCGCCGCAGCCGCTCCAGCTCCGCGCGCTCCTCGGCGGTGCGCAGGGGCGAGCCCAGCCACCGGAAGCCGCGCTTCATCCCGGCGATGGCCAGCGGCGCGCCCGAGGCCAGCCCGGCGCAGAGCGCGTCCACCGCGGCCGCCGCCCCGGCCTCGGAGTGGAGCTCGTCCAGCAGCCCGGCGTCGAGCGCGATGCGGGCGGTCAGCCGTTCGGCGAGGAAGAACATCCGCTTGGCGCGCGAGGGTCCCACCAGCCCCGCCACCCGCGACAGGCCCTCCGGCGCGTAGACGAAGCCCAGCTTCGCCGGAGGCATGGAGAACACCGCGCGCTCATCGCCCACCCGGAGGTCGCAGGCACACGCCAGCTCGCAGCCGGCGCCGAAGGCCGGGCCGTTCACGTACGCCACCGAGGGCGCGTCGTGCGCCTCCAGCGCCTCCAGCACGCGTTGGAGCTGTTCGTCCGGGAGGGGGCCGGCGGCGCTGATGGTGTCCAGCGCGGCGAGGTCGTAGCCGGAGCAGAAGGCGTCGTTCCCGTCCCCGCGCAGCAGCAGCGCCCGCACCCGCGCCCCGTCCCCGCGCGGCTTCCGCAGCGCCGCCATCAGGTCGTCCAGGAGCCCCGGGTCGAGCGCGTTGCGCTTCCTGGGGTTGGCGATGGTGAGCGCGCGGACGCCGTCCGGACGGTCCTCGATGTGGATGCCGCGCTCCACGGCGGCCTAGCCGAGCACCACCAGCACGTCGCCCTCGTTCACCGCCTGGGCCTCCTTGCAGCGGATCTCCTTCACCACGCCGCCGCCCTCGGGGGCCTCCACCGGCATCTCCATCTTCATCGACTCCAGGATGACCAGTACCTCGCCCGAGGCGACGGTCTGGCCGACCTTGACCTCGATCTTCCACACGGTGCCGGTGATGTGCGCGGGGACGTTCGGCATGGCTTTTTGTGTCCTTTCGTGCCGGCCTCGCTCGCTCAGGGCCGTGCGTGCTCCTCGAGGAACCTGGTGTCCAGCGTCCCGGCCGCGAACGCCGGGTCGGCGGCGATGCGCCGGTGGAGCGGGAGGTTGGTCTTGATGCCTTCCACGGAGAACGCCTCCAGCGCGGCGCGGGAGCGGGCAATGGCCTCCGCCCGGTCGCGCCCGGTGACGATCAGCTTGGCGATCATCGGGTCGTAATGCGGGGTCACCACCGAACCCTGCTCGTAGCCGGCGTCCACTCGCACGCCCTCGCCGGCCGGCGGGGTCCAGGCCTGGATGGTGCCGGGCGAGGGGAAGAACTTCACCGGGTCCTCGGCGTAGATGCGGTACTCGATGGCGGCGCCGCAGCGGCGCACGTCCTCCTGCTTCACGGTGAGCTTCTCGCCGGAGGCGATCTTGAGCTGCCAGCCGATCAAGTCCAGCCCGGTGGTCAGCTCGGTCACCGGGTGCTCCACCTGGAGCCGGGCGTTCATCTCGATGAAGTAGACCGCGCCGTCGGAGTAGAGGAACTCCACCGTCCCCGCGTTGGCGTAGCCGAAGGCGCGCGCCGCCTTCACCGCCGCCTCCAGCAGCGAGGCGTACAGCTCGGGGTTGGCGCCGTTCAGGAACAGCGGGGAGGGCGCCTCCTCCACCACCTTCTGGTGGCGCCGCTGGATGGAGCACTCCCGCTCCAGCCCGTGGATGAGGTGACCGTGGTGGTCGCCCAGGATCTGCACCTCGATGTGCCGGGGCCGCGGGAAGTAACGCTCGAGGTACACGCCCTCGCGCCCGAAGGCGGCCTTCGCCCGGTCGGTGCACTGCCGGAACACCTTCTCCAGCTCCGCGGGGTCCTTGGCGGCCGCCATCCCGATGCCGCCGCCGCCGCTCGCCGCCTTGCAGAGGACGGGGAAGCCGATCCGCGCCGCCTCGCGCTGGCAGGTCTCGACGTCCGGCACCACGCCCTCGGTCCCCGGCACCACCGGGACGCCGGCCGCCTGGACGATCTTCCGGGCCTGGCTCTTGTCCTTCATCCGCGCCATCGCCTCGGGGGGCGGGCCCACCCAGGCCACGCCGGCGTCCGCGCAGGCGCGCGCCATGTCCGCGTTCTCGGAGAGGAAGCCGTAGCCGGGGTGGATGGCCTGGGCGCCGGTCTTCTTCGCCGCGCCGAGGATGGCGGGGATGCTGAGGTAGCTGTCCTTGGCGGGCGGCGGGCCGATGCGGACCGCCTCGTCCGCCTCGCGCACGAAGGGCAGCTTCTCGTCCGCGTCCGAGTAGACCGCCACGGTGGAGACCCCCATGGCGCGGGCCACCTGGCCGATCCGCCGCGAGATCTCCCCGCGGTTGGCGATGAGGAGCTTCCGGAACATGGGAGGGCGCGGCAAGGTAGATGACGGCCCCTGGGCTGACAAGGATGATGCGTCGCCATGCAGACGTTCGTGACGGGTGGTTCGGGGTTCGTGGGCCGCCGGCTGATCCGGGTGCTGCGGGAGAAGGGGCACGAGGTCCGCGCCCTGGCCCGGTCGGACGCGGCGGTCCAGGCGGTGCGCGCCGCCGGCGCCGAGGAGGTCCGCGGCGAGCTGTCCGACGCGGCCGCCATGCGCGAGGGGATGACCGGGTGCCAGTGGGTCTTCCACTCCGCCGCGCTGGCCAAGGCCTGGGGGCCGCGGAAGGACTTCGTCGAGGCCAACGTGCGCGGGACGGAGAACGTGCTGGAGGCGTCGCTGGCGGCGGGGGTGAAGCGGCTGGTCCACATCAGCACCGAGGCGGTGCTGGTGGGCAGCGGGCCCATCGTCAACGCGGACGAGAACCGGCCCCTGCCGAAGTACCCCATCGGCAACTACTCCATCACCAAGGGCATGGCGGAGCGGCAGGTGCTGGCGGGCAATTGCCCGGAGCGCGAGACGGTGGTGGTCCGGCCGCGGTTCATCTGGGGGAAGGACGACACCACCGTGCTGGCGGAGATGATCAAGGCGGTGAAGGACGGCCGCTTCGCCTGGATCTCCGGCGGGCGCTATCTCACCTCCACCTGCCACGTCCGCAACGTGGTGGAGGGCTGCCTGCTGGCCGCCGAGAAGGGCAAGCCCCGGGAGGTCTACTTCCTCACCGACGGTGAACCGGTGGAGTTCCGGGCCTTCGTCACCCAGATGCTGGGGACGCAGGGGGTTAGCCCCGGGAACCGGTCCGTCCCAAGGCCCATCATCTCCGCCGTGTCGTTCGTCACCGAGGCGATCTGGACCTTCCTCCGGGCCCGCAAGCCGCCACCCATCACCCGGTCCGAGCTGAAGCTGATCGGCGAGGCGGTCACCGTCAACGACCGGAAGGCGCGGGTCGAGCTAGGGTACCGCCCGGTGGTGAGCATCGAGGAAGGGCTGAAGGAGATGTCCGCCGGCCCGGCCATGGGGTAGCCGGCGGGCGGTCCCAAAATTGCGCACCCTCGGAAGAGTCGAATACCGTCCCTCGGGACGCTTCCGGGCACGTCACGGCCATCCCAGTGAGCCAGCCAGTTCCATCGAGCAAGCGGTTATCGGTCGCCGGGACCATCGGCGTCACGTTCGCGGTGTCTCTGCCGCCATACGCGGCGCTCGCCGAGGCGCTCTCCGGCGGCGGGACCATGGCGCCCGGCACCAGCGCGGCGCTGGCGGTGGGCGCGCTGCTGCTGGGCGGCGTGGTGCTGGCGCAGCTGTGGGCCGGACCACTGGTGGCGGGCGCGCTGGCCACCTACGGGGACGACACCCCGGCGGCGCGGCTGCTCCGCGCGCTGGAGCTGCCCGGGCGGGTGGAGGTAGCGGTGCTGGCGTGCCATGCCTTCGCCGCCGCGGCCACCTTCGGCGGACTGCTGGCGCTGGGTGAGCTGGGCCCGACCTCGGCGCTGTTCGGGGCGGTGTGCGCCATCCTGCTCTCCTCGGTGGCGCTGTTCCCGCCCCGGCAGGGGCTGGACGCGCGGGTGGGCGCGGCGCTCGTGGAGGAGTCCCTCAAGTCGCCCGGCGCGCGGCCCCAGGCGGCCGGGCCGTACCTGCCCCGGTTGAGCTGGTACCTGGGCTACCGGGCGGCGACGGCCTCGCTGGCCGCGGCCGCGTGCGGGAGCGTGCCGCTGTGGTCGGCGTACCATCCCGTAGGCTCGAAGATCGCGGCGGCGGTGGCGCTGGCGGCCGTGCTGGGGTCGGCGGTGATGGGCTTCCAGCGGCTGGGGGCGCGCCAGGCGCAGGCGGCGAGGAAGATCCGGTCGGCGGTGGACTCCCTGGTGTCCGGGCCGCCGCGGCCGCCGGCCTGGCTCTCCGCGGACGAGCTGGGCGACCTGGCGGCGGGCACCGCGGTGGCGCTGCAGCGGACGGCGGAGCTCTCCTGGGCGGTGCAGCACGCGCGGGACCTGGTGAAGGACACCCAGAGCCTGCGCGCGTCCGCCGAGGCGCTGGAGGGCGCGGCGCGGCAGCTGGGCGCCTCCAGCCTCCAGCAGACCGAGGTGCTCTCCGCCCAGGCGGCCGCGCTCCAGGAGACGCAGATCACCGCGCAGGAGATCCGCCAGACCTCCCAGCTCGCCGCGCAGAAGGCGGAGAGCGTGCTCAAGCAGGCTGAGCTCGCGGACCAGGTCAGCCGCGCCGGCGAGACGGTGACCGAGCAGAGCCTCTCCGGGCTCACCGACATCCGCGACCAGGTCAAGGACATGTCGTCCAAGATCCGCGAGCTGGACGACCGCGCCCGGCAGATCGCCAACATCACCGTCACGGTGAAGGACATCGCGGACCAGTCGAACATGCTGGCGCTCAACGCGGCCATCGAGGCGGTCCGCTCGGGCGAGCACGGCAAGGGCTTCGGCGTGGTGGCGCGGGAGATCCGCACCCTGGCGGACCAGTCCATCAAGGCCACCAACCACGTCCGCGACATCCTCCAGACCATCGGCGAGGCGATCCGCTCGGCGGTCTCGATGAGCGACCGCGGGGTGGAGAAGGTGGACCGCAGCCTGGAGCAGGTCCGCGCCTCCGGCGACACCATCCGCCAGCTCTCCGCCATCGTCCGCGACAGCGCCGCGTCGGTGCGGCAGATCGCCGCCGCGGTGAACCAGCAGAACGCCGGTATCGGGCAGATCTTCACCGCGGTGGGTGACCTCACCAAGATGATGGACCGGAGCATGGATCAGCTCCGCGCCACCGAGACCGCGACCGATTCGCTCCGCTCCGAGTCCAGCCGGGTGGGCGACTTCGTGAAGACGCTGCGCGATCGGACCGGCGGTGGCGCGGCGGCGGCCGGGCGGGTGGAGGGCAACGGGTCGACCTCGGCCCTGCAGGCCCCGGCCCCGGCGGCCGTCCCCGCGCCCGCGCCCGCGCCGGAGAAGCCGCCGGAGCCGAATGGCGCGTCGGGCTTGTCCTGAGGCAGAATTCCCGACTGGCCGCGTGGTGACGGGGGGGCGCGCTCTGGAGGCGCTCGTGTCGAAGAAGACGGTCCTGCTCGTCGATGACAGCGCCGCGATCCGCGACGTCGTGAAGATCTACCTGATGGGGCTCCCCTTCGAGTACCTGGAGGCGGACAGCGCCGAGCGCGGGCTCAGCGTGCTGGGCGTCATGCCGGTGGACCTGGTCATCGCGGACGTGAAGCTCCCCGGCATGAACGGGATCGACTTCGTCAAGCGCGTCCGCGCCCACGACCTGCCGCACGTCCGCAAGGTGCCACTGGTGCTGCTCACCGGCCAGACCGGGGACGCCATCCGGAGCGAGGGCGTGGCGGCCGGCGCGGACGCGGTGCTGAACAAACCCATCAACAGCCGCGCCATCCTGCCGCTGGTGCAGCGGCTGCTGCCGGACCTGCCGCCCCCGGTGGAGGAGTAGGCACCGGGCGGTCTGAATCGCTCGCCGCTCCGCCGGCACCTCCTCATCGGAGGTTTCGGACCATGCGGACCATTCCCTGCCTTCTCCTTCTCGCCACCCTCTCCGCCGAATCGCCCACGCCGCTCAGCGAGGCTGAGAAGGCGCGCGACAAAGCCCTGATGCTGAAGGCAGCGGCGATCGTCGACGCATTCGCCAACTACGGCGCGTCGCTTTCGAATGATGGCAAACGCGTCCTCTTCGGCTCCGATCGCGGCGGCTTGCCCGAGATCTACGTAGGCGACGCCGGCAGGCCCGGCGAAGCGCCCAGGAAGATCGCCGGCGGACCCGATCGCGTGATGTCCGCGAAATTCACGCGCGATGGGAAGCACGTCGTCTTCCTCATGGACAAGGGGGGCGACGAGCGCTTCCACATCTACCGCTGCCGTGTCGATGGGACCGGCACGGTCGACCTGACGCCCACCGGGCCGCTCCACCATCGCGACGGGTTTCTGCTGCCACGACGCAGCCCCAGCACGCTGGTCTACACGGGGCACGTCGCCGGCGCTCCGGGGACCACACTCTTCGTGCGGCCCCTCGAAGGTGGTGAGCCCAGGGCCGTCTACACCGACCGGTTCGACGCCTCCCCCGCGGACATCTCGGCCGATGGGACACGCGTGCTCCTGCTGCGCGACCTCTCCATGTCGGACCAGATCGCGGTCGAAGTGGACCTGGTCACGGGAAGGGCCCGGCAGGTCTATCCTCCGGAGGGCAGGCGCGCAGGCATCCGGGCCGCCGCGTATTCGCCGGATGCGAGCCGCATCTTCGTGGCGACCGACGAAGGCGGCGAGCAGGATTCACTCGTGGCCCTCGACGCCAGGACGCTTGCGGAAGGGGCGCGCTATCGCGCCGACGACCCACCCACGGGAAGGATGACGGACATCGCGGTGTCGCCGCGGGGCGACCTCGTGGCGGTCGCGATCGACGCGGGGAACCATTCCGAAGCGCGGATCCTGCACGGGCGCTCGTTCGCTCCAGTCATTCCCGTGAAAACCCTGCTCGGCACGATCGGGCTCGGGTCATTTTCGGCCGATGGCAAGAGCCTCGTCCTGACCGCATCCGCACCCGACAGCCCGACCGACGTCTATCTCGCTGACGCCGCCAGCGGCGAGGTCAAGCCGCTGCGTGACGACAAGCGCCCGGGGCTCGGCGACCTGCCTCCAGTGGCCGTCGCGATCGAGAACGCCACGGCGTTCGACGGCGTGGCGTTGCCGCTGAACGTGCACGTGCCCAAGGGAACCGCGCCCGATCAGAAGCATCCCGTCATCGTCCTGTTCCATGGCGGACCCTCCGGCAGCACGACGCTCTACTGGGACCCGCTCTTTCGCTTCTTCACCTCCCTGGGGTACGCGGTGGTGGCGCCGAACATCCGCGGCTCGACCGGCTTCGGACGCGCCTTCGAGCTCGCGGATAATCGCGAGAAGCGCGCCGACGCCATCAAGGACCTCGAAGCCGTGAACATGTGGATCCGGAGGCAGTCCTGGGCCGATCCCGACCGCATCGTCCCTTTCGGCGCCAGCTACGGTGGCTATCTCGTCTTGATGGGGCTCACGCGCCAGCCGGCGCTCTGGCGTGCCGGAGTCGAGGCTTTCGGTCTCTCCGACCTGAAGGCGCTTCTCGAGTCGGCTGATCCAAGGCTCCGCAACATCATCCTGGACGAGTTCGGCGACACCAGGCTTCTCGAGGACCTCAGCCCCATTCGCGACATCGACAAGATCCGCGCGCCGCTCTTCGTCTACCAGGGCCAGAACGACCCACGTGTGCCGCGTGCCCAGGCGGACACTGTCGTTCGCGGATTGCGCCGCCGCGGAATTCCCGTCGAGTACATGGTGGCACCCGACGAGGGGCATTCGATGAGCCGCAGGGAGAACATGCTGGAGTTCTTTGCGCGGGTCGCACGGTTCCTGGACGATCGGATGAAGTAACCTCTGCCCCGTGCGGCGATGGCTCGGGTGGATGGCGGTGGCCGTGCTGTGCTGCGCGGCGGGAGCGGTGGCCCGGGACGCCGGGACGGATGCGCGGTTGCTGGAGGCGAAGGCGGCCTTCGACGAAGCGAAGCGGTTCCTGGAGGCGGGCCGGTACGCCGACGGAATTCCATACGGCGAGCATGCGCTTGCACGATCGGGCCGAGCCACTTCTCCGGCGCGCGCTCGCCATCCATGAAGCGGCCCACGGCAATAACGACCCCTTCGTCGCCGAAGCGCTCGAGAACCTCGCCGCTCTGCTGGCATCTCGGGGGCAGCTCAACCGGGCGGAGCCCCTCTTTCAGCGCGCGCTCGCCATTTATGAAGCATCCCTTGGCAAGAACAAACCCTCCAGCTCCGCACTCCTCAGACGTCTCGCCAATGTCTACAGGTACCAGGGATTGTACAATCAGGCCGAGCCCCTCCTTCAGCGCGCGCTCGCCATCCATGAAGCGACCTCCCACGGCAAGGATTCCAACACCGCCGGCGTTGTCAACGACCTCGCACTGCTCCGTCTGGCGCAGCGCCGCCGCGGTGAAGCGCTGCCTCTCTTCGCGCGTGCTTTCAACCTCTCCGAGGAACGCCTGCGCCTGGAGGCGCTCGACTTCTCCGAGTCGCGGCTGGAAAGCTTCCTCCAGTCGCTCCGCCAGGATGAAGAGCGCCTCTATGCCCTCCTTCGCTCTCAGGTAGACGACGCAGGCGCACGGCACCTGGCCCTCACCGCTGCGCTGCTCCTCAAGGGCCGCTCCGCCGAGGAGATCGCCGGCACCTCCCGCACCATCTATCGGAGCCTCGACACCCAGGATCGCCACACCTTCGAGCGCCTGCGCGACTTGCGTACCCAGGTCGCCATGCTGTCGCTTGACGGCCCCGGTTCGCGCACTCCAACCGAGCACCAACAACGCCTGCAAGAGCTCACCAGTCAGGGAGACGATCTCGAAGCTGACCTCGCCAGGCGCTCGGCACCCTTGCGCGCGCTGAACGCACTGCCTTCTCCCACTGATATCGTCGAGCGCGTCGCTGCCGCTCTCCCACCGGAGGGCGCGCTCGTCGAATTCATCGCCTACGCCGATAAGCCGCTGGTCCCCAGGCCCGGCGCGCCAGTAATGAAAATTCCGGGCCAGCTCCGATACCTGGCGATGGTGCTCGTCCCGGATGGACACACCCGCGCCCTGGATCTCGGCCCCGCCGCACCCATTGATTCTGCCGTCTCACGCCTGCACGACGCGCTCGCCAGCGGCGACGCCGCGTATCAAGGCGCAGCCCAGAGGCTCTACCAGCTCGCCTTCCGGCCTCTCCTGCCACTCCTCGGCGGTGTGCATCGGCTTTTTCTCGCCCCCGACGGCCAACTCGGTCTCGTTCCCTTCGCCG
>DATBSS010000316.1:0-4271 GCA_036559665.1 Myxococcaceae bacterium
CAGTGGGTGAAGGCCAACGCCCTCTTCGCGCCCGACTTCTGCGCCGGGACGAAGTTCCTCCCCACCATCCCGCTGGGCACGAGTTGGCCCGCCAACGAGCAGGGCGGCCTGCGCAGCCTGAACGTAGTGACGGACTACCCCTGGATCGTCGACTACCAGGGCCGCAACCTGGTCGCGATCGCCTCCTCCCAGGTCAACGGCTTCACCGAATTCCTCATCCCCTGGAAGGCGCTCTACCCCTCCACCGGCGCGCCGCCGATCACGCACGCGAGCGTGGGGTTCGTGGCGCGCATCGTGGACGCCACCGGCAACCTGATCGCCGACCAGACGCTGCCCCAGGACAACGACGCCAACCCGCGGCGGATCTCCCAGATCGCCGAGGTGGACGTCCGCGTCACGCCGCCGTCCGCGACCGCGGCGCCCGGGTACCAGGGCGCGGTCTTCTACACGATGCTCGTGCGCAGCTTCCAGGACTCCACGGGCGACGGCCACGGCGATCTCAACGGGCTGAGCTCTCGGCTGGACTACCTCAACGACGGCAACCCGGCGACGACCACGGACCTCGGCGTGGACGCGCTCTGGCTGATGCCCATCTTCCAGTCGCCCAGCTACCACGGCTACGACGCCACCAATTACGACCTGGTGCAGCCGGCCTACGGGACGCTGGCGGACTTCCAGGCGCTGGCGGACGCGGCGCACCAGCGCGGGATCAAGGTGTACCTGGACCTGGCGCTGAACCACACCAGCGACCAGCACCCCTGGTTCGTCGACTCGGCCAGCTCGCCCGGCGCCGCGCACCGGGACTGGTACGTCTGGAGCCCCACGGACCCGGGATGGACGCAGCCGTGGTCCACCGACCCGGTCTGGCACCCGCGCAACGGCGCCTGGTACTACGGCCTTTTCTTCACCGCGCTCCCGGACCTCAACTACCGGAACACCGCGGTGCGCGACGAGATGAAGCGGGTGGCGGCGCAGTGGATCCAGCGCGGCGCGGACGGGTACCGGCTGGACGCCACGCCGTACCTGATCGAGGACGGGCCCGGTCCCGGGCAGCAGCACACCCCCGGCACGCACCAGTACCTCAAGGAGATCCGCGACCACATCGCCACGTTCAACCCGAACGCGGCCGTGGTGGCGGAGAACTGGACCGACACCGAGACCATCGCCCGGTACTACGGAAAGCGGACCACCCGCGGCGGGGACGAGGTGCAGATGAGCTTCGACTTCCCGCTCTCGGACCGGATCATCGAGTCGCTGTTCACCCAGAACGCCGTCGCCGTCGCCACCAAGCTGGTGGAGCTGCGCGCCGCCTACCCGTTCGGCGCCGTGGACGCGCCCTTCCTCAGGAACCACGACCAGGACCGCATCGCCACCGTGATCGGGAGCGACCCGCCGAGGCTTGGGCTGGCCGCCGCCATCCTGCTCACCGTCCCGGGCACACCCTTCATCTATTACGGCGACGAGCTGGGCGCGCAGAGCTCCGCGGTCGGGGGCGACGAGGCCAAGCGCGCGCCCATGGCCTGGGACGCAACCCCGGGTGCCGGCTTCACGGCCGGCGCGCCGTGGAGCCCGCTCGCGCCCGGGCAGAGCACCGCCAACGTGGCGTCGCAGACGGGCGACCCGGCCTCGCTGCTCTCGCGCTACCGGCAGCTCATCCGCGCGCGCAGGAGCTCGCCGGCGCTGGCCGCCGGCCAGGGGCTGGAGATGCTCACGCCGATGTTCGGCTTCAACCCGCTGCTCGTCTTCGTCCGCACCGACGGCACCGAGCGCGTGGTGGTCGCCCACAACCTGTCCAGCATCGCCTCGTCGGACGCCTTCCCCCTGCGCGCCGGGTCGCTGCAGCCGCTCTTCGTCGATCCCGGCGCCACCGCGTCCGAAATCGTGCCCGGAAGCTGGGTCCTCTCGCTGCCGCCGTACGGAACCGCCGCGTGGCGCGAGCAGCCCTGAGCAACCTTGCTCCACTGTAAATAGGCTTTCGGAGGGGACGGTCGCCCACATCATGCGACAACTGCCGCATGCCCCAGTCCATCGTCCCCCCCACCCAGCCGAAGCAGTACGTCGTCGAGCTCCCGTCCTCTCAGGAGTCGATCTCCGGTCTCTCGAATCTCAAGCAAAGCGACGTGGAGAAGAACCTCTCCACGGGCGGCCGGAAGGTGGTCACGCTCGACGAGTTCCAGCTCGCGGAGCTCAAGCGGCAGAACCCGGCCGCCATCGTGTTCGAGAACGCGCGCGTCCACGTCCCCAGCCCCGAGGAGCTGGGCGCCAAGCCGGTGTTCGACGTGGTGGAGCCGGGCCAGCAGGGCGCGGTGGGGCCGCAGGCGATCAACCAGAACATCGTCGTCCACGGCGCGGACAAGCTGCACGAGCAGGGCATCAAGGGGAACAGCTCGCCGTTCTCCCCCATCGTCGTCACCGTCGACACCGGCGTGGCCCCGCACAAGTTCCTGGAGTCCGACCAGCGCGGGCTGAAGTTCTGGGACGTGTTCGACAACAAGGAGGAGGCCTGGAACGACGGCCACAACCACGGCACCCACGTCAGCGGCATCATGTTCGCGGACAGTGCCAACCAGAAGGGCATGGCGCCGGACGCCAACTTCATCGGCGTCAAGGTGCTGGACGACACCGGCAACGGCACCATCGCCTCGGTGATGTCGGGCCTGGAGAAGGCGGCCGCGTACTACGACGAGATCGCCAAGCCCGCCGGCCGGCCCATGGTCCTCAACATGTCGCTCGGCGATGACGAGGTCCCGCCGACCGCCCAGGACGAGCTGCACAAGAAGCTGAAGGAGATCCTCGACGCACGGCCGGGCATGGTGATCGCCATCGCCGCCGGCAACGCCGGCCCCGGCGCCAACACCATTGGCACGCCGGGCAACTTCCAGCACCCGCAGGCCGTCACCGTGGCCGCCGCCAACACCCGCGGCACCATCTCCATGGACGACGACACCGCGGCCACCTTCTCCTCGCGCGGCGGCAACGACGTCTCGAAGGGCCAGGACGCCCTCCGCAACGGCGGCATCATGGCGGACGGCAGCAACGTGGTCTCCACCGTGGGCAGCGGGACCTCGCTGCAGTCCATGTCCGGCACCTCCATGGCCTCGCCGCACGTGGCCGGCGCCGCCGCGCTGCTCTACGACCTCGCCGGGAAGATGCAGGCCGAAGGCACGCTCAAGGTGCCGCTCACCGAGATCAACCCGCTCAAGCTCCTGCGCGAGTCGGCGCTGGACCACGCCAACATCAACGCCGACATCGAGGGCGCCGGCGAGCTGGACGTGGCCAAGGCGGCCAAGCTCCTGGTGGAGCGCTACGGCAACACCGAGGGGCCCACCGACCCCACCCCCGTGGAGACGAAGAAGACCGCCACCCCCAACCTGCCCATCGGCGACCTCCAGACCGTCACCTCCACGCTCGACGTGCCGGAGGCGATGAAGCTCACCAACGCCACCGTGGACCTGGACATCGGCCACACCTGGCGCGGCGACCTGGTGGTCTCCCTGATCGCCCCCAGCGGCAAGGAGATCGTCCTGGCCAACAAGGAGGGCGGGTCGGCGGACAACGTCACTGGCAGCTTCGACGTGTCGGAGGCCCTCAAAGGCGAGAGCGCGCAGGGCACCTGGACCCTCAAGGTCGCGGACACCGCCCGCCAGGACGTGGGCACCCTGAAGAGCTGGTCGCTCAACCTCAAGGGCACCGCGCCGCAGCCCCAGTAGCGCTACAGTCCCGGGGGTGACTCGCGAGGAGCGCGCGCAGCTCGAATCCAACGCCGACCGCGCCCGCCGCCGGGGCGAGATGGGGGAAGCCATCCGCCTCTACCGCGCGGTGCTGGAGGCGTTCCCGGACGACGGCGCGCTCCGCGAGAAGCTGACCCTGCTGGCGGAGTCGCTCCAGCCCATGGAGCTCACCTCCGCCAAGGCCCCCCGCTCCGACACGCCGGCGAGGGGGGCCCCGCTCCCGCTCACCGAGGAGCAGGAGGGTGAACGCCTGTTCCACCTGGGCGACTACGCCGGCGCCGCCGGCGCGTACCGGCGCGCCCTGGCGAAGAAGCCCGACAGCCCGCTGGTGCAGGAGCGGCTGATGGAGCTGGTGGCGCTGGCCCAGGCCGCTCCCCGCAACTCCCCCACCGACCACGCCCTCCCGGACCGCCCGGAGCCTCTGCTTCGGGCCCTTCTGGACCGCATCGCCGCGCGGAAACGGGTGCCCCGGTGACGTGACACGGCCGCCAGGCCATGTCCATTGCCCCACACCTCCTACCACCCTACAATCCGGATCCG
>DATBSS010000317.1:0-3320 GCA_036559665.1 Myxococcaceae bacterium
GCCAGCGCGTTCCGCTCCGCCTCCAGGCCCAGCAGCTCCAGCTCGCCGCCGTCGCGCGCGTAGACGCCGGTGAGGATCGAGATGGTGGTGGACTTGCCGGCGCCGTTGGGCCCCAGGAACGCGAAGAACGCCCCGCGCTCCACCTCCAGGTCCAGCCCGTCGAGCGCGGTGAACGTCCCGAAGCGTTTGGTGAGTCCCTTGGCCTTCACCGCCGGGGCAGCCACTGCCATCCGGCGCAGGCTACCTCAGTGGTACAGCGCCACGGGCGGAGGGCCGACGATCTGCTGGACGGTGGTCCGCACCTTGTCCAGGTCCACCGGCTTGGAGACGTACCCGGAGGCCCCCACCAGCTCCGCCTCCCACTCGAACCCATAGGCCGAGATGATGATGATGGGGAGGTTGCGCGCGCGCGGCAGTTTTTTCAGCGCCTCCAGCAGCCCCCAGCCGCTCATGACCGGCATGCGCAGGTCCAGCAGCACCGCCTGGGGTATCTCCTGCTCCAGGAGATCGAGCGCTTCCCGGCCGTTGCCGGCCTCTCGCGTCTGGTACCCCATCTCGTCCAACACGTCCGAGATCAGCGCCCGGTGGCTGGAATCGTCATCGACTACGAGGAGATAGCCCATGCAGGTCCTCGACTCGAATGAGGGGCGAGGTGGCGCCAAACATGGGAATGACTCCCTCCGGACGCAAGCGGTCAACGTCGGCGAGTGGACGATTCTTCGGAGTCCAGCCGCTCCAGCCATTTCCCCTGGGCCTCGTACCCCTGGCGCTGCAGGCGCTGGGTCTCGATCAGGTCCGCGGCCTTCCCGAAGAGCTGGGAGAGCAGGCGGAAGCTCTCCGCCAGCAGGCGCTCCGCCCGGTCCTGGGCGGCGAGCCGGGTTCCGCGCCCGTTCGACTTCTCGCCGCCGTGGAGGTCTGGCAACTTCATACGCCCGGCAATCTAGGGCGCCGGATGCCGTGAAAGGAAGGGTGCATGGAGCGCATCGCGCGGGTCGGATTCGTGGGGCTGGGCATCATGGGCAGCCGGATGGCCAGGAACCTGGCGAAGAAGGGCTTCGAGGTCCTCGCCTGGAACCGGACTCCCGGCAAGGCGGCGGCCCTCGCCGCGGACGGGGTGAAGGCGGTGGGGACGCCGCGCGAGGTCGCCGCCGGGACGGACGCCTTCTGCACCTGCGTGGCGGATCCGCCCGCCCTGCGCGAGGTGGCGTTCGGGAAGGACGGCCTCTTCGCCGGCGCGCGTCCGGGCCAGCTCTTCATCGACTTCTCCACGGTCTCCGCGGAGCTGACGCGCGAGCTGGAGGCCGAGGCGGCGGCGAAGGGGATCGACTTCGCCGAGGCGCCGGTGACGGGGTCCAGGAACGGCGCGGAGAAGGGGACCCTGCTCTTGATGGTGGGCGCCAAGACCGCCGCCTTCGAGCGCGCGCAGCCGGTGTTCTCCGCCGTCGGTGAGAAGGCCATCCTCTGCGGCGAGGTGGGGACGGGCACCCAGGTGAAGCTCGCCGGGAACGCGCTCATCGCCATGATGCTCCAGGGGCTGTGCGAGGGGATGCTGCTGGCGAAGAAGGCCGGCACCGATCCGCGCAAGGTGCTGGAGGTGGTGCAGGCGTCCGGCTTCCGATCGCCCTACTACGACTTCAAGGGCGGCGCCGTCCTCCGGCGAGACTTTGACACCCACTTCTCGATCGACCTGATGTTCAAGGACCTGATGCTCTTCCTCGACAGCGCCGCCAAGCACCGCGTCCCCACGCCCTCCGTCGCCGCGGTGAAGGAGGTCTACCAACTGGCTCGCGCGGCTGGGAAAGGCGACCAGGACATCGCCGCCGCGATCACCGTCCTTGAAGAGATCAGCGGGGAGCGGATTCAGTAAACAGATTAACAGACGAGCAAATTTACAGCTTTAACAACCTGCCGCTCTCCACTGCGAATGTGATGGTCGAATCAGGTCAATTGTTGTCCTGGTTACGGGTGGTTAAAGAAATTTTCAGAGAGGGTATCGACGCCCGCATCAAGACTCCGTAGATTTGCTGCATCCTGGGCGATGCAGTTCGCGGAGGACGTACTGATGGCTTACGAAGGCGAACTGGTGAAGATGGAGAACGGCCGCTGGGCGCGCTTCCAGCGGTGCAGCATCGTGAACGCCGGCCACCAGGACGGCGACGAGTTCGCCATCCTCGTCGCGGTGGAGCTGGACGAGCGCTACCAGGACATCCTCGACGCCGCGGAACGAACGCTGGAGCCTTACCGCGAGCGTGGCATCCCGGTGCAGATCAAGCTGGACTCGGAAGGGAAGGGGAAGATCTCCCTCTCCTTCGAGGGCGCCGAACCGGCGTTCGCGCACTGAAGCGGTCCGTCCGTCCGCCGGTCTGCTAGAACCAGCGGTCCGTGGCGGACCTGATCCCCCAGCCGCTGGAGGCGCTCCTGCGCCGGATGGCCGCGGAGCTTCCCCTCGGCCGCTGCTTCGACCTCCCCGCGCGCAGTTTCCACCGCGCGCCGGAGGGCCTGGACCTCTCCGTCACCTTCCACGGCGAACGGGCGGCGAACGCGCTCGGGCCGGCGGCGGGTCCGCAGTCGCAGCTCGCGCAGAACATCGTGCTCTCGTACCTCGCCGGCGGGCGGGTGATGGAGCTGAAGACCGTCCAGATCAACGACGAGCTGGTCATCCCGCGCCCCTGCATCGACGCCACGAACGTCGGGTACAACGTGGAGTGGTCGCAGGAGCTGAAGCTGGACGCGTCGCTCCGCGAGTACCAGAAGGCGTGGGTGCTGCTCCACGCGCTGCGCGCGAAAGGCCTGGGTATCGGCCTGGACGGGCCGAACGGCGAGTTCCTCTTCGACATGTCGGTGGGCTACGACCTGGCCGGCATCAAGTCGCCGCCGGTACGCGCGTTCATCGACGGGATGCTGGACGCGCGGCGCGGCCTGGACGCCATCTTTGACGCCTGGCCGTCCGACCTGCGCGACTGGCGGCCGGAGCGCGCGCGGGTGCCGGACCGTCTCTCCGCGTGCATCACCCTCTCCACCTTCCACGGCTGCCCGGCGGAGGAGATCGAACGGATCTGCGAGCACCTGCTCACGGACGCCGGCATCCACGTGGTGGTGAAGCTCAACCCCACGCTGCTGGGGTACGAGGCGGTGCGGGAGCTGCTCTGCGACCGGCTGGGCTACGCGAACGTCCGGCCCCACCGCGAGTCCTTCGACAAGGACCTCCAGTGGGACGCGGCGCTGCAGCTGGTGCGGCGGCTCCAGGGGCTGGCGGCGTCCCGCGGGCTGACCTTCGGCGCGAAGTTCTCCAACACGCTGGTGGTGGAGAACCACAAGAC
>DATBSS010000318.1:0-4214 GCA_036559665.1 Myxococcaceae bacterium
ATCCAGCCGGTTGATCAGCTCCCGGAAGAGCGCGGCGTGCTCCCGCTCCTCGTCCATCACGTGGCGGAGGACGGCCCTGGCCTCCTCGTTGTCGGTGGCCTCCACGTGCGCCGCGTAGAGGTTGATGGCGTCCATCTCCGCCTCGAGGTTCAGGCGCATGGCGATGGCCAGCTCGGCGTCGGAGAGCTTGCGCGGGACCACGGCGTGGAAGGGATCGGTCTGGGGCATGCGGAGCCTCGGGTTTCCGGCATTTCGCATGACCGGGCGCCCGCCCTGCAACCGTTTTCTCCGGCGATTGCGCTGCCCCTCACGCATGCTCCATGCTGCGGCTCGATCATGGAGAGCCCGCTGGAGCTGCTGCGCAAGGCCATCGAGGAGGGAGACCTCTCCGGCGCGCGATCCGCCATGGAGTCCTTCCGGCGGGCCACCCACCAGGCCAACCAGCTCGCCGCGGAGGTCCTCCACGAGCTGCGCCAGCCGCTGCTGGGCATCAAGGCCTACTCGCAGATGATGGACGAGTCGGCCCAGCCGGGCACGCCGGTGGCGCTGCTGCTGGCCCAGGTGGAGCGGATGGAGCAGATCATCTCCGACTTCATCCGCATCGCCTCCGACAAGCCGGCGCCCAAGGAGCGGATGGCGCTGGCGGCGCCGGCGCAGGCCGCGGTCAAGCACTTCCAGCTCAACCCGGACGCCTCGCGCATCTCGCTGGAGGTGGACGCGGCCCCGGACGTGCTGGTGGCGGGCAACGCCCGGCTGCTGGAGCAGCTGGTGCTGAACCTGCTCAACAACGCGCGCGACGCGCTCAGCGGCCGCGGGCGGATCAAGGTCGTGGTCCAGCGCGACAACGGGCTGCCCGCGCTGATGGTGGCCGACTGGGGCCCGGGCATCCCGGCCGAGCTGCGCGAGCGGATCTTCGAGCCGTACGTCACCGGCAAGGCGCGCGGCAGCGGGCTGGGGCTTTCGGTGTGCAAGCGGATCGCCATGGAGCACGGCGCCGCCATCAGCCTCGCCCCGCCGATGGCGCTGCCGGACCTGCCGCCGCCCGCCACCGTGTTCCGGGTGACCTTCTCCTCGTCGGCGGTCGAGGCGGCCCCGGCGCGCAAGCGCCTGCTGGTGGTGGATGACGAGGCGATCATCCGGATGGTCTTCAAGGACCTGATGGGCAAGGAGTGCGACGTCATCGAGGCGCAGACGGCCGAGGAGGCCATCGAGCTGCTCCGCGTCGGCCCCTACGACCTGATCGTCACCGACAAGAACCTGCCCGGCCTCTCCGGCCTCGACCTGGCGCAGGAGGCGCGCAAGGTGGACCCCAACTCCCGGGTGATCATCATGACGGGCTACCCGTCGCTGGTGACCGCCCAGCAGGCGCTGGAGCTGGGCGTCATCGACTACCTGCTCAAGCCCTTCGACGAGATCCGCGAGGTGCGGGAGAAGATCCGCAGCGCCCTGGCCGCCCAGCCGCCCGCGGCGCGCCCGGCGCGCGCCCACAGCCAGCGCGTGGACGTCTACGAGGACAACCCCGCCAGCGCCCGGCAGATCACCGACGCCCTGAAGATGCTGGGGATGGAGCCCAACGTCCTCACCGAGGCCACGGCGGTGGAGGGCGATCCCCCGGCCGGGGTGGTGGTCAGCTGGGACTTCTCCCCCGCCCACGGGAAGAAGGCCGTGGAGCTGGGCCGGACCCTCTGCCGAGGGGCCCCCTTCGTCGTCCTCGCCGAACACCTCACCATGGACGCGGCCCTGGAGTCGCTCCGGGGTGGGGCCGCCGCCTGCCTCCCCAAGCTGCTTTCGGACGTCCGCGCCCTGAGCCGCGAGCTCAACCGCGCGCTCAAGCTCACGCCGCCGGGCTGATCGGGCGCGCGCTTCAGCGCCGCGGAATTCGTTTACTTATTTTCCAAGAAACTCTTCGAGGTATCCCTCGATACTACATTTGTACCCTACGCCTACATGGTCCCATGTGAGACCACCTGGAGAGGCGTAGTCAATTCAAAAGGATAGAAAAACATGGCGCTCCAAGTTGGCCAGAACTTTGTCCAGACTCCGCAGATCACGCAGTGGGCGACGGCGAATGCGGCGGCGGCGACCGCGACCGCGGGAGGGGCCCAGGCCGCTGGCGGCGCCGGGGCGACCGGCTTCGGCGGGCAGCTCCAGCAGATCATCCAGACGCTGCAGGCGCTGGCGGCGAAGCTCGGGGCGGGCGCGGGGGCGCAGGCGCAGGGGCCGTTCATGCCCGGCGCGCCGAACCCGGCGGACGCGGGGCAGGCTCAGGGCGGGGCGACGGCGCAGGGTGGCGCGAACGCGGGCGCCGGGGCGGCCACCGCCCGGGCCTTCGCGGGCATCGGGCCGGACGGCAAGCCGTACGCGTTCGCCGAGGCGGGCGGCAACGTGGCGCAGGCCGGCGGCGCGAACGCGGGCACCGGGACCGGCGCGGCGACGGGCTCCAGCAGCGGCGGCGCCACCGCGGGCGCTGGCGCGATGAGCGGCGACGACAAGAGCATCACCACCAAGGGCGGCTACAAGATCGAGTCCACCGGCGGCGCGAGCTGGAGCATCACCGGGCCGGACGGGAAGAAGACCGACATCCAGGGCGACCCGCACGTGATTGAGAAGGACGGCGGCCGCTGGGACTTCCCCAAGGACGCCACCTTCACCCTCGGCGACGGCACCAAGGTCAACGTCAAGGTGGAGAACACGGTCAGCCAGAAGCTGGAGGTCACCGACGGCAACCAGCGGGCGGAGATCGACGCGCAGACCGGCAAGGCCGGCCCCTTGGAGCAGGGCCCCGCCAAGTTCGACACCACCCAGAACGCGCAATTCGTGATGGGCAAGGACGCCGAGCAGTGGACGAAGGACGGCCGCGAGATCAAGGGCGGCGGGATGGACGGGAACCAGGAGCTGGGCGAGCAGGTCGCCACCGCTCCCGGCGCCGCCAACGCGGCCCCGGCCGGCGGGGCCGGCGCTCCCGGCCAGGCGCAGGCTCCCGCGCAGCAGGGCGGGCTGCAGGGGATCATCGGCCAGATCCAGAACCTGCTCCAGCAGCTGGGCATCCCCGGCGCGGGCGCGAACAACGCGGCGCAGGGCGCGCAGGCTCCGGCGGCCCAGGCTCCCGCGCAGCAGGCGGCGGGGCAGGATCCGATCCAGGCCCTGACCCAGCAGATCCAGCAGCTGGCGCAGCAGCTCGGCGGCGGCGCAGGCGCGGCCCCGGCCCAGCAGGCTCCGGCGGCTCAGGCCCCGGCGGCCCAGGCTCCCGCGCAGCAGGCGCAGGGCGGCGGGACGCAGGACGCCCTGGGCGCCATCACCAAGATGATCGCGGTGCTGGGCCAGGTGCTCCAGCTCTTCCAGGGCCTGGGTGGGCAGGGCCAGAAGCTGGCCGCCTAGCGCACGAAAACCTTCGCAGCTTCCGCCGACAGGGGAATCGCGGGCTCTAGAGATTCAACACCCGCGGTTTTGGCGGACATCCGAAGTCCCGGCGCGTTGTGGGGCGCGCCGGGACTTCTTTTTTTTGGCGGGTGCTCCCGCTCTAGTCCCCGCGGCAGGGGGACGCCAAGGGCGGCCGGCATGCGCCGGCCGTTCCGCCTGGCTCAGTAGTCCATGTCGTCGCCGCCGTAGTCGCCCATCCCGCCGCCGCCGCCCATGCCGCCGCCACCGCCGCCCTTGGCCTTCTTCTTCGGGCGCTCGGCGACCATGGCCTCGGTGGTGAGCAGGAGCGACGCCACGGAGGCGGCGTTCTGCAGCGCGGTGCGCTCGACCTTGGTCGGGTCGATCACGCCGGCCTTCTCCAGATCTTCGTACGTCTCGGTGCGGGCGTTGAACCCGAAGGCGCCCTTGCCGGCCTGGACCTTCTCGATCACCACCGCGCCCTCGACGCCGGCGTTGGTGGAGATCTTCCGGATCGGCTCCAGCAGCGCCCGGCGGACGATGTCCACGCCGAAGGCCTCCTCGCCCTGGATCTTGAGTCCGTCCAGCGCGGGCAGGCAGCGCAGGTACGCCACGCCGCCGCCGGCGACGATGCCCTCCTCCACCGCGGCGCGGGTGGCGTGGAGCGCGTCCTCCACCCGGGCCTTCTTCTCCTTCATCTCCGTCTCGGTGGCGGCGCCGACGTGGACCACCGCCACTCCGCCCACCAGCTTGGCCAGCCGCTCCTGCAGCTTCTCCCGGTCGTAGTCGGAGGTGGTCTCCTCGATCTGGTTGCGGATGAGCTTGATCCGCCCCTC
>DATBSS010000319.1:0-5575 GCA_036559665.1 Myxococcaceae bacterium
TTGCGGCCTGCGGTGTTCGTGCCCTGGGTGAAGCCGATCGGAGATCTGCTGCGCGAGATGCAGAAGCAGAAGATCCACCTCTCGGTGGTGGTCGACGAGTACGGCGGCTTCATGGGCATCGTGACCCTGGAAGACATTCTGCGGGAGATCGTCGGCGACATCGGCGACGAGTTCGAACGCGAGGAGAACCTGGTCGAGAAGCAGCCGGACGGCTCGTTCCTGGTGGACGCGGCGCTGGAGGTGGCGGACTTCGCGAAGAACTTCGGCTTCGCGCTGCCGGAGGGGGAGTTCGACACGCTGGGCGGGTTCGTCAGCTCGCTGGCCGGCCGGCTCCCCGAGGTGGGCGAGCGCTTCGCCCACCAGGGCTGGGAGTTCCTCGTCCACAGCAAGGAGGGCCCCCGCCTGGACCGGATCCGCCTGCTCCGGGCGCCGGAGCCCGCCGGCCTGCCGGCGGTCGAAGCGGATGCCGCCGAGGGCGAACCGCCTACCGAACCCGGCGCGGTGGCGCCGCTCCCGCCCATTCCACCGAAGAGCGAGGCGTCCGGATCGGGCTAGGGCGGGGCTACGAGCCTCGCGCCGCCAGCCAGCCGGCGATCTGCCCGGCGGCGGTCGCGTCCTTGTGGATCAGCGCGCCCTCGTGGGCGGAGGTGGCCAGCGCCCGCGCGCGCCGCCGGTCCCGCCCCACCTCCCACAGTGCCCGCGCCAGCGCGAAGCGCGCCTGCACCATCTCCGAAGGGGCCAGCCCGGCCGCCTCCCTCAGGGAGATGGACTGCTCCAGGGGCCCCACCGCCCTGGCCGGGGCGTGGAGCGCCAGCTGCGCGAAGCCGGTGTTCTCCAGCGAGTAGCAGAGGTCCAGCGCGTCCGGCCCCAGCGCGTGGCGCTTGATGGCCACCGCCCGCTCGGAGGCCTCCAGCGCCTCGGCGTACAGCCCGTCCGCCTGGAGGATGGTGGCCAGCACGTCCAGCGCGTCCGCCACCTCCGGGTTGTCCGGCCCCAGGGTGGCCTCGCGGATCCGGATCGCCTCCTGGATGCGCTCGTGCGCCGCCGGGTAGTCCCCCTTGGCCAGCAGCGACCGCGCCTTGTTGTAGTGGACGTACGCCGCGGTGGGGTGCTGCGGCCCGCGGGTGACGGCGATGATCTTCAGCGCCTTGTCCAGCAGCGAGATCGCCTCGTCGTGGTGGCCCAGCTCCTCCTCCACCCCGGCCAGGTTGAAGAGCAGGACCCCCTTGCGCGGGTGCTCCGCCCCCACCGCCCGGTCGGCCAGCGCCAGCGCGCGCCGGTACGCCTCCATGGACTCCTCCAGCCTCCGCTGGTTGGCGAGCCAGAGCGCGCGCTGCACCTCGAGATTCATCTGCATCTCGTCGTTGGGGAAGCGCTGCAGCTCCGACTCGGCGAGTTGGGCGAAGAAGGCCGCCTCCTCGAACCGCCCCAGCACCCAGCCCTCCACCGAGACCAGCTTGGAGGCGGCGCGGATCCGGTCCGGCTCCGACTGGGCGCGGTCCGCCGCCACCAGCGACTGCCGCAGCGTCTGCTCCGCCAGCCTGGAGGCGCCGGTCTTCTCCTGCAGCAACCCCTTCCAGAACAGCGCCTCCGCCCGCACCGGCCAGTAGCCGGACGACTCGGCGCTGGCGGCGGCGGAAGTGGCCCGCAGCAGGGCGGCCTGGTAGCGGCCGGTGCCGAAGAGGGACCGCACCTCGTCCAGCGCGCCTTCCACCGCGGCGATCTCCGCGCGGGCGGCGGCGCTCTCCGGCAGCGGCGCGGGCGTGCCCAGCGCGGCGGCGTCGCACGTCCCCACCGCAGGCAGGTCCAGCGCCGCGTCCACCGCCTTGAGCGCGACGCCCTTGTCCGCGGCGCGCAGCAGGTGCACCAGCGTCCCCATCTGGTGGAGCCCGCGGTCCAGGCAGATCATCCGGGCGGAGAGGACGCCCTCAGTCTGCTCGCCACGGACCCGGGTGGCCTCGCACGTCTCGCGGCGGGCGACGGTCCAGGTCCGCGCGTAGCGGTCGAGGATCTCCAGCACCCGCGTCCCGGTGTCCGCCCCGTCCGGCGCGCCGGACCTCGCCAGCGCCGACAGCACCTCCCCCCTCGCCCCCTCGTCCCAGACCTGCGCCACCGCCTGCGGCCCGCCGCCGCACAGCTCCGGTTTCGACTGGAGGGTCCGCGCGCCGGCCAGCGTCACCACCAGCGCCAGCGCCGCCGCCGAGCCCACCGCGGCCATCCGGCGCACGAACACGCGCGGGTCCTGCCGCAGGTCGCGCAGGAGCGCGTCCATGGACGGGTAGCGATCGTTCGGGTCCCAGGAGAGCCCGCGCGTCAGCGCCCGTCGCAGGCGCGCGGGCAGGCGCGGCTCGCGCGGGAAGGTGACGTCCCCGTTTGCTTCGGCCACGCCCGGGTCGCTGACGCTGTCCTGGGTGGACTCCTTGGAGTCCCTGCCGTCCTGGTAGTTGCGATCGAAGGGCCCCTCCGGGACGTCGCCGAAGATGGCCCAGTAGATGGACGCGCAGAAGCTGTACTGGTCGGAGCGGGCGTCGGGGACCAGGCCGCGCGCCTGCTCCGGGGACATGTACAGCGGCGTCCCCACCACCGCCCCAGCCTGCGTGATCTTCTTCTTCCACTCGTCCGGGCGGGCGGCGGCGCCGGCCACCGGTTGCGGCTGGGTGTCTTCTCCCACCGGCAGCCGCGCCAGGCCGAAGTCGGTCACCCGCACCCGCCCGTCGTGCCCCACCAGCACGTTCTCGGGTTTGAAGTCGCGGTGCACCAGGCCGGCCTCGTGCGCCGCCGCCAGGCCCTTCCCCGCCTCCACGAAGGCGGTGACGATCTCCGGCACCGAGCGGGGCGAGTGCTCGGTCCAGTCGGTGAGCGTGCCGCCCTCCACCAGCTCCATCGCCACGAACACCTGGTCGCCGTGCGTGCCCAGGTCGTGCACCGCCACCACGTTGGGGTGCGAGACCTTGGCCATGGCCTGGGCCTCGCGGAGCAGCCGCTGCTGGCGCGCGCGGTCCCGCCCGTCCTGCTTGGCGTGGCGGATCAGCTTGAGGGCGATCTTCCGGTCCAGCTCCGGGTCGAAGGCGGCGTAGACCACCCCCATCCCACCCTCGCCGATGGTGCGCAGCAGCAGGTAGCGGCCCACCATCGCCCCGCGAGCGGCGCGCCCGTCCTGATCCAGCCCGGCCGGGTGATCGGCCGGCGGCTCGGGCGTGATGGAGCGGTGTGGAGGTCGCTCGGGAGCCATGGCGCCGTTTCCGGCCGGGGCCTCCGCGGCCCCTAGGCCCTCCCGTCTCCCGTTCCGCCGGGCTTGCTGCCGATGCCGGACGGCCGGTCGAAGAGGGCCACCGCCTCCTTGGCCTTGGGCTCTTCGAACGTATCCTTGGAATGCAGGTCCAGGGCCGGCTTCGCGGGCGGATCGGCGGGCTTGTTCTCCTCGTCGCCGGCGGCGTCCGGGTCGCCGATCTTGGCGACCTCCTTGCCGTCTACCTTCACGCTCAATCCCTTGTCGCTGATGCTGACCTGCACCGGTCCCGCATCCAGCTCCAAGGACTTGCCGTCTCCCCCCATCTCCATCTTCGGAGATCCGCCGCTGTGGGCACTGCCAGCCGAGAAAATACTGCTCGCGAGGTTGAGGACGCCCCCGATGATTCCACCCATATGGTCCATCCCTCCAGGTAGATGGTCCCTTTCTTATTTGTCGAGACGGGCGGTTCAGAAGTTGTGCGGCGCCGTGCGCCAAAGTCCTACCTTGGCCTTATCTCATTGTCCTTCCTGGAGTTTTCCGGGGAGTGGGAAGATAGGCGCATTTTCACACAGCACCTCCATGCGCCGCGAAAAGGGGATCAGGCGCGGTTCGGTGCTGTCGCCGTAGAGCACCGAGGCCTTCCCGCGCAGGCCGATCTCCAGGCGGATCGGCCCGCGGCGGAGCGGCATCCGGCGGAAGGCGAGCGGGACGGTGACGTAGTAGGTGCGCTCCTCGCGCGGGCCGACCTCGAACGTGGTGGTCTGGATGCCCTGCGAGAAGCTGCGCTCCTCCAGGAAGATCTCCCAGGTGAGGCCGGTGAGGATCAGCCGTTCATCGCCGCGGTTGGGAACGCCCAAGCGGAGCTCCATGACGCCGGAGGTCTCGGTCGGGAAGCGCGCGGCGATGGAGAGCACCTCCAGGGGCGGTTCGTCCTCCGCGAAGAGCCGGCGGTATTCGCCGCTCGCGCACCCCGAGCCCATCGCCACGGCCCAAAGCGCCAGGAGGGAGGCTCTCATCGGGACGTCACCCGGCGAGGAGCGGGCGCAGCGCCTCCACGGTGAGGGGCCAGCCGTTCCGCTTGGCCATCACCTCCAGCGCCTTGCACAGCTCGGTGGCGTTCTGGAAGCGCTTGGAGCGGTCGGCGAACAGCGCGCGCCGGACGAGCTGCACCGCGTAGTCCGGCAGCGTGGGGTCGAGGGTGGAGAGGAGCTGCGCTCGGGCGTCGCGCACCTTGAGCATCACGTCCGCCTCGCCCTCGCCGCCGAAGAGCCGGCGGTTGGCGAACAGCTCCCAGAGGATGATGCCTAGCGAGAAGAGGTCGCTGCGCGAGTCCACCGCGTGGCCCAGCACCTGCTCCGGGCTCATGTACCCCAGGGTGCCGCGCAGCGCGCCCGCCTCGCCGCGCATCATCCCCTCCACGTCCGCCACGCCGAAGTCGGTGAGCTTCACGTCGCCGGTGACGGAGAGGAGGATGTTGGCCGGGTTGACGTCGCGGTGGACGATGCTCGCCCCCGCCTCGGTCACCTTGGCCCGGTGGATGTACTCCAGCGCCTTGCACACGCAGTAGCCGACGTAGGTGGCGGCGGGGCGGGGCATGGGCGTCCCGGCCTTGATCAAGAGATCTTGCATGAAGGCCAGCGTCCGGCCCGGCACCAGCTCCTGCACCATCAGGTAGTCGATGCCGGCCTTGAAGCAGCGGAAGGTGCGGACGATGTGCGGGTGGCGGAGGCGGACGGTGAGCTTGGCCTCGTCCACGAACTGCTTCACGAAGGCGCCGTCGTTCCGGTAGGCGGGGAGCAGCCTCTTCAGGACCACGTCCTCCGGCTCGTCCTTGCTCCGCTGCGTGTTGCCCAGGGCGCGCGCCTGGTACACCTCGGCCATCCCGCCCACGGCGAGGCGGCCGACGATCTGATAGCCCCCGAGCTCGGTCTCGGTCCCCAAGTGCCCCCAACCGTATCAGCGGAGCAGGCTCCGGTAGAGCGCGTCGTACTTTTGCGCGGAGCGGTCCCAGGAGAAGTCGGCCCGCATCCCCCGCTGGCGGACCTGCTGGAGCCAGTCCGGGTGGCCGTACAGGTGGAGCCCCCGCCAGAGCGCGTGGTGGAGGTCGTCCCGGGTGAAGTGGTCGAACTTGATGCCGGTGCCGTCCGCGCCGCCCACATCGGTGACCGTGTCGTCCAGGCCGCCGGTGGCCCGGACGATGGGCACCGTCCCGTAGCGGAGCGAGTACATCTGGTTCAGCCCGCACGGCTCGTAGCGGGAGGGCATGCAGAAGAAGTCCGAGCCCGCCTCGATGAGGTGGGACAGCTTGGTGTCGAAGCCGACGTAGACGCCCACCCGGTCCGG
>DATBSS010000320.1:0-5769 GCA_036559665.1 Myxococcaceae bacterium
TCCCGGCGGTGACGAACATCACCTTCAACGCGCCCGCGGCGCCCCGGCGCTGCACCGGCGTCGCGTTCAACAACTTCGCCGCGACGCGGACGTGCCCGGGCGGCGGCTGCAACAACAGCTGGGCGTTCGGAGACGGGACGACCTCCGGGGCCGGCAACCCCAACAAGACGTACAACGCCGCGGGCACGTACTACGTCACCTACACGACCACGGACGGCAACACCTGCCGGGCGTCGAGGACGCTGCCGGTGTTCGTGGGCGCGGCGAACGTGTTCCCGGTGGGGCCCATCACGCTCACCCCGGCCCCGGCTTCGGTGGCGGCGGATGGGACCAGCACGGTGACCTTCACCTCGCAGGCGCTCAACGACTGCAACGGCAACCTCGCCGTGGCCGGGAGCAACATGCGCTTCCTGGTGGACACCGACCGGGGGACCATCACCACCGCGGACGTGGACGGCGCCACCGCCGGCATCCAGGTGGCGCAGTCGGCGGTGGCGGGCGGCTTCGGAGTCAGCTTCATCGTCCGCTCGGACAAGGTGGGCGGCACGTCGCGGGTGCGCGCCCAGAGCGTGCTCCAGGCCAACAGCCAGGCCCGCGGCTGGGGGACCGCCACGTTCACCGGCTCCACCTCGCTGCCGCAGGTCGCCGAGTCCACGCCCGAAGGCAAGACCACGGTCAACCCGACGCGGCTGGGCGCGGCCTTCACCAAGGCGATGAACGCGGCCACCGTCATCGGCGCCAACGTCACCCTGCGCGAGGTGGGCGCCGGGAGCTGCGCCAGCCCGAGCGGGCCCAACGTGGGCGGCACCGTCTCGTACCTCGGGCCCACCCAGGCCTCGCTGTTCGCCCCCGGCGCGGCGCTGGACGTGCTCACCAAGGGCTACGTGCTGCGGCTGCTCCCCGGGTTGCATGACGCCACCGCCGGCGGCAACCCGCTGGACGGGAACCTGAACCAGGCGTCCGACGGGAGCCCGGCCGACGACGCCACCATCTGCTTCGGCAACGTGCCGGACGTGACGCCGCCTACCATCTCCTGCACCTCGCTGGCGCCGTCCGGCCTGTCCGCCGACGGGGATGGGACGAATGACACCAGCACCTTCACCGCCAACCTGAACGACGACGTGGCGCTCAAGGCATGGCGGATCCAGGTGCGGAGCGAGGCCACCGGTGCGCTGGTGCGGACGCTCTCCAGGCTGCGCGCCACCGCGGGAAGCGACACGCAGGCCTGGGACGGCCGGAACGACCTGGGCCAGGTGGTGCCCAACGGGAACTACGTGCTTAGCGCCAGCGCGATGGACAGCTCCGGCAATCGGTCCGCGCCGTGCTCCCTGGGGCTGACGGTCTCCAGCGTGTTCGACTTCCCGGAGCTGTCGCCGCCGCCGTAGGAGAGAAGCGGCGGCCTTCGGCCGCTTCCTGATGGCTCAGTCGAAGCGCTCGGAGCCGTCGGGCTCCGGGGCGACGCCGCGCTCCTGGGTGCTCAGCCGGTAGGCCGCGTTGCGGGCGCGCATCATGTTCCCCAGCGGGCGGAACTCCACCGGCGCGTGCCAGGGGTCGAAGGAGAGCGACTCCACGAACGCGGCGAGCTTCAGGCCGCGCGGCGCGCGGAGGTCCTGCTTCGGGAGGGTCAGGCGCGCCACGGTGACGAAGGGGGCGTCCGCCTCCTTCCACTCCACCGAGGAGTCCTCGATGGGCGTGGTCGCCTCGTCCTTGAAGAACTGGAGCTGGAAATCGAAGGTGACCGGGCCGGCGTTCAGGCGGGACGCCAGCTCGTCGGTGAGCCCGTCCTGGGCGTCGGGGGTCCGGGCGCCGGGCGGAGCGGAGGCGTGCGGCGTCACCGCGTAGTGGACCGCATGGTCGCCCCAGCGGACCGGCACCGCGCTGAAGTAGCGGGCGGTGGCCATGGACGGGACCGGGCGGGACACGCTCGCCGCGAGACGCTTGAGCAGGCGCAGGCCGCCTCCCGGGCCGAAGCGCACCAGCACCTTGGGGAGGAGCAGCGCCGGGCTCTCCATGGCGCGGACGAACCAGATGAACTCCTCGGCGTCGCGGAAGGGGGTGCTGGGGCTCTGGATGAGGAGGAAGTCCTGGGTGCGGGCGTTCTCCAGGGCCGGGACCGGGATGAGCTTCTTGCCCTCCACGCCCAGGAGCTTGATCGCCAGCCCGCGCACGTCGCCCTTCTTGTCGTGCTGGCGGAGGCCGGAGCCGTTGGAGAAGCGGACGTAGGCGCGGTAGGTGCCGGGCTGCGAAAAGAGGCCGGCGCGGGCGCGAGGGTCGATGTCCGGGAGTACGGTGAGCTCCGCTTCGGCGCCGGCCAGGCCCTTGGCGTGGAGGGCGCGGGCGGCCTTGCCGTCGAGGGCGCGCTTCTTCTGGATGGCGTGGAGCTGCTCGGCGAGCTGTTCGAGCCGCGCTGCTTCGCCGTCCGCGATGCGCTCCTGCCAGGTGGAGGCGCTCAATTGTTCCTGAAGACGGCGGCTTCGAGCGCGCTCAACCGGCGTTCCACGTCGGGCTTGAAGGCGCCGAACGCACCCTCGAGTCCACCCATCCGGTCCGCGAGTCCACCCATCCGGCCTTCGAGTCCGCCCATCCGGACTTCGAGCCTGTCCATGCGCGTGGCCAGGTCCCGAACGATGTCCCTGATCTCCGTCAGGATGATCGGTGTGATGTCCGTGACGTGCTGCCTGCCTCCGCGTCCCCGCCCGTTCTTCTTGGTCATGGGCGCGCGTCTATGCATTCGGTGAGCCGTACTCATGCTCTCACTCTCTCACAACTCGATATCGAAGCGCACCGACGCGAGCACGCCTCCCGCCGCGCCCTGAACAACGACGCCCCGCACCGGCAGGTACCGGTACCGCCCATCGATGCCGATGGTGCTCCGCCCGAAGAGGCGGTACCCGAACCCGGCCGCGGCCTCTGCGCCGAGCGCGAGCAACCGCTCCGACCGCTCTGGCGAACCTTCCTGCTGGATGCGCCCGAACACCACGCCGACCAGCGGACCGGCGCCGCCCCAGAGGATGAAGTCACCCACGGGCACGCGGTACTGGGCCTGGAGCGCGCCGGAGGGAATGAGCACTGACGAGGAGATGGTGGGGTCCGACGAGAACCTCGCGCCCGGCAAGCTGGAGGTGGCGGCCAGCTCCAGCGTGGCGAACAGCCGCGGGTTCAGGAACATCAGCCGCACGCCGATGTCCACGCCCACCGTGGGCGTCTGCAGCGAGCCCAGGTTGGTGCTGTAACCGGCGCGCGCGCCCAGCATCAGGAGGTTCTCGGAGGCCGCCAACCGGATGGGCAGCACCGCGCGAGCGTTGCCCTCCGCCTGGATGGTGACGCTGGCGCCCATGGGCTCGAAGGAGACCGGCGGCACGTAGCGAACGGTGTAGCCGTCCACGGTGGGCTGGGGGGGCTCGGTAGCGCCGGTGTCCGCCTTCACCGTCACCGGCGCGTTGGGCACCGGGTTGCCCTGCCGGTCCAGCACGCGAAAGGCGAACGAGACGCCGGTGTGGCCGTCGGCGACCCCTTCGTACTTGCCGTCCACCACCACCTGGTTGGGCTTGCCCGGCTTGAGCCCCAGCGCCACCTCGCGCTTGACCGGCCCGGCGCCGGGCGTCACCGCGGTGGCGGTGATGGTGACGTCCTTCCGCCCACCGTACTGGTCGGGCGGCGTGAAGTTGGCCACGTACTTGCCCGGCCCCATCTTCCGCGTGGGCCCGAAGCGGCCGATATCGGCGTTCAGCTCCACGTTGGCGTCCAGCGCCGCCCCCGCCGCGTCCGCCACGCTCACCCACACTATGGGCGGCGGCGAGCCAACCTCGTAGGTGGAGGGCTCCACCCAGGCGTTCACCTTCCGCGCCGCGCCGCGCACCAGCTTCAGCGTCACCGTGTCGCGGGAGACCTCTTCGCCCACCACGCCGATCAGCACCTTGTCGGAGCCGTTCCCCACCTCCGCCGGCGCGGTGTACGTCGTCGAGTAGAGCCCGGGGCCGATGGGATTGACCGGCGTCACCTTCCCGCGGTCCACGCGGGCGAAGACGCGGGCCAGCGGGTCCGGCTTGCCGTACTTGTCCACCACCAGCGCCTGGATGCCGGTGGTGGAGGCGCCGTCCGCGGCCACCTGCTCGTCGAGCGCGAGCGCCAGGATGCGCTTGAAGGGTGTCTCCCCCAGCTCCACGCGCTTGCCGTTGGCGCTGGCGGAGTCGTAGCCGGGCGGGACGCGGATCCGGATGGTGGCGTGGCCGGTGCGGTCGGCCTTCACCGGGCCGAAGCTCAAGGGACCCACCTTGGCGGTGAGCATCTGCCCCTTCTTGCCCTGCACGGGAAGGTCGCCCACGCCAAAGAGCGGCAGCGGCTGGAAGGCGACCACCGTCTTCCCGTCCACCTTCGCCACCGCGCCCAGGATGGCGACCTGGGGAAACAGCGTGGCGGGCGGCAGGTAGACGCCGATCATGGTGCGGCCGCCCGCGGCCAGGTCGGTCACCTGCCCCGCGCTGGCGCGCGCCTGCACCTGCGTACCGTAGGTGAGCGCGCCGCCCAGCTTGAGCTCCACCTGCACCTTCTCCTGCTCGCCCAGCACCATGTTCGGCGGCGCGACGATGACCAGGCCCTTCTGCGGCTGAGGCTCCGCCGCGGAGGCCGGCGCCGAAAGCCCCAGCGCCAGAGCCGCTGCCATCACCGCCGCCCCCACCCCGCGCGCCCGGACTCCGCCGCTCACTTCTTCCCTCCCCAGTTGAAGCCGCCCTTCGACTTGTTCGGGTTGGGCCCGCCGGCCGGCTTGACCGGCGCGAGCTTCGCGGCCGCGGCGGGCCTGGGCGGCGGCGCGACGGTCATCGCCGCCAGGGCCACCACCTTCTCCCGGCCCACCACGTCCGTCGCCTTCACGCTGAGCTTGTTCTCGCCGATGCCCAGCGGGTACCGCGCGGAGAACCGGCCGCTCCCATCCACATCCGCGGTGAGATCGCCCACGCGCACCCGCGTGCCGGGCGAGACGTGGCCGCTGATCACCGCCACCTTGTCCTCCTGCTTCGGCGGCTCCACCGTCAGCTCCACGGTCGCGGGGAGCTTCTGCTTCGCCACCTCGCCCGAGGCCGGGATGGAGGCGATCTCGCCCTTCTCCAGCGTCGCCCGGGCCTCGCCGCGCGACACCGCCACCTCGCCGCCAGGCGCGAAGACGAAGGCCCGGTCGGCGCCGCACAGCGCGGTGAATGGCGAGGTGCCCTCGGCGAGCGCGTCGCCCACCCGCAGCTCGACGGCCAGCGACCCGCCGCGCGGCGCCGCGTCCAGCGTGCCGTCCGAGCACCGCAACCGGGCCACCCCGTTCGGCGTGGAGCGCAGCGCCACCCGGCCCATCGGGCCCAGGGAGACCTCCCCCAGCCCGGCGCTCGACAGCACCAGCTTCCCGTCCGCCTTGGTGCGGAGCTGGTCGCCCACCGCCAGCAGCGCGCCCGGCGAGACGTCCACCCACTCGCCATCCGGCGTCAGGCGCAGCACGCCCTGGGCCTTCGCGATCTTCCAGGACGCCTCGGGAGCGGCGGGGGCCGCGGGAGCCGGCTCGTCGGCGGCGCCCTTCGGCGGCAGGGCGAGGGGCGCCGGGTCCAGGTCGTCCAGGGTCGCGCTGCGCGAGGACGGCGCCACCAGCGGGAGCAGGTCCGCCTCGGCGGTGCGCATGCTGCGCGACGCCCAGGCGGTGCCGGCGCCCACCGCTCCGGCGAGGACGAACACCACGAATCGACCCATGCGGCACGCCTCCGACGGTCCAGGCCCAGCCAGGCCCGGAAG
>DATBSS010000321.1:0-2540 GCA_036559665.1 Myxococcaceae bacterium
CGGGCGCGCCGATCTGGCTAGGCTCCTGCGGACGCTTCCACCGGAGCTCGTCACGAGGGCTGCCCAGGCGGCGGGCTACAAAGCCGTCTCCGACATGGAGGCCGGATCCGCGCGTATGGATCTTCCTGTTGGGGCGCCCATGGCGGCGGCCTCGGAGGCCGAGCCGCTCGTGTTCTGGCGCCTGGAGGAGGTGCGCTTCCACGCCGAGCCACCTGACGCGCCACAGCCCCGATCCGGGCCCGAGCCTCCCGCCTCCCCACTGCGGCCGGACGAGTTGGGGCCCTCGGGGTCGCTGCTCCGGGCGGCGCGAGGTCCCCCGCTGGCTCCGTGGTCGCGCCTGTGGCCATGGCTCCGGCAGGCCCTGCGTTCTCGCGCCCGAGGCCGCATGCCGGACATGCGGTCGCTGCTCCGCGCGTACTCCGAGGGCACGGCGGTCCAGCGGCTCCCGCGTGCCAGCCGTCGCGGCTGGGCCAACTCCGTGTCGATCTGGGTGGACCGGAGCGGGCGGCTCGGCCCGTTCTGGTTCGACCAGGACGAGGTGTGCGAACGCCTCCGGCAGACCTGCGGCGCCGGCCTGTCGGCGCGGAAGATCCACCCGTGGGAGGAAGCAAGGGCCGTGGAGCGCGGGGGAGATCTCCTCGTGGGTGGGCGGCCGGATCCGTTCACCACGGTCCTGGTCGTAGGGGACCTCGGCGCCTACGCGCGGGCGGATGGGGACGATCCGGACGATCAGGGACCTCGCGAGGCGCGGCGCGCGGGCCCGGAGGGCGGAGGAGCGGAAGACCCGGTCGCCGGCGCGGAGTCCCGTGCCTGGCTACGCACGCTCCGCCGCCTCCGCGACGCCGGCGCGCCCGTGGCGGTGCTGTTCCCAGGTCCGCGCTCGCGAATCCCCGCGGGAGCGGCACGCGGGTGGGAAGTGGTGCCGTGGGAGGGAGCGCGAGGGCCGGCCGGCGGGGCCACCGGCGATGCCCGGGAGCGTGTCGAGCGCCTCCTCCGCCTCCTCTCCCCGGCCACGTTCGTCCAGCACGGTCTGCTGCGCGCCATCCGGAAGCTGCTCCCCGCGAACGAGGTGGACGCTGGGACCGAGGCCGACGCGTGGAACCACGCCGCCGTCCTCGCCGCCGACGCTACCGGTATGGTGCTCCACCCCAGGGTGGCAGAGCGGTGGCGGGAGGAACTCGCCCGGGACGCGCAGGTGCATCCGGCCACGCGGCGGGCGGCGATCGAGGCGATCCGCCACTGGCGGGAGGGCGTGCCGAGGGAACTGGTAATGGGGGAGCGCGCCATCTGGCACGCGGTGAGCCCAGGTTCTGTCACTGCGGAAGAGTTGGGCGAGGCGCGCGCGTTTCACGCGAGGCTGGTGGCGACGCTCCAGGGAGGGGCGGAGTCGGAGCTGACCATGGCGGTTCGGCACTATGGCCGGATGTTGCTGTGGGCCATGCCGGCCGCCGCCTACCAGGCATGCCCCGAGTTGGGCCGCCTCTTCGTGACGTCATTCGAGCGAACGGACGGCGTGCCTGAACCGGAGGGCGTCGATCTCCGCGCGCTGCGAGCGGAGCTTGGACCAGGCGAGGAGCCGACTTGGTGGGCAGTGCGGCAGGTCGGCCGGCGGCTGGTGTTCTCGCCGTCGCCGGCCGGTGGCGCCTGGCCCTCGCACGAGAGTGGGCCGGGGAGCCCCGTCGCCTGCCTGTGGGCGGGAAGGCGGGAGATCTCCGTGCGGTTCGAGGGTGGCCCCTCGATGCAGTTCATCCTCAAGCCGGGGCTGGCGATCTCCTTGCCGGAGGGGGAATGGGCATCGGTGGCGGCCGACCTCAGCGAACTGACGGTTCGCAGGTGGCTCCGGGAGCCGTGGGCGATGGCCGCCGGGAGGGACCGGTGGGGGCTCTGGGCGGAGGCGGAGTGGAATGGGGCGGTCCAGCGGTTCCGATGGATTCCACCCGGGCGCTTCTGGATGGGATCGCCTGAAGCGGAACGGGGCCGGTGGCCCGACGAGGGACCTCGGCACGAGGTTACGATCTCGAAAGGGCACTGGCTGGGGGACACGCCGGTGACGCAGGCGTTGTGGAAGGCGGTGATGGGGGAGAACCCGAGCCGGTTCCGGAGTCCTGACCGGCCGGTAGAGGGGGTGAACTGGGAGGACTGTCGTCGGTTCCTGGCTCGCCTCAACAGAATGGTGGAAGGGCTGGAGGCACGGCTGCCGACGGAGGCGGAGTGGGAGCATGGCTGCCGAGCAGGAACATCCGGGATGACTTGGCTGGGAGACTTTGAGATTCAAGGTGAGAACGATGCGCCGGGGCTGGATGGAATCGCCTGGTACGGAGGGAACAGCGGAGGGGGATACGAGTTGGAGGAGGGCTACGACTCCAGCGACTGGAAGGAGAGGCAATATCCACACAAGAAAGCGGGTACACGTCCGGTCGCGATGAAAGCGGCCAACCCGAATGGGCTCTTCGACCTGCTCGGGAACGTGTGCGAGTGGTGTAGCGATTGGTGGGGTGGCTATCAGACTGACGGGGTAATGGACCCGAAAGGGCTGGAGG
>DATBSS010000322.1:0-2594 GCA_036559665.1 Myxococcaceae bacterium
TGGGCGCCACCGACCAGCTCTTCAACCTGCTCGTGGGCCGCCACCTGATGCGCGAGTACGGCCAGGAGCCTCAAGTCATCATGACCGGGCCCATCCTCGAGGGGCTGGACGGCGTGAACAAGATGTCCAAGAGTCTGGACAACTACGTGGGCATCGACGAGCCGGCGGAGCAGATCTTCGGCAAGCTGATGTCCATCAGCGACGAGCTGATGTGGAAATACCTCGAGATGCTCTCGTCGAAGAGCCTCAAGGAGGTCCAGGCGCTGCGCCAGGCGGTGTCGGGCGGGACGTCGCACCCCATGGACGTGAAGAAGGACTTCGCCCAGGAGATCGCCGCCAGGTTCCAGGGCGCGGGCGCGGGGAAGAAGGCCCGCGAGGGCTTCGAGCAGAAGTTCTCCCGCAAGGAGCTCAACGTCGAGGAGCTGCCGGTCCACCGGGTGGCCCGCGGGGGCGCGGAGAAGATGCTGCTGGCGCGCGCGCTGGCGGAGGCGAAGCTGGCCGACTCCGCCACCAAGGCGCGCACGCTGATCGGCCAGGGGGGCGTCCGCATCAACGGCGAGAAGGTGGCCGACCCGAAGGCCGAGCTGCCGCCCGGCGAGTACGTGACCCAGGTGGGGAAGTTGAAAGCAGCCAAGCTCGTTATCGAGTAACCAAAACCCCGTGCTGGCCCTCCTCGCCCTGACCGCCCTCGCCTCCGCGCCCGTCCCGGAGCCGCCGCTCCAGAAGGTCCTGGACGAAGCGGCCGCCGCCGGACAGCCGGTGTTCCTGGACGTGTACACCTCCTGGTGCGGGCCGTGCCGGAAGTTGGCGGCCGACGTGCTGCCGGCGCCCGACGTGCGGCGCGCGCTCGGCGCCTACCGCGTGCAGCGCTACAACGCCGAGCGGGGCCACGGCATCGACGTGGCGCGCCGCTACGAGGTGGACCGCTACCCCACCCTGCTGGTGCTCAACCCGGACGGGGTGGAGATCGCCCGCATCCGCCAGCAGACCGTGGAGGGGCTGGCGCGCGCGCTGGACGAGTGGCGGCCGCTGGGCGCCGCCCGGTTCGCGAAGGACGCCAGGGACGGGAAGGACGCGGATCCCGCCGCCCTGCTGGTGCGCGGGGTGGTGCTGGAGCACCAGGGCCGCCCCGGCGAGGCGCTCGCGCTCTACGACCTGGCGGAGGCCATGGACCCGGGCGACGCGCGCGGGCTGGCCTCGCGCGCAGCCTTCCGCAAGCTGCGGCTGGAGCTGTCGAAACAGTTCGTGCGCAACCGCGCCGGGGTCCTGCTGGAGTTCGCGCAGAAGTACCCGCGCACCGAGCTGGCGGCGCGCGCGGTGGCCGCGGTGGCGCAGATCGCCCCGGCGAAGCGGCCGGCGGAGACGCGCGTGCGCGAGGTCTCACAGTCGGTGGTCCGCGGGCTCCAGGCGCGGAAGGACCCGCTGGCGCTGAACGCCGTGACCTGGTCCCTGCTGGACATGGGGTTCGCGGACCTGGCGCTGGAGGCGGCGCGGGGCGCCGAGGCGGTGGCCCCCTACGAGCTGGACTACGTGGTGGCGGAGGCCGCCGCCCTGGGCGCGGCTGGCCAGTGGGAGCAGGCGAAGGGACTTCTCGAGAAGGGCCTCCGGGTCGACGCGCGCCACCCGGCGCTGAACTGGGCGCGCGACCTCGTGCAGCGCGGGATCGTCGTCCGGCGCGAGCCGGCGACCGACCTGTTCACGGACTGAGCCCGGAGGAAGCCGGCGCCAGCCGGCCGCATCAGCGTCCCCTGGTTCGGGGACTGACCGGCGTCAGGCGACGTCCAGCAGCTCCACCTCGAACACCAGCGTCGAGTTCGGGGGGATCACCGGGGGGAACCCGCGCGCGCCGTATGCCATCTCGGGCGGGACGGTGAGCTTGCGCACGCCGCCGACCTTCATCCCGGCCACGCCCTGGTCCCAACCCTGGATCACCTCACCCTGGCCGAGGGCGAAGTCGAAGCCCTCGTTGCGATCGCGCGAGCTGTCGAACTTCTTCCCGTTGGTGAGCGTGCCCACGTAGTGCACCGTCACCCGCGCACCCGCCTTGGCCTCCGCGCCCGTCCCCACCTTGATGTCCTGGATCTCAAGTCCCATAAGTTCCGGCATCTTACACTGGACCAGACACCGGGCCAGGCTGATTCTCGCAACCTAAGTGCGGCACCTACAGATAATCAGAATGTAGGAATTTGCCTCCAACTCGTCTCCCCCGAGTTCCCCGATGAAGGTCGACGGTTCAGCCCCCAAGGCCCAGCACCAGGTCTCCGAGACCAAGTCCAAGGACGCCGAGGTCGAGTCCAAGGCGAAGTCCGAGGAGAAGGAATCCCCGAAGCCGGCGGACGCCGGCGACACCTTCGAGGACGCCAAGCCCGACACGAAGGCCTTCCTCGGATCGTCCGAGGACGGCAAGAACATGCGGGACGGCATGGAGGCCTGCGAGGCGGCCAACGCCGGGAAGCCGCCGCCGGAAGGCAAGTTCACGCCCGAACAGGCACGGGCCGCGATGATGGAGACTCCCGAGGGCCGCCGCATCGTCGAGGACTGGGACAAGCTGGCGGAGAAGGGGCTGAAGGTCGAGGACAAGGACATGTGCGGGG
>DATBSS010000323.1:0-2370 GCA_036559665.1 Myxococcaceae bacterium
GGCGAGCTTCCGGAGCAGCTCGTACTTTCCGAAGGCCACCGCCATCTCATCGCCGACTCTACACGGCGGGCGGCGCCTACTGCTTGAGCTTGTAGCCCACCCTCAGCGCGGCGACCGCCACCCCGGTGGCCAGGGCAGAGACCAGGAGCAGCACGGACGCGCCCACCACCGGGTCGAAGGCGGTGGTGCCCAGGAAGCCGAACCGCATCAGCTCCGCCATGTAGACCATGGGGTTGAAGAGGCTGACGGTGTTCCAGGGCGCCGGCAGCGACTTCACCGAGTAGAAGACCCCCCCCAGGAAGGTGAGCGGCAGCATCACGAAGGTCGGGAAGAAGTTGATCTGCTCGAACTTCTCGGCCCAGATGGCCGCCAGCAGCCCCAGCACCGAGAAGGTGTAGCTGACCAGGAGCAGGACCCCCAGCGAGACCGCCGGGTGCACCAGCCCGAAGTCGGTGAAGCCCGCGGCGACCAGCCAGATCAGCACCCCAACCACCAGGCCGCGGATCATCGCCCCGGTGATGAAACCGAAGAGGATCTCTACCGGGCCCATGGGGGCCGCCAGCAGGTCCACGATGGTCCCCTGCAGCTTGGTGATGAACAGCGAGGAGCTGCTGTTGAGGAAGGCGTTGTTGGCGATGCCCAGGAACACCAGCCCAGGGACGATGAAGCGGAGGTAGGGCACCCCGTCCATCGTGTAGACCCGCCCGGTGAGCCCGAAGACCACGAAGTAGAGCGAGGTGCTGATCAGCGGCGCCAGCACCGTCTGCCCCGGCACGCGCATGAAGCGGGTCACCTCCTTGTACAGGAGGGTCTTCATCCCCACCGCGTTCACCGCGAGGCCCCCGCTCCAAGGGACGGCAGGGCGGCGCGCGCCGCTTCGTATTCGGCCACCAGCCGGGCCACCAGCTCGCCGGCGGGCGGGATGTCCTCCAGGAAGGCCACCCCCTGCCCCGCGCTCCAGATGTCCCTCCACGCCTTCCCGCCGGCCCCCTCCCGGTGCTTCTGGAGCGAGTCGCGCAGGTAGTTCCCCTTCACCCCGGTCACCTCGTCGGAGTACTCGATGTCCTCGGGCGAGGCGCCCAGCAGCGCCTCCTTGTACTCGGGGGAGGCGGCGGACTCGCGGGTGGCGATGAAGCGGGTCCCGAAGTAGCCGGCCTCCGCGCCCAGCGCCAGCGCCGCCGCCAGGTGCCGCCCCTGGGAGAGCCCGCCGGCGATGACCACCGGCACGCCCAGCTCCTGCTTCAGCCACGGCCCCAGCACGAACGGGCTCAGCGTCCCGGCGTGCCCGCCCGCCCCGGTGGCCACCGCCACCAGCGCGTCCGCCCCGGCCTTCGCCGCCTTCTGCGCGTGCTTGAGGCTGATGACGTCGCTCCACACCATCCCGCCGTAGCCGCGCACGCGTTCGATGGTAGCGGTGGGGTCCCCCAGCGAGGTGATGACCAGCGGCACCTTCCGCTCCACCAGCGCGTCCAGGTCGGCCGGCATGCGGTCGGAGGCGAGGATGAGGTTCACCCCGAACGGCACCTCGCGCGGGAAGGCGTCCAGGAAGGCGCGGAACTGTTCGTGGGTGCGGAAGTTCAGCGAGGGCACCGCGCCGATGGCCCCGGCCCGCCCCACCGCCTCCAGGAGCGGCGCGTTGGAGACCAGGAACATGGGTGCGGCCACCACCGGGTAGCGGACGCCCAGGCGCTGGAGGAGGGAGCTCACGCGGAGGCCTTTCGAAGCACGGAGATGAGGATGTCTTCCAGACGGGAGCGGCGCGTCTCCACGTCCAGCACCGGCACCTGCGCGGCGTAGAGCGCGCCCAGCACCTCGCTGGAGGAGGGCTGGCCGGTCCGCTCCACGTAGGTGAGCTGGAGGCCGTCCTTGGACAGCGCGGCGCCGGCCGTGGCGGCGAAGGCGGGGAGCGCGGCCACCGCGGAGGAGAAGGTGACCAGCAGGCGGCGCTCGCCCAGCCGCCGCATCAGCGCCACCTTGTCCTCGATGAGCTGGAGCCTCCCCTCGTTGATGAGACCCACCCGGTCCGCCAGCTCCTCCGCCTCCTCGAGGTAATGGGTGGTGAGGATGATGGTGGTCCCTTCGGCCTTCAGGCGGCGCACGTACTCCCAGAGGTCGCGCCGGAGCTCCACGTCCACCCCGGCGGTGGGCTCGTCCAGGAAGACCAGCTTCGGCCTATGCACCAGCGCCTTGGCGATGAGCAGCCGCCGCTTCATCCCTCCAGAGAGCTGGCGGGTCCGGGCCTTCGCCTTGTCGGTGAGCTTGAGCGCCTCCAGCACCTCGGCGACGCGGGCCCGGTCCGGGGGCTTGCCGTAGTAGCCCAGCTGGATGCGCAGGGACTCCTCCACCGTGAAGAAGGGGTCGAAGTTGATC
>DATBSS010000324.1:0-22247 GCA_036559665.1 Myxococcaceae bacterium
GGTTCCGGTACGACGCGCACCCGATGGCGATGCTGGGCTCCACCGTCGCCGTGCTCTCCGCGTTCTACACCGACGCCAAGGAGATCAAGGACCCGGCCATCCGGCGCATCCAGATGATCCGGATGATCGCCAAGATGCCCACCATCGCCGCCTTCTCGTACCGGCACGTGATGGGCCTGCCCTACGTCTACCCGGACAACGAGATGTCCTACGTGGGCAACTTCCTGGCGATGGTGAAGAAGATCGGCACCACCTCCTACAAGCTCAACCCCACGCTGGAGCGCGCGCTGGACGTGCTCTTCATCCTTCACGCGGACCACGAGCAGAACTGCAGCACCACCGCCACCCGCCTGGTCGGTTCGTCGGAGGTGGACCCGTACTCGGCGGTGGCGGCCGGCATCGCCGCGCTCTTCGGGCCGCTGCACGGCGGCGCCAACGAGGCGGTGCTCCGGATGCTCCGGGAGATCGGCCACGTCTCCAAGGTCCCGGACTTCATCAAGCAGGTGAAGGATGGCGCGGGCGAGAAGCGCCTGATGGGCTTCGGCCACCGCGTCTACAAGAGCTACGATCCGCGCGCGAAGGTGATCAAGCGGGTGGCGGACGAGGTGTTCGCCATCACCGGGAGGAACCCGCTGCTGGACATCGCGCTGGAGCTGGAGCGCATCGCGCTGCAGGACGACTACTTCGTCAAGCGCAAGCTCTACCCGAACGTGGATTTCTACTCGGGCATCATCTACGAGGCGATGGGCTTCCCGGTGGAGCTGTTCCCCGTCCTCTTCGCCATCCCGCGCACGGTGGGCTGGGTCAGCCAGTGGGAGGAGATGGTGACGGACGACGAGCAGAAGATCGCCCGCCCCCGCCAGATCTACACCGGCAGCAAGCGGCGGGACTACGTGCCCATCGACAAGCGCTCGTAGCGCTCATCCTCGGCGCCGGCGCTCTTCCCGGCGCCGTACAACGCGGCGATCTGCGCCGCGTAGCGCGCCTCGATCACCTGGCGCCTCAGCTTGAGCGTAGGGGTCAGCTCGCCGTCCTGCACCGAGAAGTCCCGGGGGAGCACCGCGAAGCGCTTCACCGTCTCGAACCGGGACACCCGCGCGTTCACCTCGGCCTCGATCCGCCGCGTCAGGTCCTCCAGGAACGGCGGGTGCCCGGCCAGCGCCGCCGGGTCCTCGGGCCAGCCGCGCGCGCGCGCGAACGCCGGCACCCGCTCCGGGTCCAGCGGCACCAGCGCCACCAGGTGGTTGCGGCCCTCGCCCACCAGCATCGCGTTCCCCACCGGCGGGAGCGACTTGAGCATCCCCTCGATCAGCGCGGGCGCGGTCTTCTTGCCGCCGGAGGTGACGATGATCTCCTTCTTGCGCCCGGTGACCCGGAGCTGCCCGTCCGGGTCCAGCACCCCCAGGTCGCCGGAGTGCAGCCAGCCGTCCTTGAGCAACTCCGCGGTGGCCAGCGGGTCCCGGTGGTAGCCCATGCAGACGTTGGGGCCGCGGACCAGGATCTCCCCGTCGGGGGCGATCCGCACCTCCACGCCCAGAAGCGGCCTCCCCAGCGCGCCCAGGGTGGTGAAGTCCAGGCTGGCGGAGCTGGTGGGCCCGCTCACCTCCGTCTGGCCGTAGACCTCGCGGAGGATCATGTCCACCGAGGCGAAGAACTCCAGCACGTCCTTGCCAATGGGCGCCGCCGAGGTGACGAACACCCGCGTGCGCCCCAGGCCGATGCGCTCCTTCAGCGGCGACAGCGCGGTCCGCTTCGCCACCTGGTACTGCGCCTCCAGGGCCACCGGCACCCGCTTTCCGGCCAGCGCGAGCAGGTTGCGCTTCAGCGCCACCTCGCGCGCCCACTGGATGAGCGCGCGCTGCGTGCGGGGGAGCTCCACGAGCCTCGCCTCGGCGCGCGCGCGGAGCTTCTCGTAGACGCGCGGCACGCCGAAGAAGACCGTGGGCCGCGCCGCGCGCAGGTCGTCCCCCAGCTTCTCCAGGCTCTGGGCGAAGTAGACCTGCATCCCGGCGGTGAGCGCGCAGTGGATGGACGCCAGCTGTTCGGCGATGTGCGAGAGCGGCAGGTACGACAGGAGGATCTCCCCCTCCTCCAGCGTCCCCATCTCGATCAGCGTGCGCGACGTCCAGACCAGGTTCCGGTGGCTGAGCATCACGCCCTTGGGCGGGCCGGTGGTGCCGGAGGTGTAGATCAGCGCCCCCATCTCGTCGGGCTGGAGCCCGTTCACCGCCTCCCAGTAGGGGCCCTCGTCCCGGCCCATCCCGCCCTGGAGGACCTCCGCGAAGGAGCGCACGCCGTCCAGCCGCACCGGGGACGGCTCCATCATCACCAGCGTGCGGAGCCGGGGCAGCCCCGGCTGGAGGGCGGACAGCCGATCAAGCGCGGGCTCGTCCTCGACGATGGCGATGCTGGCCTGGGAGTGGCCCAGGACGTAGGCCATCTGCTCGGGGCTGGAGGTGGTGTACAGGCCCACCGCCACCCCACCCAGGGCCATCGCCGCCAGCTGGGCCACCACCCACTCCTCGCGGTTGTAGGCGAGCACCGCCAGGCAGTCCCCCCGGCCGAAGCCCAGCCGGTGCAGGCCGAGGGCGAAGTGCCGCACCCGCGCCGCGTACTCGCGCCAGGAGGTGGGCAGGTAGTAGCCGTCCTTCCTCGACCAGAGCGCGGGGCGGTCTCCCATCCGCGCCGCCTGGTCGTGGAGGACGTGGAGCATGGAGGGGGGGAGCGGTCTTGACATGGCCGTCGTCGCTGGACCTTCGGTCGTTTGGGGCCCTTTGGGGACGGTACCAGGAAAACCGCGGCCATCTTGGATTGACACCGGGTGGACCGCTGACTATCTGGCGCCCCCGGTTATGACGATCGACTTCACTTGCCAGAAGTGCGAGGCGTCCTTCGAGCTGGACGCCCAGGACCTGATCGACGGGACCGAGAAGCTGGCGTGCCCCCACTGCGACGCCAAGGCCCCGACGAACCTGGTGGAGGACTTCGTCGCCGCGCTCTCCGAGATGCGCGCCCAGGTGGCGGTGCTCAGCAAGAAGTTCGCCGTCAACATGGCGGTGGAGACCGAGGACCTTGAGGACGAGCTGGACGAGGACGACGACGAGGACTCGGACGAGGATGGGGAAGAGGGCGACGACGAGGACTCGGATGACGAGGACGCCGACGACGAGGACGGCGACGAGGACTCGGACGACGAGGACGCCGAGGAAGACCGGTAGCGCCGCCAGCGCCCGTCTGCCTCCCCGGCGGCCGGCCGTCCCCCTGCCCTCCCGCCGCCGTCCGGCGACCGCGCCGTTTCAGCCCGGGGCGCGGTGCCTAGCTTGTCGGAGGTGAACGCACCCTTCCGCCTAGCGCCGCTGGTCCGCCCCGTCCTCACGCTGGTGGTCGCGTGCGCCGGCCTGCTGCTGATCCCGGCCATCGCGTCGGTGAGCGCGGTGCGCCCGCCGCCCGGGACGGCGTCCCGGGTCCGGCTCCAGGAGGCGGCCACCGGGCGCTGCGAGGGGAAGTCCTGCTCGGAGCTGGTGGAGATGGAGGTCCGGGACGTGGTCCCGCTGGAGGAGTCCAGCCACGCGGTGGTGCTGGTGACCAAGGACCGCGAGACGGTGCTGCCCATCTTCGTGGACGAGGCCGCGGCGCTCGCCATCGCCTTCCGCATGGCCCATAAGTCCTCGCCCGAACAGCAGCCGCAGGACCTGATGGACTCCATGCTGACGCAGCTGGGCGGCGAGCTGACCGAGGTCCGCATCGACACGGTAGAGGAGTCGATGGTCAGCGGCCGGGTGATGGTCACCCAGGGGGAGAAGCACCTCCAGCTCCCGGCGCGCCCGTCCGACTCCATCGCGCTGGCGCTGGCGCACGGGGTGAAGATCTTCGCCACGCGGCAGGTGCTGGCCGACGCCGGCATCTCCCAGGCGGACATCGAGCGGCTGAAGAAGCGCCTGCCGCCCGGCCACCGGCTGCCGGGCCACCCGCGGAAGGACGAGGAGTTGGGCCAGGGCGGGTCCGGGGACGACGACGGAGAGGTCTCCGAGGAGCTCCCCCGCGGGAAGAACGCGCCCATCCGGCTCTAGTGGACAGGAGAAAGCCCGGCCCCCCCTCCCGAGGGAAGCCGGGCTTTCTCACTGGCCTGACGTCAGCCTGCCTACCGATGGGTCAGAGCTTGTCCGCGACGTCGGAGACGATCGGGATGCGGACCCGGACGCCCTCCAGCGCGCGGAAGATGCACACGATGATCAGCACGAAGACCGCCAGCCAGATCGGGTACGACAGCCACCAGATGAGCGGCAGCCGCCCGAGGATGGACGCGGCGATGCCGCCGCCCACGGAGAGCACCAGCCCGTTCTTGGCGTGCCAGCGCACGGACTCCGAATCGCTCACGGTGAGCAGCGGCACCAGCGCCAGCAGCCACAGGTAGGCCAGGACCAGCATCACCTTGTCCTGCTCGCGCACCACGTCGGTGCCCCGCGGGTTCGGCGGCGGCGGAGGGGGAGGCGGCGGCGGCGCTGCGTCCTTGACCTGATCCTCCGGACTCATGCGCGCTCGTTCACTCCTGCAAGGGGAATGTCCGCGTTCGTATTCCCTCCAACAGAGCCCTGTCAAGAAGGCCTAGAATGCCTCCGCGCTTCATGCGGAAGGCCAAGATCATCTGCACGCTGGGGCCGGCCTCCAGCTCCCGCCCGGTGCTGGAGGCGATGATCCGCGCCGGGATGGACGTGGCGCGGCTCAACTTCTCGCACGGCACCCACGACGAGCACCGCCGCCGGCTGGACCTGATCCGGACGCTGAGCCGCAAGCTGCGGCGGCCGGTGGCGATCCTGCAGGACCTGCAGGGCCCGAAGATCCGGCTCGGCCTGTTCGAGGGCGGGCAGCTGATGGTCCAGCGCGGCCAGGGGGTGACGGTCACCACCCGCGCGGTGCTGGGGAGGGGCGGCGTCATCCCCACGCCGGTGAAGAGCCTTCCGCGCGACGTGCGCCGCGGGGACCCCATCCTCCTCGACGACGGGCGGGTGCGGCTGGAGGTGCTCTCCGTGCGCGGGCCGGACGTGCGGGCGCGGGTGGTGGTGGGCGGGCTGCTCAAGGACAAGAAGGGGCTGAACCTCCCCGGCGCGAACGTCTCCGTCCCCAGCCTCACCGCCAAGGACGAGGAGGACCTGGCGTTCGGGCTGGAGCTGGGGGTGGACTACGTGGCCCTCTCCTTCGTGCGCTCGGTGAAGGACGTGGAGCGGGCGCGCGAGAAGATGGGGGACCGGAAGCGGCCCATCATCGCCAAGATCGAGAAGCCGCAGGCGGTGGCCAACCTGGAGGAGATCGCCCGCGCCGCGGACGGGGTGATGATCGCCCGCGGCGACCTGGGGGTGGAGATGCCCCTCAAGGAGGTGCCGCTGATCCAGAAGCAGGCGATCCTCACCGTGAACCGGATGGGCGGGGTGGTGATCGTCGCCACCGAGATGCTGGAGAGCATGATCCAGAACCCGCGCCCCACCCGCGCCGAGGTCTCCGACGTGGCCAACGCGGTGCTGGACGGCGCGGACGCGGTGATGCTCTCCGGGGAGACCGCCGCCGGCCAGCACCCGGTGCGCGCGGTGGAGACGATGGCGGAGGTGGTGGAGGCGGCGGAGACCCGGGCCCCGCACGGCATCACCTACTCCCCGTTCGAGGCGCGGTCGGAGGACATCTCCACCGGCGTGGCGGCGGCGGCGGTGGCGGCGGCGCGCCAACTGGGGGTGGAGACCATCGTCGCCTACACCGAGTCCGGCTACACCGCGCGCCTGATCTCCGAGTACCGGCCCCGCGCCCGCATCGTGGGGCTCACCCCCAACAAGGAGACGCTGCCGCAGATGGCGCTCTTCTGGGGCGTCACCGGGATGCAGGTGAAGCGGGTGCACTCCACGGACGCGATGATCCGCCAGGTCCGCCACCTCTGCCTCGAGGAGCGGCTGTGCGCGGCCGGGCGGCCGGTGGTGATCGTCACCGGGGTGCCGCTCAACCACCCCGGCAAGACCAACATGATGACCGTGCACCGGATCTGACCGCATGGAAGCCGCCCTCCCCCAGTGCGCGCTGCACCCCGGCGTGGTCGCGCAGCAGGCCTGTTCGCGCTGCGGCAACTTCGCCTGCCAGGCCTGCCTGGTCTCCCTGGCGGGCGGCCGCCCGCTCTGCGCCACCTGCGACGCGCGCGACGGCGCCCGCGAGGTGCCCTGGGACCAGCGCGCGAAGCTGGGCACCGTCTCCGCCTTCGTCCGGACGTGCTGGCAGATCGTGACGCACCCGGTGGCCACCCTGGATCGTGCCACCGCCGAGGGCAGCGTGGGCAGCTCGCTGTGGTTCGTGGTGCTGGCGGAATTCACCACCTACCTCACCACCGGCCTCGTCTACGCCGCGGTGGGCGTGGCGATGATGGGCGTATACCTGTTCGGCGCCGACCAGACCGAGAAGACGCTCACCCCGCTCACCACCGGGGGCATCGCCCTGCTGGTGGGGGTCATCTTCGTGGCGACCGTCCTGCTGGTCGGGATCGGCGGAGTGCTGATCCTGTCGCTCCTGGACCACGCGGTGCTGCGGCTGGTGGGGGCCAGGCCGCGCTCCTTCCAGGTAACCCTGCGCGCCCACGCGCTCTCGCTGGCGCCGTGCCTCGCCGGGCTGGTGCCGTTCTGCGGGGTGTACGCGGTGCCGGTCTGGGCGGTGGTGCTCCGGATCTTCGCCTACCGCGGGATGCACAAGATCAGCACGGGCCACGCGCTGCTCGGCGCGCTGGCGGTGCCGGGGACGCTGGTCCTCCTCGCCGGCGCGTCCTGGGTGGCGCTGATCCTCATGGCAGCCGGCAGCCAGTCCCTCTAGATTGCGCGCCGCATGCCGACGACCGCCGTGGTGAAGACCGCCGCCGAGTTCGCCCAGAAGCTGGGGCCGCACCTGGAGCACGAGTGGTACCGCTGCGACAAGCCGAACGACCGCCTGATGGGCAAGGGCTGCAAGACGTGCGGCGAGGAGGCGTTCATCTCCATCGCCGACTTCCGGGCCAACGGCGACCTCGAGGCCTACGAGAAGGCGCTCAAGCCCTTCGAGAAGAAGGACGAGAAGAAGAAGTAGCCCCGGCCCCGCCCGCTAGATGGGGTTGTTCTCGAAGTCGTAGATCTTCTCCACCGCGATCTGCTTGTAGCGCTCCGTCTTCAGCGCGCGGCGGCTGCAGTCCCACGCCAGCGAGCGCGGGTCGGTCTGCGGGGCGGACTTCTTCAACCGCTTCACGTGCTTCAGGATCAGCTTGCACGCCTCGCGCGGGTGGAACACGAACGCCGGGGAGAAGAGCAGGAAGCCGGAGTACGGGATCAGCCGCGCCTCCAGGATGTCGCCCTTCTCCAGGCCGGCCAGCTTCCGCCGTTCGGAGACCTGGAAGTCCTTGGCGGAGAACAGCTCGCGCAGGCGGACGCCGTCGTCAATCAGCTTGCGGACCTCGAACAGCCCGTGGATGGTCTCGGTGAAGGCGCGGAACGGGATGGCGGCCTCCGCGCCCGCCTTCTCCCGCTGCTCGTCGTACAGCTCCTGCGCCGGCGTCTTCCCGGTCTGGGGCGAGCGCCGGTCGAACACGTAGTAGTCGAGGAACGAGGCCATGCGTGCCTCGAACACCTTGTCGTCCTCGAACACCTCGCCGGTGAGCTGGAAGTACTCCGCCTTGGCCTCCAGGAGCGCCGGCTTCTTCGGCTCCGAGCTGGCGAACGCGATCAGCTGGTCCAGGTACGGCTGGTACGACGGGAGGTCCATGGGTGCGACTTAAACCGAGGCTGCCATCAGGTCGGCGAAGCGCCGGAAGAGGTACCGGGCGTCGTGGGGTCCCGGCGAGGACTCCGGATGGTACTGCACGCTGAAGGCGCGGGCCTCAGGAACCGCCAGCCCCTCCACCGTCCGGTCATTCAGGTTGATGTGCGTGACCTGCGCCTTCCCCTTCAGGCTGTCCTCGTCCACCGCGAACCCGTGGTTCTGGGCGGTGATCTCCACCTTGCCGGTGGAGAGGTCCTTGACCGGCTGGTTGGCCCCGCGGTGGCCGAACTTCATCTTGTACGTCCGCCCGCCCAGCGACAGCCCGAGGATCTGGTGCCCCAGGCAGATGCCGAAGATGGGGACCTTCCCCAGCAGCGAGGCGACGTTCTGGTCCGCGCCCTTCACCGCCGCCGGGTCTCCAGGGCCGTTGGCCAGGAAGACGCCGTTGGGGCGCCGCGCCAGCACCTCCGCCGCCGGGAAGCCGGCCGGCACCACCGTCACGTGGCACCCCACGTCCACCAGGAAGCGGAGCATGGAGCGCTTCAGCCCGAAGTCGTAGGCGACCACCTGGAAGCGCGGCTCGGCCCGGGACGCAGGCGCGGCCTCCTCGCCGGGCACGGCGAGGACGTCGCGCGACCCTTCGGACCACTCGTAGGGCGCGCGGGTGGAGATGCCGGTGGCCAGGTCCAGGCCCTCCATCCCGTGCGCGGAGCGGGCGCGCTCCACCAGCGCGGGCGCCTTCACCGGCTCCGAGGAGATGACGCCCATCTGCGCGCCGTGGGTGCGGAGGTGGCGGACCAGCTTGCGGGTGTCCAGGCCCTCGATGCCGGCCACCCCGTGCCGCGCGAGGTACGCGTCCAGCGACTCGGCGGAGCGCCAGTTGGAGGGCTCTGGAGAGAAGCGGCGCACCACCATCCCCACCGCGTGCGGGCGCGCGGCCTCCTCGTCGTCCGGGTTGGCCCCCACGTTCCCCATCTCCGGGTAGGCCATGGTGACGATCTGCCCGACGTACGACGGGTCGGTGAGGATCTCCTGGTACCCGAACATGGAGGTGTTGAAGACCACCTCGCCCACGGACTCGCCCTTGGCGCCGAAGGACCGGCCCTCGAACACCGTCCCGTCCGCCAGGGCGAGGATCGCCTTCATCGCCCAGCCTCCTCGAATGCGAAGACCACCCGCCCGCCCACCACGGTGTGGGTCACCCGGCCCTGCACCTTCCGCCCGTGGAAGGGCGTGTTGCGGCACCTGGACCGGAAACGCTCCGCGTCCACCGCCCACTCCGCCTGGGGGTCGATCACCGCCACGTCGGCCGGCGCTCCCTCGCCCAGGTGCCCGCCGGGGAGGCCGAAGGCGCGCGCCGGGCCGTCGGAGAGCAGCGCCACCACGCGCCCGGGCGTGAGGACGCCGGAGCGCGCCAGCTCCAGCGCCAGCGGGACGGCGGTCTCCAGCCCCACCACGCCGTTGGCGGCGCGGTCGAACTCGATCTCCTTCTCCAGCGGCCCGTGGGGCGCGTGGTCGGTGGCGATGCAGTCAATGGTCCCGTCCGCCAGGCCCTCGCGCACCGCGGCCACGTCCTCGGCGCGGCGGAGCGGCGGGTTCATCTTGGCGGAGGTCTTGTAACCGTCCACCGCCTCGTCGGTGAGCGTGAAGTGGTGCGGGGTGGCCTCGCAGGTGACGCGGACGCCGCGCTTCTTGGCCTCCCGCACCAGCGCCACCGACTCCGCGCAGGACAGGTGCGCCAGGTGCAGCCGCCCGTCCACCTCCTGGGCCAGCACCAGGTCGCGCGCCACCATGGCCACCTCGGCCGACCGCGGCAAAGGGAGCAGTCCCAGGCGCGCCGCGGTGAGGCCTTCGTTCATCACGCCGTGCCCGGAGAGGGTGAGGTCCTCCTCGTGCGCCACCACCGGCACGCCCAGGGGGCGGGCGTAGAGCAGCGCGCGGCGCATCAACGAAGCGCTCATCACCGGCCGCCCGTCGTCGGTGAAGCAGGCGCACCCGGCGGCGCGCAGCTCGCCCATCTCGGAGAGCTCCTCGCCCAGAAGGCCCTTGCTGATCGCCCCCGCCGGGTAGACCCGGCACAGGCCGGCGGCCCGCGCGCGCGCGAGCACCAGCTCGGTGACCTGGGGGCTGTCGTTGGGCGGCCTGGTGTTGGGCATGGCCACCACCGCGGTGAAGCCGCCCGCCACCGCGGCCTGGGAGCCGGAGAGCACCGTCTCCTTCCCCTCCTCGCCCGGCTCGCGCAGGTGGACGTGGACGTCGATCAGCCCGGGCACCACCCAGCGCCCGGCGGCGTCGATCACCTCCACCTCCGCCGGCAGGTCCAGCAGCTCCTCGCCCACCGCGGCCACGGCCCCGTCGCGCAGGAGCACGTCGCGCCGGCCGTCCACGCCGTTCCGCGGGTCGATCAGCCGCCCGCCCCGGATCAGCAGCGCCGTCACGAGCATGCCTCCAGGATGGCCATCCGTATCGCCACGCCGTGGTGGACCTGCTCCAGGATCAGCGAGCGCGGCCCGTCCGCGACCTGGGTGGCGATCTCCACGCCCCGGTTGATCGGCCCCGGGTGCATCACCTTCACTCCCGGAGGCAACCGGTCCGCGCGCGCCTGGGTGAGGCCCCAGCGGCGCCCGTACTCGCGCGCGGTGGGGAACGCCGCGTCCTGCTGCCGCTCCATCTGCACCCGGAGCATCATCACCGCGTCCACGCCCTCCAGCGCCCGGTCCAGGTCGTCGAACAGCTCCGCGCCCAGGGCGGCCATCTCCTTCGGCACCAACGTGGGCGGGCCGCAGAGGGCCACCTTCGCGCCCAGCAGCGTCAGGCAGCGCAGGTTGGAGCGGGCCACCCGGCTGTGGAGGATGTCGCCCACGACCAGGATCCGCTTCCCGTCCAGCGCCCCCAGGTGCTTGCGGAGGGTGAACGCGTCCAGCAGCGCCTGCGAGGGGTGTTCGTGGGTGCCGTCGCCGGCGTTGATCACCGGGGCGCGGGTGTGGCGGGCGGCGAAGGCGGCGGAGCCGGAGGAGGCGTGCCGCATCACGATGATCTGCGGCCCCATGGCGTCGATGTTCCGGACGGTGTCCAGCAGCGTCTCGCCCTTGGAGGCGCTGGAGCCGCGGGTGGTCCAGTTGAGGACCTCCGCGCCCAGGCGCTTGGCGGCGATTTCGAAAGAGGAGCGGGTGCGGGTGCTGTCCTCGAAGAACAGGTTGGCCACCACCCGCCCGGCCAGGGGGCGCGGCCCGTCCAGCCCCCTCTCGAGCTGTCCGGCCCGATCCAGGAGGAGCTCCACCTGCCCTTTCGACATCCCCTCGATGGCCAGGAGGCCGGCCAGCCTTGGCGCCACTACTTCAACCCCGCCGGGGTCCCGGCCTTCTTGGTCGAGAAGCGGAGCTTGGTCCAGCGGCCGGTGGGCTTGAGCCGGACCTCGCGCACGTAGCGGACCTCGACGACGACGGAGTTATCCGGCAGCTGCTCGAAGCTCACGTCCTCGTCGGCCGCGCCCAGCCCCATCACTTCCTCCAGATCGCCGTCCGCGTTGAGCTCCCGGTGGGTGCCGATGCGCTTCAGCTTGTCCTTGAGGTCCTGGAGGATCTGCTCGTTGGGGCGGGTGCCGGACTGGTTGTAGGCGGACACCACCGCGTCGGTGACGTCGATGTTGTCCAGGTACGCGGGCGCGAACATCGCCACGCAATAGACGGCCGTCCCGATCGCCGCGATCAACAGCACGGTGAGGGGATTGACCGCGCCTCTGGGTCCTCGAAGAGCTGCTCGCACGGGCGTTCCCGATAGCAGAACCCACCGCGGATGGCGAGCGCGCCGGAAACCTACTCGTCGTCGCCGCCCTGCCCCTTCGCCATCCCGTGCTCCTTGAGCAGGCGCCGGAAGTTGGAGCGGTCCATCCCGGCGGCCAGCGCGGCCTGGCTGATGTTCCCGCCGGCGCGCTCCAGGACCGTGGAGAGGTAGCGGCGCTCGAAGGCTCGCACCGCCAGCGACTTGGCCTCGGTGAAGCGCAGGTGGGCCAGGGACATCACGTCGCCGGCCGCGCCCGCGGCGGCGCGCGCCGCCTGGGTCGTCACCTCGGGCGGGAGGTCGTCCGCCTCGACGGCCTCGCGCTGGGTGAGCACCACCGCGCGCTCGATCACGTTCTCCAGCTCGCGCACGTTGCCGGGCCAGCCGTAGAGCGTCAGGCGCTCCAGCGCGTCATTGCCGAGGCCGCCCACCTTCTTCCCCATCTTGTCCGCGTAGAGCTTGAGGAAGTGCTGGGCCAGAAGCGCGATGTCGTCCGGCCGGTCGCGCAGGGGCGGCAGGGTGAGGGTGATGACGTTCAGGCGGTAGTAGAGGTCCTCGCGGAAGCGGCCCTCCGCCTTGGCCTTGGCCAGGTCCACGTTGGTGGCGGCGATCACCCGCGCGTCGACCTGGATGGCGTCGTTGCTGCCCACGCGCTTCACCTCGCTCTCCTGGAGCACGCGCAGCAGCCGGACCTGGGTGGGCGGCGGGATGTCGCCTATTTCGTCGAGGAAGATGGTGCCGCCGTGGGCCGCCTCGAAGAGGCCCTTCTTGTTGCCGATGGCGCCGGTGAAGGCCCCCTTCACGTGGCCGAACAGCTCGGACTCCAGCAGCGTCTCGGAGAGGGCGGAGCAGTTCACCGCCACGAAGGGCCGGTCCTTGCGGGGGCTGCGGAAGTGGATGGCCTTGGCCACCAGCTCCTTGCCGGTGCCGCTCTCGCCGTGGATGAGCACGGTGGCGGTGCTGGGGCTGACCGTCTCCACCAGCCGGTACACCGCGCGCATCTGGGAGGACGGGCCAATCATCCCTTCGAAGCGGGACTTGGAGTCGAGCGCGTCCTCCAGCACCCTGGCGCGGCGGCGGAGCGCGCGCCGCTCCAGCGCCTTGTTCACGACGTCGATGAAGTCGTCGATCCGCTCGAACGGCTTGGTGAGGTAGTCGTAGGCGCCGGCCTTCACCGCCCCCACCGCCATCTCGATGGTGCCGTAGCCGGTCATGATGATGAACTCCACCTCCGGCTGGGCCTGCTTGAACGCCTTGAGCAGGTCCATCCCGGAGAGGGCGGGCATCCGCACGTCGGAGACGACCATGTCGATGGAGGGGTCCTTGGCCAGGGCCACGGCTTCCACCGGGTCGCTGATGGAGACCACCTCGTAGCCTTCGCGGAGCAGGACCTCGCTCACCGCGCGCAGCACGAGCTTGTCGTCGTCCACTACCACGACCTTGATGTCGCGCTTGTCGGGAGCCTTCATGACTCCATGCTCTTACACGATTTGACCGGGCCGGGTCGCGAGGTTCAGCGCACGGGCGTGAACATCCGGCCCGGGCACAGGCCGGATCCGTCAAACGGCCAGAACGGCAGGCCGCTCCCCAGGCCCTCGTGGCAGAGCGAGAGCCAGACCACCATGGCCTTGCCCTTGATGTGCCCGTAGGGGACGTAGGACACCACCGGCGGATCGACCGCGAAGCCGTAGCGGCTGTCACTGCTGTTGTCCCGGTCGTCCCCCAGCACCATCACCGAGTTCTCCGGGACCTTCCATTTCTCCGAGGTCTGGCCGCGGGTGTGGCGGTTGGGCCCCTGGAGCACGGGGTAGCTCTTGAACGGGCCCTGCTCCTCGTAGCGCTCGGCCGTCTGGTGGAACCACTGGCCGTTCTTCTCCAGGGTCCAGACGTCCTCGTCGGGCTTCACCAGGTCGCGCGGGAGCTGCTTGCCGTTGACCCAGATCGCCTCGTCGATCTGCTGCACCTCGTCGCCGGGGACGGCGATCACCCGCTTGATGAAGTCCACCGACTCTTCGCGCGGGTTGTTGAACACCACCACGTCGCCGGGGCGCGGCCGCCGGACGATCACGAACGGGACCACGTTCGCCCAGGGGATGCGCACCCCGTAGATGAAGCGGTTCACCACCACGTGGTCGCCGATCTCCAGGGTGGGGATCATGGAACCGGAGGGGATCTTGAACGGCTCCACCACCACCGTGCGCAGCACCGCCACGCCCAGCAGGGTGAGCAAAAGGCCCCGCAGCCCCGCCACGCTGGAGCGCGCGCGCCAGCCCTCCAGGTACTTGTCGGCCAGCCCGGTCAGCCGGTCCGAATCAGCCTGGATCTTCTTGGCTTCGGCGCCGGCGCGGGAGCGGTCCACCGCCACCGACTGGTCCAGGATCTTCTCGCGGGTGGCCTTCTCCACGCCGCGCCGCTGCAGCTCGCGTTCGATCTGCAGCAGCAGCTCCTCGGCGGCCACCCGCGCCTTGCGCAGCTCGCGGAAGGCCGGGCGCGACATCCGGTACGCCAGGGAGGCGAAGTACCAGACCACCAGCAGCAGGCCGGCGGTCTTGATCGCCGGCTGGGCCCAGGAGGCGCTGCCGGGCCACAGCTCCACCACCACCACGTAGGGGACGAAGCACGCCAGGAACGCCACCACCGGCATCCACAGCGAGGTGATCCGGTCCTGCAGCGAGACGCGGCGGTGGAGCTTCTGGAGATCTCCGTCGCGGCGCTGGAGCAGGACCGCGGAGAGCCGTTCGTCCGGGCCGGCGGAGGCGGGGGCGGATTCGCTGGAGTCGCTCATGGGACCGGGAGGAAGAGGCGGTCGGTGCGCAGGCCGGTGCCGCCGAAGAGGCCGGAGAGCCAGCCGCCGTAGGAGAGCGAGAGCCAGACCACCATCGCCTTGCCCTTGATGTGCCCGTAGGGGACGAAGCGCACGCCGCCCCCGCCGCCCAGCCCGTAGCGGCTGTCGGTGCTGCCGTCCCGGTTGTCGCCCAGCACGAACACCGCTCCCTCCGGCACCACCCAGGGGCCCTCCACCATGCCGGCGTGGGGATGGCGCGGCGCCTGGAGGGTGGCGTGCCGCACGCCGTCCAGCGACTCCTCGTAGAAGCTCACGGGCTCGTCGTACCACGGCCCGGCCTCGCGGTTGTGAATGACGTGCTCCGGGTCGACCAGCGACCGGGGCTGGTCCACCCCGTTGATGCGCACCACCTCGTCGTCGATCTCCACCGTGTCGCCCGGCACGCCCACCACCCGCTTGATGAAGTCCCGCGAGGGGTCCGCCGGGTTGTTGAAGACGATCACGTCCCCGCGCCCGGGCCGCCGGACGGCGACGAACGGCACCCGGTTCAGCCAGGGGATGCGCACCCCGTAGATCAGCTTGTTGACGAACACCTGGTCGCCGATTTGTAGCGTGGGGAGCATGGAGCCGGTGGGGATGCGGAACGGCTCCACCAGCACGGCGCGGATGAGGAGCGCCAGCGCCAACGCCTTGCCCACGCCCGTCACGAAGGCCAGGGAGACCTCGCCGCGCATGACCGGCAAGGCCCGGTCGGCGGCCGACTCCAGGCCGGCGGCCGCCGCCTCCAGGGGCTCCAGCGCCTCGCCGGCCATCGCCTCGCGCGCCTTCTGGAGCGCCGCCTCCAGCGCCGCCCGGTCCGGCGGGCTCCCGCGATCCGGCCGGCGGCGCAACCGGCGCTCCAGCTCCGACACCAGCACCGCCGAGTGCCGCCGCGCCGCCCGCTCCCGCCGCACCCGGGGCGCCGCGGCCAGCACCAGGAACAGCGCGGCCAGCCAGGCCAGGCAGGACAGGCCGATGAGCTGGAGCAGTGGGCGGGCCCAGGCGGCGGCCGGGCGGCTGGTCTCCACCGCGGCCAGGTACAGCACCACGGCGGCGGCGAAGGCGGCCGGCGGCGCCCACGGACTCGCCAGGGGATGGAGGAACCAGCGCCGGCGCGGCGCCATCACTGCTCCGTCTTGAGCACCGCCAGGAACGCCTCCTGCGGGATCTCCACCGATCCGACCTGCTTCATCCGCTTCTTCCCCTCCTTCTGCTTCTCGAGGAGCTTGCGCTTTCTGGAGATGTCGCCGCCGTAGCACTTGGCGAGGACGTTCTTGCGCATGGCGGAGATGGTCTCGCGGGCGATCACCTTGGCGCCGATGGCGGCCTGGATGGCCACCTCGAACATCTGCTTCGGGATGACCTCCTTCAGCTTCTGGCAGACGTCGCGGCCTCGCTGGTAGGCGCGCTCCTTGTGGACGATCACCGAGAGCGCGTCCACCGCCTCGCCGTTGATCAGGATGTCCAGCTTGACCAGGTCCGCCTCCAGGAACCCCTTCAGCTCGTAGTCCAGCGAGGCGTAGCCGCGGGAGACGGTCTTCAGCTTGTCGAAGAAGTCGAACACCACCTCCGCCAGGGGCATGTCGTAGGTGACCTGCACCCGCTTGCCGGAGGTGCCCAGGTACTTGATGTCCCGCTGCACGCCGCGCCGGTCCTGGCAGAGCTTGAGCACGGCGCCCAGGTAGTCGTTGGGCACGTGGACGTGGCAGGTGAGGATGGGCTCCTCCAGGTGCTCGATCGTCTGCGCCGGCGGCAGCTTGGCGGGGTTGTCGATCATCAGCACCTCGCCCTTGACGGGGTGCACCTTGTAGACGACGGAGGGGGCGGTGGTGATCAGCGAGAGGTTGTATTCGCGCTCCAGCCGCTCCTGGACGATCTCCATGTGGAGCAGGCCCAGGTAGCCGCAGCGGTAGCCGAACCCGAGCGCGGTGGACGTCTCCGGCTCGTAGGTGAAGGCGGAGTCGTTCAAGGAGAGCTTCACCAGCGCGTCGCGCAGGTTCTCGTAGTCCGCGGCGTCGATCGGGAAGACGCCGGAGAACACCATCGGCTTCACTTCCTTGAAGCCGGGGAACGGCGTCTCGGTGGGGCGTTCGGCGCCGGTGATGGTGTCGCCCACCTTGGCGTCCTGGATCTCCTTCACGTTGGCGACCAGCACGCCCACCTCGCCGGCCATCAGCGACGGCGCCGGGCGGGAGAAGGGGCTGAACACGCCCAGCTCCTGGACCTCGAACTCCTTGCTGTTGCTCCAGAGCCGGATGTGGTCCTTGGTCTGGACCGTGCCCTCGAGGACGCGGATCAGCATCACCACGCCGCGGTAGCTGTCGTACCAGCTGTCGAACACCAGGGCCTTGAGCGGCGCGGCCGGGTCGCCGGGGGGCGGCGGGATGCGCGACACCACCGCCTCCAGGATCTCCTCGATGCCAATCCCCTCCTTGGCGGAGGCGGGCACCGCGGACTGCGCGTCGATGCCGATCACGTCCTCGATCTCGGTGCGGGTGCGATCCACGTCCGCCGAAGGGAGGTCGATCTTGTTGATGACCGGGATGATCGCCAGGTCGTGGTCGATGGCCATGTACACGTTGGCCAGCGTCTGGGCCTCCACGCCCTGGGTGGCGTCCACCACCAGCAGCGCGCCCTCGCAGGCGGCCAGCGAGCGCGACACCTCGTAGGCGAAGTCCACGTGCCCCGGGGTGTCGATCAGGTTGAGGACGTACTTCTTCCCGTCGCGGGCGGTGTAGTTCATCCGCACCGTCTGGGCCTTGATGGTGATCCCGCGCTCCCGCTCCAACTCCATGTTGTCCAGGAACTGGGCCTGCTTCTCGCGCGCGGAGAGCGTGCCCGTCTTCTCCAGCAAGCGGTCCGCCAGCGTCGACTTGCCGTGGTCGATGTGGGCGATGATCGAGAAATTCCGGAGGTGCGCGTTCTCGGCGGCCATCTGGGAGGCGGTTCCCGTAACACAAAGGTGTGAGGGCGTGGTAGTGACCCGCACTGGGGCAGCGACGCATGGAGGAAGCACCGCTCCTGAAGGCTGACGGCGCCCTCGTGTTCTCGAGCCCGGAGTCCTTCCGGAGACACTACGATCTGTACCTGGGCAAGGGCGGCGCGCTCGTCCGGCCGGAGGCCCGGCTTCAGCCCCTGGAGCACGTCCGCGTCCGCCTGACCCTCCCCGGCGCGGGCGAGCTGGCGCTGGAGGCGCAGGTGACCAACCTGGCCGGCGACATGGCCCTCCTCCACTTCATCGACCTCTCCGGGGACGACGCCGGACGCCTCCGCCTCGCCGCCGACGCGACCGAGTCCCCCACCCGGGAGATGTCCCCGGAAGAGCGGCCCTCCGACGAGATGCTGCGCGAGGTGGCCGCGCTGGTGGCCGGCATCCCCCCCGAGGCATCGCCCTCGGACCTGCCGCCCCCGCCCCCGCCGCTCACCCCGGCGGTGGTCCAGGACCTCCAGCTCCCGCCCCAGCCCACGGCCCGGCCGCGGTCCCCGATGACCCCGCAGCCGCCCCCGGCGTTCGTGCTGCTCGACCCGCCGCCGCCGGCCGCCCCGACCCCGCCTCCACCCAGGGCCTCGCCGGCCCCGGCGTTCGTGTTGCTCGACCCGCCGCCCCAGCCCGTGCCATCGCCGCCGCCGTACGCTCCGCCGTCGCCTTCGCCCGCGCCCGCCGCGGCGCCGCCCGGCGCCACCCCTGCTCCGCCGCCGCCTCCGCACTCCGCGCCGCAGGCGCCGGCCCAGCCCGCCTACAACGCCGCCGCCGCCGCCGCGGGGCTGCTCAGCCAGGCCGATCGCCCGTTCAAGAACCCGACGACGCCGCAGGACTTCCTGGCGCTGCCGCTGCTGCGCCCGCCGCCGGTGGAGCAGGCGCCGGAGCCGGCCATGCCCCTGGTGCTCCAGTGGCTGGCCTCGCTCAAGGCGCCGGCGGTGTCGATGCGGGTGAGGCTGGGGCGCAGCCGGGACTTCCTGGCCTACGTGCTCTTCGGCCAGGAGGTGCGCTCCTCCACGCCCGTCGACACGCTGGTGCGCGCGATGGGGGAGCTCTCCGGCCAGCTCGAGATCCGCTCGGTGCCGGAGGGGCCCAAGGCGCCCTTCTCCGCCTCCCTGGCCAGCATCCGGTTCTCCGTGCTGCGGGAGCTGCTCAAGCGCTACGGGGAGGCGGACCTCGGCTCGGGGCTGTCGGCGCGGATGGGGATGTCCCCCAAGCTGAACGCGCACGGGATGGGGCTGCTGCGGGTGATCGGCCTGTCGGAGCCGCAGCTCCGGATGGCGCAGCGGCTGCTGGGCGGGTCGCACCCCCTGGACGTGGTGCTCAACAACGGCATCGGCATCCGCAGCACCTGGGCGGTGATCTACCTGGAGCAGCTGCTGGGCGGGATGACCTGGGTGGAGCCGCAGCCGCGGGAGAACGTGGTGGTGGAGGAGCTGCGCTTCCTGGTCGAGCGCCTGCGCGTGGCGGACCACTTCGAGGTGCTGGGGCTGCACTACACCTCGCCGCCCCGCTCCGTGGACCGCGCCTACGAACGCCTGCAGCGCGAGTACGGCCCCGGCAGCCGCGCCGCCGCGCAGTCGGCCAAGCTGGCGGAAGAGATCTGGCAGCGCGTGCAGCAGGCCTACGGGACGCTCAAGACCGCCGTCGGGCGCAAGCAGTACCGCAAGGACCGCTTCCCCAACGTGCGGATGGATTACGCCTCGCAGATCGTCACCTCCCAGTCCCAGCTCGCGGAGATGCGCGGGGAGCTGGACCTGGCCATCGACCTCCTCGAAGCGGCCATCGAGCTCAACCCCACCGCGGAGCTGATGGGCCACATCAACCGCGTGCGGGCGAAGAAGAGCGGCGGTTAAGGCGGCTTGAGCGGCTCGATCGGCGGCCGCTCCCGGTCCGGCGGGGCCTGCCTACCGCGCAGCCTCCACAGGGAGAAGGCGTGGACCCGGTGGCCCCGGTACGACGTCTCCAGCACCGCCGGCCCCTCCACCGACCGGAAGGCGCGGGTCAGCTTCTCCGGGGGTGGTTCGCCCCCCTCCGAGATGTAGAGCGCGTCCCCGCCGTCCTCCAGCGGCGGCTCCCGCCAGAAGTCGAACTGGGTCAGCCGCGAGGCCCCGGCGATGGCCACCGGCAGCCGGGCCTGGAAGGCCACCTCGGAGGCGAGGCCGAAGTTCGGCGCGTAGACCAGCCGGGCGCCGTCCGCCCCCAGGTCCTTCAGCTCGCGCCAGCCGTGGGTGCGGGCCAGCGCGGCGTCGCGCGGGAAGCGCAGCACCGGGAAGGTGAGGTGGAGCAGGCCCGCCAGGCAGACCGCCGCGCCCAGGAGCGCCGCCGCCCGCCCCGGCCAGCGCCGGTCCGCGGCCACCCACGCGCAGGGCGCGACGTAGGCCGCCAGCGCCCAGTTGGGCTCGCTGCGCGCCAGGAGCGACGCCGCGCCGAAGGCGGCCATCGGGGCCAGGAAGGCGGCGCGGATCCAGAGCGGGGCGCTCTTCGCGCGCGCCGCCCACCAGAGCCCCAGCGGGAGGAGCAGCCCGCCCACCGCGAGCTGCCCGCCGGCGAACTCCAGCAGCCGGTACCCGGCGGAGGCGGCGGCCGGCGCTCCCATCAGCCCGTGCAGCCCGTGGCCGAGCTGGAAGCGGAAGCTCGCCCAGCCGTGGGCGGCGTTCCACACCAGCGCCGGGGTGAAGACGGCCAGCGCGGCGGCGGCGCCGGAGAGGAAGGCGCGGGGGCGCGCGCGGGCCTGGAACCAGGCGATGGCGGCGGGCACCAGCAGCAGCGCGCCGGTGTACTTGGAGAGCATGGCCAGGCCGCACAGCGCGCCGGCCAGCGTCCAGCGGCGCCGGTGCAGCGCCCACAGCGCGCCCACCCAGAACGGCATCAGCGGCGCGTCGGGCGTGGCGAAGACGCCGGAGAGCACCGAGGCCGGCAGCACGGACCACAGCGCGGCGGCGCGCCAGCCCGTCTCGGCGCGGCCGGAGAGGTCGGCGGCCAGCCCCTGGACGAGCGCGATGGTGGCGATGCCGCAGGCGAGCGCGCAGCCGCGCACGCCCAGCAGCCGGATCAGCCACGCCACCATCGGCGGGTGGTCGAAGTAGCCCAGCCCCAGCGCCCGCGACCAGGTCCAGTAGTAGGCCTCGTCGTAGGTGATGTCCGTGCCCAGCGAGAGCGCCAACCGCACGGCGGCGCTCATCAGCAACAGCCAGAGCGCGTCTCGCGGCGCGGACCGGAAGCCCTCACCGGGCGCCCGCGATGGCGCGCCCCCCTCCATGGGCGGCCGCTACTTCTTGCCCTTGCCGCGGCCGGGCGGCGCGGCGACGCGCTTGCCCTCGTCCACGCGGGCGGGTGGCGCCGCCACGACCCGGCCCGTGTCGGGTCGGGCGGGCGGCGCCGTGACGCGCCGGTCATCGTCGTGGCGGCCACCGCGCTCGCGGCGTTCGTCGCGCTTGAATTCCTCCTTGAGCATGGCGCGCTCCGCCCCCCAGTTGCGCTCCGCCTTCCACTGCCGGTACTTGCCGTACGGGATGCGGACCAGGGCGCGCGGGGGCGAGACGACGTAGGCCCACCCGCCGCGGTAGTCGCGGGCGCGGAACCAGCGGTTCTCGCGCCGCACCCAGTACCAGCTATCGACGAAGAAGACCTCGTCCGGGTAGTCGGGCACGATCTGGATGCCCGGCTCCACCAGCACCAGCGGCGGCGCCTGGGGCCAGCTGATCTTCACCTCCACCTGGGCGAACGCCGGGAGCGACAGCAGGGCCGCGAACGCGGCCGCGAGCAGGTTCGTTCTCATGGCGCGGCAGACTAGCCATCTGTCCTGGAGGGCGCCATGAACCGCAGGCGGAGAGCGTTCGTCCGGCTGCACCTCGTGGCGTCGAGGTACGGCGTCAGGAGGCGGCCTTCACACCAGTGGGTGCCGCGCCCCGGAAGTGTTCCAGCGTGCGGCGAAGCCCCTCGCGCAGGGTGACGCGCGGCTCCCAGCCCAGCACCTTCTTCGCCAGCGACGGGTCCACGCACGAGCGCAGCTGCTCCCCGGGCTTGGCGGGCGCGTGCTGCGCCGGCTCCCTGGAGCCCGCCGCCTCCGCCAGCCCGCGGTACATCTCGTTCACCGACGTCTCCACGCCGGTGCCGATGTTGATCGCGCCCTGGACGTCGCGCTCCAGCGCCAGGGCGTTCGCCTCCGCCACCTCGGGCCCGTAGACGAAGTCGCGCGTCTGCTCGCCGGTGCCGAAGATGGTGCACGGCTTCCCGCCCACCAGCCGCTGGCTGAAGATGGCCACCACCCCGGCCTCGCCGTGCGCGTTCTGCCGCGGGCCGTAGACGTTCGCGTAGCGCAGGGCCACCGACTGCAGCCCGTACTGCGCGCGGTAGAAGCCCAGGTACAGCTCGCCCGAGGCCTTGGAGACCCCATACGGCGACAGCGGGCGGGTGGGATGGTTCTCCGGCGCCGGGAAGACGTCCTGCTCGCCGTAGATGGCGCCGCCGGTGGAGGAGAACACCACCTTCTTCACGCCGTGCTTGCGCGACGCCTCGAGGAGATTCAGGAACCCCAGGATGTTCGCCTCCGCGTCGTAGCGCGGGTCCTCCACCGACTTGCGCACGTCCATCTGCGCGGCGAGGTGGAAGAGGGCCTGGGGGCGCTCGCGCTCGATCAGCTCCGCCGACTCCGCCGAGCGGATGTCCAGCACGGCCAGCCGCACCCGTGGGTCCAGGTTCTCCTTCTTGCCGCTGGACAGGTTGTCGAGCGCGATCACCTCGTGGCCGCGCGACAGCAACGCGTCACACACGTGCGAGCCGATGAAGCCCGCGCCACCGGTCACCAGGACTTTCATAGGGAGGGAAGCTAACTACAATTCGTCGAACGTCACCTGGCCAGGCAGGTTTCCCTTGTACTTTTCCAGGATCAGGTCGATGCCCTGGCGG
>DATBSS010000325.1:0-15821 GCA_036559665.1 Myxococcaceae bacterium
TTCCATGCCCACAAACAGCGTGCCCGTGATCACCTTGACGTAGGCCGACATGGTCATGGGCCCGGTCTTTTCCGATGGCAGCAGTTGTTGGCCGAAGCGACCCGGGTTGGCGCCGCCAGGGCTGATTTTCAGGTGCAAGACGGAGTAGTTTCTCGGCCACCAGGGAGTGGGCGCCTGTACGAGCGCGTCTAGCTCGGCAGGCGGAGCCTCCACGGTAATGCTGGCGGTACTCGCATCATACTCGAAGTATGACCAGACTCCGTAGGCTGCATTTGCGGTGACATTGGTCTGCCCGGGTGGAATCCAATTGAAACTGGCGGTATCCACCATCAGGTTCACCCCGGTCATTGGTGGATGCGAGTGATCGGACCGTGCGACGGTGATAGCGGTACCGTTTCCGTCGAACGCCACGGCTAGGGGTGATGCCGAGGTGCCTTCCCCAGTGAGCCCAGCGTTGGTGGCAATGAATGGCAACGCCTGTGGACCAGTTTCCCCCTGATCGCCCTTGTCACCTTTATCGCCCTTGTCTCCTTTGCATGCAATGAAGGCAACTACGAGCAACAGAATGGCGGAGCGCCGCCCAAAACAAGGCATTGAGAACCCCTATCAATTCGAGCGGGGTACGTTAGCCAACATGGCTGGGTCGCTGCCTGGCGGAGCCGATAAACTCAGGATGATATCTCACCGCCCCCACAGATCCTTCGCCCCATCCGCGATGAACTGCACCGCGATGGCGGCGAGGATGAGCCCCATCACGCGCTCCAGGATCGCCACCCCGGACTTCCGGAGCACGCGCTGCACCACGCCGGCGCCGCGGAGGATGAGGTAGGTCCCCAGGAAGGTGAGCAGGATCGACAGCGCCACCAACACGGTGCCGCGGAGCGTGTTCGGGTCCCGGGACACCAGCACCATCACCGTGGCGATCGCCCCCGGCCCGGACAGCATGGGCATCGCCAGCGGGACGATGGCGATGTCGTCCTTCTCCAGGCCCTCGTTCGTCTCCGCCGCCGACGTCTTGGTCTTCGACGTCTCCGCCCGCAGCATGTCCAGCGCGGTGATCAGCAGCAGCACTCCGCCCGCCGTCCGGAACGCCGCCAGGCTGACGCCGAACACCTGGAACACCACGTGCCCGAAGAGCGCGAAGAAGACCAGTACGCCCCCGCCCACCAGGCAGGCCCGCGCCGCCATGTTCCGCGCCTTCTCCACGCTGTCCCGGGCGGTCATTGCCAGGAAGAGCGGCACCGTCCCGATCGGGTCCACCACGAAGAAGACCGCCGGCAACGCCACCAGGAAGAAGGAGATCGCGGACGCCACGTCGAACCTCACCCGGTGAAGCGCAGCTTCCACACCTTCCACAGCGCCTCGAGGAAGATCTTCCGGCTCATCTTGGAGTGCCCCACCCGCCGGTCCTCGAACACGATGGGCACCTCCCTCACCCGGAACCCCTTCTTCAACGTCTTGTAGGTGAGCTCGATCTGGAACCCGTAGCCGCTGCTGGTCACCGACGCCAGGTCCAGCGCCTCCAGCACCTCGCGCCGGAAGCACTTGAACCCGGCGGTGAGGTCCCGCACCCGCACGCCCAGGATGGTCCGCGCGTAGAGCGAACCACCCCGGCTGATCACCTGCCGCCCGATCCCCCAGTTCACCGTCCCGCCACCCTCCACGTACCGCGACCCGATCACGAGATCGGCCCCGCGCTCCGCCTCCTCCAGCATCTTCGGCAGGTACCGTGGGTCGTGGCTGAAGTCCGCGTCCATCTCGAGCACGTACCGGTACCCGCGCTCCAGCGCCCACCGGAACGCCGCCAGGTACGCCCGCCCCAACCCCTCCTTCTTCTCCCGGTGCAGCACCTGGATGCGCGGCTCCGCGGCCGCCAGCGCGTCGGCGAGCTGACCGGTCCCGTCCGGGCTGTTGTCATCCACCACCAGCACGTCCAGCCGCGCGTCCGCGCCCAGCACGGCGCGGCAGATCGCCTCCACGTTCTCGCGCTCGTTGTAGGTGGGGATGCAGACCAGGGCCGGGTTCATCAGCGTCGGCGCGCGGACATAGCACGCGCCACCGCTCACGCCACCGCGCGACGCTCCGCCCCCCGCACCTTCACCGGCAGCGCCCGCAGCCCGCGCAGCAGCACGCTCCGCCGCCACTTGAGCTGCTCCGCCGGCACCGCCAGCTTCAGCTCGTGGCAGCGCTCCAGCAGCACCCGGACGCCGACCTGCGACTCCAGCCGCGCCAGCGGCGCGCCCACGCAGTAGTGGATGCCGTGCCCGAAGGCGAGGTGCCGGTTCGGCTCCCGCGCCAGGTCCAGCCGCTCCGGATCCGGGAACTGCGCCTCGTCATGATTGGCGGAGCCGATCACCAGGTGGACCAGCTCCTTGGCGGGGATGGTGACGCCCGCGTACTCCACCGGCTCCTTGCTGTACCGCTCGGTGGCGAACTCCACCGGAGAGGTGTGGCGGAGGAGCTCCTCGACCGCCGTCCTTCCCAACGAAGGTTCGGCCCGCAGCCGTTCCAGCTCCGCCGGATGGTGCATCAGCTCCAGCATCCCGCTGGAGACCAGGTTCACCGTGGTCTCGTGCCCGGCGATCAGCAGCAGGAACACCATCCCCACCAGCTCGTCCTCGGAGAGGCGATCCCCGGCCTCCTCCGCGCGCACCAGGTCGCTGAGCAGGTCGTCCTGCGGCTCCTGCTGTCGCAGGCGGATCAGGTGGCGTGCGAACCGGAGGAACTTCCACATGGCGGGGATGACCAGCAGCGCCTCCGGGCCGGTGGTGATCGACACCGCCTTCTGCGACCAGGCTCCGAACTTCCGGCGGTCCTTCTCCGGTACGCCCAGCATGTCGCTGATGATCCGGAGCGGGATGGGGAGCGCGAAGTCCTCCACCAGGTCCGCGGCGCCGCGCGCCAGCATCCGGTCGCACAGCTCGTGCGCGATGCCCTCGATCCGGCCGCGGAGCTTCTCCACGTACCCCGCGGTGAAGGCCTTCTGCACCAGCGCCCGCAGGCGGGTGTGGTTGGGCGGGTCCTGGATCAACATGTTGGTGCCCAGCGGCCGCAGGAATGCCGGCATCCACGGCAGGAGCCGCTTCTGATCCTCCTCGGTCAGCGCGCCGTAGCGGTCCTTGGACAAGCGGTCGTCCTTGAGCGCCGCGGCCACGTCGGCGTACCGGGTGATCAGCCATGCGGGCCGCCCGTCCTGCTGGACGAGCCGCTTGACCGGCTCCCGCTCGCGCAGCCGGGCGTAGAACGGGTGGGGGTTGAGCTTGAAGGCGGGGGCAGCCAGGTCGAAGGTGTCGGCGCTCACCCCGCCACCATAACCCTCCCACCCGCGCTCACGCCGCCCCGCAGAGCTCCAGCACTGCAGCGGCGGCGCGCGCCGCGGCGCCCGTCCCGCCCAGCTTCGCCCGCACCTCCCGCAGCCCGGCCAGCACGCGTTCGCGGTCCTCCGGCGACCCCAGCAACCGCTCCACCTCCGCCGCCACCTTCGCCCCGGTGAGGTCGCCCTGGAGCAGCTCCTTCACCACCTCCCGCCCGGCGAGCAGGTTCACCAGCGACACGTGCCGCACGCGCAGCAGCATTCGCCCCAGCAGGCCGGTGATCGGCGCCACCCGGTAGACCACCACCAGCGGCCGCTCCATCAAGGCCGCCTCCAGCACCGCCGTCCCGGACGCCACCGCCGCCGCGTCGCTGGCGCCCACCACCTCCGGCGCCCGCCCCGCCACCAGCGTCACGCCGCCGGGCACCGACGCGAACGCGCCGCGCACCACCTCCTCGGGGAGCGAGGGCGCCACCGGCACCGCGAGTTGGAGCTCCGGCCGCCGGGCGCGCAGCAGCCGGGCCGCCTCCGCCAGCGACGGGCCGATCCGGCGCAGCTCGCTCATGCGGCTGCCGGGGAGGAGCGCGACGGTCGGCGCGCCTTCCCGCAGCCCCAGGCGCCGCCGGAACTCCGCCGCGGGCGCGGGCGGCGGCACCTGCTCCAGCACCGGGTTGCCCACGTACTCCGCCGGGACGCCGGCGCGCCGGTAGAACGGCACCTCGAAAGGCAGGATGCAGAGCATCCGGTCCACCCGCGCGCCCACCTGGTGCACGCGCCCCTGCCGCCAGGCCCAGATCATCGGGCTCACGTAGTAGGCGACCTTCACGCCCATCCCCTTCAGCGCGCGCGCCAGGCGCAGGTTGAAGTCCGGCACGTCCACCAGCAGCGCGCACACCGGGCGCCGCCGCGCGGCCGCCCGCTCCAGCCCGGCCATCACCGCCAGGATGCGCCGCAGCTTGGGCAGGACCTCCACCACGCCCATCACGGAGATCTCCTCCGCGCGGTAGAGCAGGTCCACACCTTCTGCGGCGAGGCGCTCGCCTCCCATCCCGAAGAAGCGCACCTCCGGCGCGCGCCGCCGGAGCTCCCGCACCACCGCTGCGGCGTGCTGGTCTCCAGACGCTTCCCCGGCGACGACCAGGATCTCTTGCATCGGTTTTCCGCCGCGCCTCGTGGCGGCATTCCGCCCTGAGTGGAGCACTAGCCGCCGGGCGCGCGGGTGTAAAGTGCCCGGCCCGGGCGGGAAGGCCCCTCGCCCGCGCAGACGAGCCCGCGTGAAGACCGTCCTCCTCGCCGATCACCACCCGCCGACGCTGGAGCACCTGCGCGAGGCGCTGATCCAGGCCGGTTACACGGTGCGCGCCGCCTCCGACCCGGGGCGGGCGATGGAGCACGTGCTCGCCGAGCCGCTGGACGCGGTGCTGGTCTCCATCGACTTCCCGCGGCTCTCCGGGCAGCACCTGTGCCACCTGGTGCGCGCGCACGAGCAGGCGGGGCGGATTCCGATCGTCGCCATGGACCACGGCCACCTGGGGAAGGAGCGCGGCGTGGCCGCCATCCTGGACTTCAAGGCCAGCGCCTACGTCGTGGACCCGATGAAGGTCACCGACCTCAAGGCCCGGCTGTCCGCGCTGCTGGCCGCCGCCGCCCAGTCGCGCGCCCAGTCCTCCAGCGGCGCCCAGGGCGTGCTCTCCCGCCCGCCCATCGCGACCGGCGAGCTGAAGTTCCTCCCGCTCCCCTCGCTGCTGCACGGCTTCTACCGGCTGCAGCGCGACGGCATCCTGGTGGTCGCCTTCCGCGACCTCACCCGCCGCGTCTACCTCCTCAACGGCGCGCCGGTCAGCTACGACTCCAGCGTGCGCCAGGACTCGTTCCCCAGCTACCTGGTGGAGCGCGGCGCCATCACCGAGGAGCAGGCCAACTGGGTCGCCCGGTCCATGGCGGGCGGGATGCGGATCAGCACCGCGCTGGCGGAGGCCGGGGTGGCGCTGGGCGGCGACGACCTGCTGGGCCGGCTCCGCGACTGGATCCTGGACCGGACGGCGCAGGTGGTGGGGATGCGCGAGGGGCGGTACGCCTTCTACGCGGGCGCCGACTTCTCCAGCGAGGTGGCCAAGGTGGACCTCCCCGCCCTGGCGCCGGTGCTGGAGGGCGCGCGCCGCTCGTTCCCCCTCAGGGTGTTCGTCCAGTCCTTCCGCACGCGTGGGGCCGAGTTCCCCACCCGCTCCCCGTCGTTCGGCAAGGACCTCCCCGCCCTCGGCCTGGACACCAACGACCTCAAGATCGCCATGCAGATGAACGGGCGGATCCCGCTCCTGGAGCTGATGGCCCACGGGCGCGGCGAGCTGCGCGAGGCGTGCAGCCTGCTCTGGTTCCTCCTCCTCTGCGGCGCCGCGCAGCTCTCCCACCGGCCGGCGGCCGCGTCGGAGCAGGAGTCCGCCTACGCCGCCAGCGAGCGGATCGCCCCGCGCAAGCGCAAGCCGCTGCCCCCGGAAAAGCTGGCCGAGCTGCGCGACGGGGCGGTGAAGGTCCTCACCGGCAGCTACCTTCAGGGCATGGGCCTGGACATCACCGCCGACACCGAGGCGGTGGAGAAGGCGTACCACGAGGTCGGCATCCGCTTTCACCCGGACACCTACGCGGAGTGGGACGTCTCGGAGATCCACGAGCTGCTCGAGTCCGTGCAGGACAGGCTCTCCGGCGCGTACCGGGTGCTCTCGGTGGACGAGAAGCGGAAGGCGTACGTGCAGTTCCTCGTCTCGCGCGCCGGCGCGCGGTCGGCGCCGATCCACGCGGACGCGGAGATCGCGCTCAAGCGCGGCGCGCTGGCGATGAAGCGGAAGGACCTGATCACCGCGCGGCTGGCGTTCGAGGAGGCGATCGCCCTCAACGGCCGCGAGCCCGAGTACTACTCGTACCTCGCCTGGGCCACCTTCCTCGCCGGGAGCGGGGACCCGAAGGAGCGCGCCCGGGCGGCGCAGAAGATTCTCAAGAAGGCCCTGGCCATCAACCCGAACCTGGAGCGGGCGCAGATCATCTCCGCCATCGTGGACATCGACCAGGGCGACGCCGGCGCCGCGCACAAGAAGCTGGTCAAGGTGCTGGAGGCGAACCCGCGCTCCCAGCTGGCCAAGGCCGCCCTGCGGAAGACCCACCGGTGACCGGCCGGATGCTGTGGAGGCTCCTGAGGTTCAGCCAGCCCCACCGGGGGCTGCTCGCCCTCGCCTTCGCGTGCATGGTGGTGCTGGGCGCGACCACCGGGATGTACGCCTACCTGATGGGCCCGGCGCTCCGGTTCCTCCTCGAGGGCGGCGCGAGCGGCCTGGGGATGCCGGCCCGCCTGTTCCCGGTGCTGGCGGCGGCGGACCGCTCCACCGCGCTCTGGCTCTTCCCGGCGCTGATCGTCGCCATTGGAATCATCAAGGGGCTGTCGTACCTGGGCCAGTTCTACTGGATGGGCCTGTATGGCCAGAAGGTGGTGGGGGACCTGCGGCGCGCGGTGTTCTGGAAGCTGACCTCGCTCTCGCCGCTCCAGCTCGCGCGCGAGCGCACCGGCGACCTGCTCTCCCGCTTCACCTCCGACGTGGCGGCGGTGGAGGCGGCGGCGACCTACGCGGTGGCGTCCTACCTGCGCGACGGCCTGCAGATCGCCATCCTGGTCGGCGTGGCGCTCTTCCTCGACTGGAAGATCGCCGGTTTCACGCTGCTGGTGCTTCCGCTCTCCGTCATCCCGGCGGCGCGGCTCACCCGGTCCGTGCTCCGGCGGACGCGCGACGCGCAGGCGCAGCTGGGGGAGATCGCCGCGCAGATCAAGGAGGGGCTGTCCGGGCTGCGCACCATCCAGGCCTTCAACGCCGAGGCCGCCGAGCGCGCCCGCTTCGCCGCCCACGCGGAGAAGCACCGGTCGGCGCTGATCCGGGCCGGCTGGGCCCGGGGCGCGGTGCCGGGGGTGATGGAGCTGCTGGCCGCCGGGGCGCTGGCGCTGGCGCTGGGGTACGCGGTGCGCGCCCAACTCCCGCCCGAGCACCTGGTCTCGGTGCTCACCGCCATCGTGCTCGTCTACCAGCCGGCCAAGGACCTGGGCCGGGTCTCCCAGTTCGCCCTCCAGGCGGCGGTCGCCGGCGAGCGCATCTTCCAGCTGCTGGACGCCGATCACCCCGTGCCGGCGGCGGCCGGGTTGCCGGCCGCGCCGCGCCTGTCGCGCGAGCTGCGGCTGGAGGACGTCTGGTTCCAGTACGGGGACCGGACGGCGCTCCAGGGATGCTCGTTCGCGGCGAAGGCGGGGCAGGTCACCGCGCTGGTGGGACCCAGCGGCGCCGGCAAGAGCACCGTCACCCAGCTGCTCCTCCGGTTCGCGCGGCCGGACCGCGGGCGGATCCTGGTGGACGGCGAGGACGTGGCGGGCTACGCGCCCGACTCCGTGCGGGAGAGCTTCGCGCTGGTCACCCAGGAGTCGCTGCTCTTCTCCACTTCCGTGCTGGAGAACATCCGCTTCGCGCGGCCGGAGGCCTCGCTCCAGGAGGTGGAGGCGGCGGCGCGGATCGCCAGCGCACACGAGTTCATCCAGGCGCTCCCTTCCGGCTATGACACGCCCATCGGCGAGCGCGGGGTGGTGCTCTCCGGCGGGCAGAAGCAGCGGCTGTGCCTGGCGCGCGCGGTGCTGGCCGGCGCGCCGGTGCTGGTGCTGGACGAGGCCACCTCCAACCTGGACCCGGAGAACGAGGCGGAGGTGAAGCGGGCGATGGACGCGGTGCTGCGCGACCGGACCGCGCTGGTGATCGCCCACCGCCTCTCCACCGTGCGCGGCGCGGACGCGATCCACGTGATGGACCAGGGGCGGATCGTGGAGTCCGGCACGCACGCGGAGCTGTTGCGCTCAGGCGGCCTCTACGCGCGGCTGTGGAGCCTCCAGGAGTCGGGCGGGGCGGCGCGCCCGGAGGAGGCGAGCGTCGCGTGATCTCCAGGTTCTTCCGGCGGCTGTTCACCCTGGTGGGGCTGGCGCTGCTGGCCCTGGTGGCGGCGCTGATCACCTTCGCGGTGATGGGGCTGAACGCCGGCTACCCGAACGCGCCCCGGGCCGCCCGGCCCAAGGGGGTGGTGCTGGGCGCGTACCACGTGCACTCCGTCGCCTCCGACGGCAGCGGGACCCAGGAGGAGATCGCGCAGGCCGCCTTCGACTCCGGCCTGCAGTTCGTCATCCTCACCGACCACAACCCGGAACGTCTGCGGCGGCCGCGCTACAGCGCCAGGGGAGTGCTGCTGATCGAGGCGGCGGAGCTGAGCACGCCCTTCGGCCACGTGGTGGCGCTGGACCCGGAGCACCTGCCCTCGAAGGCGGCGCTCGAGAAGGATCCGGTGCAGGCCATCCGTGATGCAGGCGGCTACGCGGTGCTCGCGCACCCGGTGCAGGAGCGCAATGGTTGGCGGGGCGACCGGGCCCTGGCGCGAAAGGCCACCGGCTTCGAGCTGTACTCCGGCGACACCATGCTCCGGACGGCGCAGGAGTCGCCGTTCTCGCTGCTGCTCCCGGCGGTGGGGACGTACCTGGGCAACTCCATCCACGCCATGGAGATCCTGGTGCAGGAGGACCCGGCGGCGCACGACCAGCTGCTGGAGCTCTCCGCCGCCTCGCCCATGGTGGCGCTGTGCGCGCACGATGCCCACGGGTTCCCCAGCTACGGCGAGGAGTTCACGCAGATGGCGCTCACCCTCCCACTCGGGGAGGCGACCGCGCTCCCTGGACCCGCCGAGGAAGCGGCCAGGTGGGTGCTCCTCAGGATCCTGGAGGGGCAGGCTTTCTGTACCTTTCGCGCCCTGGGAGAAGGGGCGGGCTTCTCCATCGAGCCGGAGCTGCCGGGGCGGCGGGCCAGGGTGGGGGAGACGTTGAAGGTCAATCTCCCCGCGGAGACGCCGTCATCCGCCGTCATGGTGGTCTGTCGGGGAGGGTGCGAGGTGCAGAAGGACGGCCGGAGGATCATGCTGAAGGGGAAGGGGCCGGCGCATCTCGAGGTGATGCGGCGCGCGCCGGGCAAGCTGTTCGGGGCGGAGTGGAAGCCATGGATCGTCCCCAGCCCGGTGCTCGTCGAGGAGTGAGGCGCTCGATGATCGAGCTGATACAGGGGGACATCACGGCGCTGGACGTGGACGCGATCGTCAACGCGGCGAACGTGGAGCTGCGGGGCGGCGGCGGCGTGGACGGGGCCATCCACCGCGCGGCCGGGCCGGATCTGCTGGCGGAGTGCCGGCTGCACCCCGGCTGCCTCACCGGGCAGGCGGTGAAGACGCTGGGTTACCGGCTGCCGGCGCGGTTCGTCATCCACGCGGTGGGGCCGGTGTGGCGAGGCGGCAATCACCGCGAGGCGGAGCTGCTGGCCAGCGCCTACCGCTCCTCCTTCGAGGCGGCGCGCCAGGATCGCAGCATCCACTCCATCGCTTTCCCGGCCATCTCCACCGGCGTGTACCGCTTCCCCAAGGACCTGGCGGCGGAGATCGCGCTGAAGGCGATGATCGCGGCCGAGGGCGACTTCGAGCGGATCATCGCCTGCGTGTTCGACCAGGAGAGCATGGCGCTCTACGGCACCACGCTGGCGAGGATGCGGAGCTAGGACATCTCCTGCACGAACACCTGCTCGAAGCCCCAGGAGAAGAGGGTGGTGTGGGTGGAGATCGTCCGGAAGCGCGGGCCCTCGGCGGGATGGGTGATGGCGATGATGCGGGTGCCTGGCCGGGCGGTCTCCAGCACCCGTGCGGTGACGCGCGCCTTGGTCTCGTCCGAGAAGGCGCACCAGTTGAGCAGCACGTGGGTGGCGTCCGAGTAGTCCGCCTTCACCGCGTCCCCGGCCTGCAGCGTCGCGCCGGCGCGCTCCAGCGCCCGCGCCATGGCGCGCACGTGCGGCTCCCACAGCTCGATGCCGCGGGCCTGGGCGCCCCGGAGCCGCGCGGCCAACAGGGCTCGCCCCCGGCCGGCGCCGGCGTCCACCAGCGTGGAGCCCCGCCCCACGCCCGCGCGCGCCAGCACATAGGCGCAGGTGGAGACCAGGACCTCGCCGTACATCAGCTCGCGCAAGGTCTGGCCGGAGGACTGCACCACCCGGCGCGCCTCGAAGGAGCGCGGCCAGCGGTACGGGGATTTCCAGAGCTCCGTGCCCCAGAGGCGAAGGTACGCCCAGAGCAGGCGCGGGCGCGGGAGGAGCGTCAGGGTGTCCAGCACCCGCCCCACGGCCTCGATGACCACGTTTACCGCCCGGATGGCGAGCATCTGGAGCGGGGGCACCTCCAGGTCATCCAGGTCGTTGCGGGCCGCCTTGCCGGGAGGTGACGCGTCGCTCGCCATCGGGCGCGCGGGAGTGTAATCGGCAGGCGGTGCGGCTGCTCTACGTGCTCGCCAGCTACGTGCTGTTCTGGGCGCTCTTCCCGGTGCTGGCGCTCCACCGGAAGACGCGCAACGGGCTCGCCGAGCGGCTGGGGTTCTACCGGCGCGGGCGCCTGCCGGAGGGCGGGGCGCCGCGGATCTGGCTGCACGGGGCCAGCGCGGGAGATCTCCTGGCGCTCTCGCCGATGATCGGCCGGTTCCGGAGCCGTTTCCCCGGCTGCGCCATCATCCTCTCCACCACCACCAACACCGGCTACCTGATGGCCACCGGACGCCTGCGCCAGCAGATCGACGCCGCGGTGTACTGGCCCTACGACCTGTGGGGCGCCACCCGGCGGGCGGTGCGCGCCATCCGGCCCGACGTGCTGGTGCTGGAGTACACGGAGATCTGGCCCAACCTGATCCGCGCCGCCCACCGCGCCGGCGCCAGGGTGGTGCTCACCAACGGGCGGTTCTCCCCGGAGCACCTGACCCGCTACCGCGCGCTCTTCGCCGCCATCTCCAACCCGCTGCGCGAGGTAGATCTCTTGCTGATGCGCGAGGATGACGAGGCGGAGCGGGCGCTCGCCCTGGGCGCGCCGCGGGAGCGGGTGCTGGTGACCGGCAACACCAAGTTCGACGCGCTGGCCGCCGCCCCTGCCGGGGAGGACCGCGCGCTGGCGGCGGCGCTCGGGCTCCCGGAGGGCGCGCCGGTGCTGATCGCCGGGAGCACCCACGAGGGTGAGGAGGAGAAGCTGCTGGAGGTTTACCAGCGCCTGCGCGAGGACTACCCGGCGCTCCGGCTGGTGATCGCGCCGCGCTACATCGACCGCGCCCAGCGCGTGCTCCAGCTCGCCGAGCAGCGCGGGCTGGCCGCCGGCCTCCGCTCGAAGGGGAACCCCGGCGGCGCGGCGGTGGTGGTGCTGGACACCATCGGGGAGCTGGCGCGTGCGTACCGGCTGGCGACGCTGGTGTTCGTGGGCGGTTCCTTCACCACCCGCGGCGGGCAGAACATCCTCGAGCCCGCGGCGCAGGGACGTCCGGTGCTGTTCGGGCCGCACATGGAGAACTTCCGGGACAGCGTGCAGGTGCTGGTGGGGCGGGGCGGGATCCAGGTGAAGGACCCGGAACACTTGAGACAGATGCTCTCCGAGCTGCTCGCCAAGCCGGAGACGCTGCGCGCGCTGGGGGAGCTGGCGCAGGGCGCGGTGCACCAGGTCTCCGGCGCCAGCGACCGGAACGTGGAGCGGATGGAAGCGCTGCTGGCCGGACGGGCTCGTGGCCGCGAGGAGGTGGGCTGATGCGGATCCTGCACCTGCTCTCGTCTCCGTTCTGGAGCGGCCCGGCGGAGAACGTGGCGCTGCTGGGGCTGGCGCAGCGCGCGCTGGGGCATGAGGTGACGGTGGCGGTGGACCGGCTGCGGACGGAGGTCGCCTCGGAGGAGCCCATCGTCCCCCGGCTCCAGGCGCTGGCGCCCGGGCTCCTGGACGAAGGTGGGCTGGAGCTGTGCGTGAAGTCGTCGCCGCTGGCGCTGGTGCGGGACGCGGCGGCGCTGCGGAAGCGGAGCGTGGACGTGGTGCACGCGCACTTCAGCCACGACCATCTCCTGGCGACGGTGGCGAAGCCGCGGCGGTCGGTGCTGGTGCGGTCCATCCACGCGCCCCGGAGCATCCGGCGATCGCTGCCGCCGGCGGGCGGGTTCACGGTGCCCAGCGAGGTGGAGTTGGAGCGGCTGGGGCGGAAGAACGCGATGGTGCTCTCGTCGCTGCTGGGGCCGGAGTATCGGCCGCCTGTGGATCGGGCGGCGCTGCGGCGGGAGCTGAAGGTGGAGGGGCAGCCGGTGGTAGGGATGGTCTCCACGTTCCAGGAGTCGCGGCGGCACGCGCTGGCGATCGACGCGTTCGACCGGCTGCGGGAGCGCCGGCCGGCGGCAAGGCTGTTGCTGGTGGGGGATGGGGCGCTGGAGGACGAGATCCGGCAGATGGTTCAGCGGGAGGAGCTGGACGAGGCGGTGAAGTTCGTGGGGTACCAGCAGGGCGAGGCGTTCGTGCGGTGGCTGCAGGCGATGGACGAGGTGTGGATCCTGGGGCAGGGGAACGACTACTCGGGCCGGGCGGCGCTCCAGGCGCGCGCGTGCGGCGTCCGCACCATCACCACCGCCGAGGGCGGGCTCACCCGGTTCGCGGACGTGGCGCTGGATGCGCCGACCGCGGGGCCGATCGTCGAGGCGTCGCTCGGCGGCCAGCGGCGCGACGTCCCGCTGCCGTCGAACGAGGCGACCGCGCGCGAGGTGCTGGCGATGTACGAGCGGGTGCGGCGATGAGCGCGCGGAGATTGCCGTGTCCCTGAGCGGGATCCTGGAGCGGATCTGGTATCCGCGTGAGGGGCACCTCTCCCTCTCAGCGCGCGCGCTGGCGATCCCGGAGCTGGCCTTCCGCGCCGCCACGTCGGTGCGCAATTCGCTCTATGACCGCGGCCTTCTTCGCTCCGTGCGCGTCGCCGGGGCGCGCGTGATCTCCGTGGGCAACCTCACCGTGGGCGGCTCCGGAAAGACGCCCGCCGTCATCCACCTCGCGACCCTCCTCTCCGCCGCGGGCTGCCGCGTCTTCGTGCTCTCGCGCGGCTACGGCCGGCGGAACCGCTCCACGGTCATCTTCCGCGCCGCGGATGCGCCCTCCTGGGAGGATGCGGGCGACGAACCGCTCCTCATCGCCCGCCGCTGCCCAGGCGTGACCCTGATGGTCGGCGCAGACCGTGCGGCGCTCGCGCTCGAGGCCACTCGGCGCGGCGCCGAGATCATCCTCCTCGACGACGGTTTCCAGCATCGCCGCCTCCACCGCGACCTCGACCTCCTCGTGGTCGACGGGGCCGTCGGATTCGGCAACGGCCGCCTCCTTCCCCGCGGCCCACTCCGCGAACCCCTCTCCAACCTCCGCCGCGCCGGACTGATCTGGCTGGTGGAATCGGCCAACCAGTCACCACCTTCATTCGAGATGCCCGTCGTCCGGGTCCGCGTCCGCCCTACGGCCCTACTCGATGCCTCCGGCGCCGAGGCGCCCTTCGAATCCCTCCGCGGACGCCGGGTGATCGCGCTCGCCGCCATCGCCCGCCCGCAGCGTTTCATCGCCACCCTCGAATCCCTGGGCGCGGAGGTGGTGGAGCGCCGGCTACTCCCGGATCACGCGCCGCTCACACCGCAGCACTTCGCCGCTCCCGACGGGACGCTCCTGATCACGACCGAGAAGGACTTCGCCCGCCTCCCTCCCGGCGCGTCCCCAGTGGCGCGGCTGCGCGTCGAAGCGGAGATCCTGGACGGCGAACCTGTCCTGCGCGCTGCGCTCGGGCTCTGAATGCGGTAGGGAGCGGGCGGGGTATCCAGGAGGTCGAGCATGGAAGCGGCAGCGCAGGACGTGATCTTCGACGCCGGTCCCGGTCCTGCCGGCGAGCTCACCCGGGCCGTGGAACGCGGGCAGATCGTCCGCTACGCGCGCTGTCCGTTCCCGCTCCCGCCCGAGGACGACCTGCGCGCCCTCCGGGAGGTCTCGCAGAGCCTGCTGAAGCGGAAGAACCTCAGCTACTACCCGGACGCGGATCGGCTCAAGGGCGCCAAGGGAGACCCAACGGCGGCGGCGCGGGTGCACGGGATCCTGCGCGAGCACTCGCGCCGGGTGCGCGCCTTCCTGGAGCAGGAGCTCCCCGCGCTGGCGCCGGGGTGGACGGTGGGCACCTCCAGCTTCCGGCCGTTGCAGGAGCGGGGGCGGGATCTCAAGGCCCACGCCAGCAACGAGTTGGTGCACGTGGACGCCGGCGCGTACGGCGCCACCCACGGAGACCGCATCCTGCGGTTCTTCGTGAACATCAGCCCCCAGGAGCCGCGGGTGTGGGCGACGCGGGGGACCTTCTCCGAGCTGTACGCCCGCTATGGGGAGCGGGCCCAGGTGGCGCCGCCCGCGCAGTTCAGGCTGAAGGAGGGCCCATGGGATCGGGCGCGGTCCGGGGCGCTGGGCTGGCTGTCCCGCCACGGCCTGCCGATGGCGCGGGTGCTGGACTCCTCGCCGTACGACCGGGCGATGCGGCGCTTCCACAACTTCATGAAGGACGACCCCGGCTTCCGCGACGGGAAGGACGGCTACCAGGAGGTGGCGTTCGAGCCCGGCTCGGCGTGGATGGTGCTCACCGACACCCGCAGCCACGCCTGCGTCTCCGGCCAGTTCGCACTGGTGGACACCTTCCTCATCCCGCTGCGGAACTGCCAGGTGCCGGAGGTGGCGCCCTACCACGTGCTCCAAGGCGGCCCGCGCCCCGCGAGGCCCTGAGTTCGCGGCCTCGTAGATCGCCCCGGGTCGAAGCAGGCCGCCGGCATTATTCCCCGTGCTCGGCGGAGGTGAATTCAGAGCCACGGAGGCAAAGCAACCTGTACTGGCACAGGACTGTCGGAGGTGGAGTTGTTCCCGAGCTCGCCATCGCCGTTGTAGCCCCAGCACTGGACGCCGCCGCTGACCAGAGCGCAGGTATGGTACCCGCCCGCGGTGATGGTCTGAACACCGGAGGCGAGGCCGGAGACCTGCACTGGCACCGGGCTGTTGGTGGTGGAGCCATTCCCGAGCTCGCCATCGCCGTTGTAGCCCCAGCACCGGGCGCCGCCGCTGACCAGCGCACAGGTGGGGTACGCGCCCGCGGTGATGGCCTGAACACTGGAGGTGAGTCCGAAGACCTGCACTGGCACCAGGCTGTTGGTGGTGGAGCCGTTCCCGAGCTCGCCATAGGCGTTGAAGCCCCAGCACTGGACGCTGCCGTTGGCCAGCGCGCAGGTGTAGTCCCCGCCTGCGGAGATGGCCTGAGCACTGGAGGTGAGGCCGGAGACCTGCACTGGCACCGGCCTGTCGGTGGTGGAGTTGTTCCCGAGTTGGCCAGCGCCGTTGAAGCCCCAGCATTGGATGCTGCCGTTGACCAGTGCACAGGTGTGGTTTGTGCCCGCGGAGATGGCCTGAACGCCGGAGGTGAGGCTGGAGACCTGCACCGGCACCGGGCTGCTGGAGGTGGAGTTGTTCCCGAGCTGGCCATGGTCGCTGAAGCCCCAGCACTGGACGCCGCCGTTGACCAGCGCGCAGGTATGGTAGGCGCCCGCGGAGATGGCCTGAACGCCGGAGGTGAGAC
>DATBSS010000326.1:0-27293 GCA_036559665.1 Myxococcaceae bacterium
ACCGGTTCGACCACTTCACCGTGCCCAAGCACGAAGCGCCCGCGCAACCCGAGGACGAGAAGGCCCGCGTGGTCCGGAAGCGCGGCGCACGCGGCAACGGCCGTCCCCACTACGGCAAGCGCTTCGCCGAGACCGAGGACATGGTCCACGTCCACCTGATGAACCAGCAGCTCGAGGAGTTGGCGGGGGTGGCCTCCCTCAAGCTCTCCATTCCCAGGGAGCCGGAGATCCGGGAGCCGGAGCCCGCCGAACCGCTGCGCCGGGGGACGCCCATCGGCGCGTTCCCCATCCCCATCGCCGCCGCCGTCCCGGGCCTGCCGCCGGAGCCGGAGGGCCTCCGCGATCTGCTCGACACAGGCGCGCGCTCCCTGCGCCTCATCCAGCACAGCGTGATGGACGGCGTCTCCGCCGGCTTCCGCCTGGCCACCCTCCCGCTCCAGGCGGTGAAGCTGGCCACGCGCTGGGTCCGCTCCAGCCTCGACGCGCTCCAACCCCGATTCACCTAGGCGATGGAGCTCACCCTCGCCTCGTACAACGTGCACAGCGGCATCGGCACCGACGGCCGCTTCGACCTGCGCCGCGTGGGCGAGGTGCTCCAGGAGATCGGCCCGGACATCGCCGCGCTCCAGGAGGTGGGCGACTACCTGGGCAGGACCCCCCAGTTCCCGCACCCGGAGCTCCTGGCGAACATGCTGGGCCTGCAACTCGCGTACGGCCCGAACGTCGTCCGCGACGGGCGCCGCTACGGCAACGCCATCCTCTCCCGCCTCCCCATCGCCCGCACCCACAACTACGACCTCTCGATCAAGGGCCGCGAGCCTCGCGGCGCCCTCCGCTGTGACCTGGATCTCCCCAGCGGCCGGCGCCTGCACGTCTTCTGCCTCCACCTGGGACTGCGGCCCCGCGAGCGCCGGGCCCAGGAGGGGCTCCTGCTCGCCGCCGACATCATCCGGGACGCGGTGCGCCCCGATCCGCTGGTGGTGTGCGGCGACTTCAACGCCTGGGGGAACGCCCCCATCCCCACCCTGGCGCGCCAGGCGATCCACGACGCCGCGTACCTGCTGGACGCCCACCACCTCCGCACCTACCACTCGAAGTTCCCGTTCATCCGCGTGGACCGGGTGATGGTGGACGACCAGGTCCGCCCCATCCACCTCACCACCCACCGCTCCCCGCGCGCGCGATTGGCGTCGGACCACCTCCCGCTCGTCCTCCGCTTCGAGGCGTAGGGTTTCGACGCGTAGGGTAGGATGGCGCCGCCTGCTCGACAGATGGCGCACCGGAGGGTTGTCGCAGGTACGCCTCGGTGCCTAGCTTGGGCGGGCTTTGGGTGCAGCGAGCGCGACGTTCGGGGACCAGATGGCCGGCAACGCGGTGGAGCAAGGCATAGCGACCCAGGTGGCCCGCATCGCGGACGGCCTGTCGCGGCTGGTCTCGCAGCACGTCGCCCTCCTCCGGCTGGAGCTGGCCGAGGACGCCAAGGCCGTGGGCATCTCCATCGGCACCATCGCCGCGCTCGCGCCCTTCGTGCTGGTGGGCTACGCGCTCCTCTGCGGCTCCCTCGCCTGGGCGGTGTCGCCCTGGGTGGGCGTGGCGGGCGGCCTGGCCATCGTGGGTGGCTTCAACATGCTCGGCGGCGTGGGCGGCATCTTCTTCGCCATCCACAAGCTCCGCACCCGACAGATGCTGGGCACCACGCGCCAGGAGCTGACCCAGAGCCGGCAGATGTTCTCGCAGCAGCAGCCGGAGAACGGCGCCGCCAACGAGCCGCAGCTGCCGCCCGGCGCCTCGCTCCAGAGGAGGGCCGATGGCCGCTGACGTCAAGCTGGAGCGTTCGACCCAGCCCCGCAGCGCGGAAGAGGTGCGCGCGGAGATCGAGCGCGCCCGCGAGCAGATCCAGACCTCCGTGCTGGCCCTCCGGGAAGAGGTGAGCCGGGTGGCGGACTGGCGCGGCTGGATGCGCAAGCGCCCGGGCCTCTGGCTGGGCGCCGCCTTCGCGGCCGGCTTCTACCTCGGCTCGCGCAAGTGGTGACCTGACGGCAATCCGGATCGAACGCAATTTCACGAAGCGAACAGGGGAGCCTATGGAGACCTCGCAGCAGATCACCGACAAGGCCCGCGAGCTGCAAGCCCGCATCGCGCCGCAGATCGACGAGGCGCGGAAGAACCTCTCGGACCTCAACTCGCGGATCACCACCTACATCCGCCAGAACCCGGGCACCAGCCTGCTGGCCGCGGTGGCCGCAGGGTTCCTGATCGGGAAGCTGGTCTCGCGCCGCTGGTAGGCGCGCGCGCACGGAGGCAGTCATGCCAGACACGACTCAGAGCCAAGGCACCCAGAGCAAAGGCGCGCAGGGGAACGGCGCCGACCACCGCGGCATCGGCGAGCGCGTGGAGCACCTCAACCAGAGCGCCCACGAGCTGTGGTCCGAGGCCCAGGGCGCCGTCACCCAGCTCAAGGAGACGCTGGACGTCCGGGGCCGGGTGGACCGGAACCCGTACGGGATGGTCCTGGCCGCGGTAGGGGTGGGCTACATCCTCGGCGGCGGGCTGTTCTCCCGGCTCACCGGGAACCTGGTCAAGCTGGGCCTCCGGGTGGCCGCGCTCCCCTACGTGAAGGAGGAGCTGCTCAACCTGGCCAAGGGCGCCATCCGGAGCGCCGCCGAGGGCCGGGACGCGGGGCCGGAGCAGCCCGCCGCGCCGGCCGAGCCTCCCAAGACGGTGTAATGCTTTTCCCGATTCGAAACGAAACGACGAGGACGCGATGAACAACTACCTGAAGGCGCTGCGGAACATGGACAAGGACGACCTGCTCAACGTGATCGGGCTGGAGGCCAAGCGCTCCACGGCGGACGCGGTGGTGCCCACGCTGACCGCGTTCTCGGTCGGGGTGCTGGTGGGCGTGGGCATCGGGCTGCTGCTCGCGCCCAAGCCGGGCTCCGAGCTGCGCGAGGACCTCCGCAACAAGCTGGGCCGCGGGGAGCAGACCGGCCCCACCGCGGGGAGCTTCTCGCAGGGCGCCACGCCGGCGCCTCCGCGCGCGCTGTAGCGCTGGGGACCGTTAGTTGCCGTGGCCGCCGCCCGGAGGGGGCGGCCAGTCCGAGCCGCGGAGCGCCGCGAACGTGGTCTGGTAGCTCTGGACGGCGACCTTCTGCGTGTCGTTCAGCGCGCCGAGGAAGTCAGGGTTGGAGAAGATCTGCGAGATGTGCCAGGCCTGCATCAGGTCGCGGTGCGAGATCTTGTCCTTGAGCGACGGATCCGCCGCCAGGGCCTTTCCGAGCTGCTCCGACCGCGCTTGCAGCCGCGCCGTGGGATCCTCGATCGGCGGCGAGCTGATCCCGAACCCGCTGAGGATGTGCTCGTAGACCGCGCTGCCCTTGTTGAAGATGGCGTCGATGGCGCTGCCCTTCAGCGAGCCGACCGCGGCGGTCCCGGTCGTCGCGCCTGCGCCGTCCGCCGTGCCCGGCTGGCCGGCCTTCACCGCCTCCGGAGCGCCCGGCGCCGTGGGCAGGGTGATCTTGGGCCCGCTCGGGCGGGTGCCCGCGTCGAAGCCGCTCGCGCCCGATGCCGACAGGAGCGCGGGGTTGGACTTCCGGTGCAGGGCAGCCGGCGCGTGCGAGGGCGAGTGCGCCGAGGGCTGGTGCGGGCTCAGCTTGTGGGCGGCGTCCTGAGCGGGGGCGGCAGGGGAGCGCAGTGGGGAGAGCGGCATGGCTACTCCTGTTATCTGGGACGCCAAGACCCGGGTTTCGCCAGGTTCCTTTGCTTTGTAAGATTGCTTTTCTCACCGGCTGGGAAGAAAAGGGTCGGAGAATGTGGTGAAATGCCGCGCTCCATGACGACGGGGGCCACGCCCGACGACGAGCCGACCTCCCGGCTCACGGAGCACAGCGGTCCGGGCGACCTCTACACGCCGGATCCCCCGTCCGACTCGCAGGTCGAGGCGCTGGCGGCCCCGCTGGATCGAGGGGCCCAGGTCGGCCGGTACCTGGTCCTGGGCCGGATCGGCGAAGGCGGGATGGGGGTCGTCTACGCCGGCTACGACCCGGAGCTGGATCGGAAGGTCGCGATCAAGTTGCTCCGGGCGGCCCCCAAGCGGGACTCCGGAGATTCCAAGGACACGCAGGCCCGGCTGCTCCGCGAGGCGCAGGCGCTGGCCCGCATCTCCCATCCCAACGTGGTCCCCGTCTACGACGTGGGCACGTACCAGGAGCGCGTCTTCATCGCGATGGAGTTCGTGGAGGGCACCACCGCGAAGAAGTGGATCAAGGAGAAGCGACCCGGCTGGCGCGAGGTGCTCAAGGTGCTCACCGAGGCCGGGCGCGGGCTGGCGGCGGCGCACGCGGCCGGCCTGGTGCACCGGGACTTCAAACCGGAGAACGTGCTCGTCGGGCGGGACGGCCGGGTGCGGGTGATGGACTTCGGACTGGCGCGGGTGGAGGACACCGGCCAGGAGTCCACCGTGCTGCCGCAGATCGTCCGCGCGCTCACCACGGAGGAGACGATCCCCAAGCCGCTGGACCAGCTCACCCAGGAGGGCCGCATCCTGGGGACGCCGAACTACATGTCCCCGGAGCAGTTCACCGGGCGCGCGCTGGACGCCCGGACGGACCAGTTCTCCTTCTGCGCCGCGCTCTACTACGGCCTCTACCGCAAGCGCCCCTTCGAGCCCCACCAGATGTCCGAGGCCGCGGAGGCCCTGTTCCGCGACGGCGACCCCACCCAACAGGCCACCGCCGCGGTGGCCGGCCCCCGGCTGTTGCTCCGCGGCCCCATCCTCGAGCCGCCCCGCGAGATCCACGTCCCGGCGTGGGTGCGCAAGGTGATGAACAAGGGGCTCTCGCTCGACCCGGACCAGCGCTACGAGTCGATGGAGGCGCTGCTGGCGGAGCTGTCGAAGGACCCGTGGGTCCCACGCCGCCGCTACGCCTCCGCCGCCGCGGTGCTGGTGGTGGCCCTCTCCGCCGCGGTGGTCTACCAGCGCCAGTCGCGCCACGACCTGCTCTGCTCCGGCGCAGACCAGCGGCTGGAGGGCGTCTGGGACCCGGCCGTCGCCGCCGAGGTGCAGCAGGCGTTCCACAAGTCGCCCCGGCCGTACTCGGGCGCCGCCCTGGACGCCGCCACCGCCGGGCTGGACACCTACTCGCGCGCCTGGGCGGCCATGCACCGCGAGGCCTGCGAGGCCACCCGGCTCCGGGGCGAGCAGACCGAACAGGTGCTCGCCTCGCGGATGCTCTGCCTGGAGCGGCGGCTCAAGGACCTGCGCGCGGTCACGCACCTTCTGGCCTCCGCCAGCGCGGAGACCATCGACCGTGCCGGCGACGCGGTGCACGCGCTGCCGGGCTTGAAGGCCTGCGCGGACGTGGAGATGCTGCTGGGGCAGGCGGCGCCGCCCCAGGACCCGGCCTCGCGCGACAAGTTCGACAAGCTCTCCTCGCTGCTGGCGGAGGCGAAGGCGCTGGACGACGGCGGCCAGTACCGGGTCGCCCTCGAGGTGGCGAAGAGCGCGCGCGCCGCCGCGGACGAGCTGGGGTACGAACCCCTCCGCGCCGAGGCGCTCTCCCGGCTGGGCTGGGTGCAGATCCACGGCGGCGACGTCCCCGGCGGCGAGGCCACCATGACCGACGGGGTGTGGTCCGCCGTCGCCGCGCGCCACGACGAGGAGCTGCTCCGGCTGGCCATCCACCTGGTCTGGGTGACCGGGCGGATGGAGCGGAACCTGGAGGCGGGCCGCAAGTGGGAGAAGCTGGCCCGCGCGGCGCTGGTGCGCCTGGGCGGCGAGCACGAGATGGAGATGGACCTCCAGAGCACGGTGGGCTCCATGTACGCGACCATCGGCCGGCTGGACCTCGCCGAGCCCCCGGTGGTGCGCGCCGCCCAGCTCGCCGAGAAGCTGCCGCCGCACAGCCCGCGCCGCGCCTACGTGCTCTCCAGCCTGGGCGCGCTCTATGGGGATCGGCACGAGCCGGAGAAGGCCATCCCCCCGCTCCAGCGCTCGCTCCTCTTGCTGGAGAAGGTCCGGGGCCTGCTCCACCCGGAGCTGGCCTACGCCCACACCAACCTCGCCTATGCCCTGCGGATGAAGGGCGACTACGGGAGCGCGCTGGAGCACGCCGGCAAGGCGCTCTCCATCCGCCAGGGGGTGCTGGGCGCGGACCACGTGCTGATGGCGGTCTCCCACGAGTGCCTGGCCGGCATCCTGGTGGAGCAGGGCAAGCCGAAGGACGCGCTGGCCCACCTCGAGATCTCGGAGCAGATCCGCTCCAAGCCGGGATCGGACCCGGTCGAGCTGCGGTATGCATACCGCTGGATGGGGTTGGCCTGGTCCGGGATGGGCGACCTCAGGAAGGCGGTCTCCTACCTGGAGCGCGCGCTCAAGCTGTCGGCGAACGACCCGGTCTTCTCCGCCGACCTCCGCTTCGACCTGGCGCGGGTGATGCGGGGCACGCGCGGCGAGCTGCAGCGGGCGCGGGAGTACGCGGTGAAGGCGCGGGACGAGTATCGGAGCATCGGCATCGAGCGCGATGCGGTGAGGGTGGACCAATGGCTGGCAGTGAACGGCGGCTGACGGGGAAGAAGCAGCAGGGGACGAAGGCGAAGAAGCAGGCGGAGAAGAAGGCGGCGCCCAAAGCGGCGAAGAAGAAGGCCGCGCCGAAGCGGGCACCCAGGGCGGCGCTGGAGCCGGCCGGCTCCAACGAGAAGGCCATGGCCCTGGCGAGCGAGCAGGCCGAGAGCCAGGCGCAGAAGGAGCGGCGGCGCGGGCCCCGGACCATCGAGGGCGTGCTGTCGCGGCTGTCCTCGGCGCAGACGCTGGAGGGGGCGTACCACGCGTGGGACGAGCTGCGGCTGGAGCGCGTGCTGGCCCTGGACCGCTTCACCGCGGAGGGCCGGCGGCTGGGAGAGCAGGCCGGGTTCTGGGTAGGCGCGGCTCGGGCGGCGGTGGACTCCAACGTGTCGGCGGGCGACGCGGGGCAGTCGCTGACCCAGGCCCCCCCGCTGCAGCGCGCGGCGGCGGAGGCGGAGTCGAAGCTGAAGGCGGCCGCGGCGGCGATAGAGGCGCAGGCGCGCAAGACGGACGCCGAGTTCGCCGAGGCGGAGGTGCACGTGCGGGCGGAGATCCGGGCGCGCGTCCAGCGGTACGCGGCCTCGGCGCGGCCGGTGCTGTCGCTGCGGCGGCACCCGGCCGGCGCGTCGCGGACCATCCTGCACGTGGGCCGGGTCAGCCCCGACGAGTCGGTGGTGCTGATGTACCTGATGTCCGGGAAGCTCCCCACCCGGTACGGGTTCCTCTTCGACGACTCCACCGAGGACGCCGCCCTCCCGCCGACCTGGCTCTACAACGAGGAGGGCGTGCGGAGCCACGAGACCCGCCTGCCCCCCAGGCCGCTGGCGGAGAGGCTCCTGGGGATGCAGCAGTTCGCCCCGGTGAAGGGGTTCCTGCCGCTGTTCATCCACGCCCGCGGCGGAGGGGAGCCCATCCTCCACCGGTTGCTCGAGCGCGGCGCGGTGATGGAGGTGGAGATCTCCGACGGCGGCGAGTTCCGCAACGCGCTGTCGCAGGAGGAGGCGGAGCGGGTGGCCGGCGCGCTGCTGCGCCTCCAGGTCGAGGGGAAGCTGAAGCTCGAGCTGGGGGGGTGAGGCTGAGGGTGAACGTGCGCGGGCGCCTCGGGAAGGGTTAATCTCCCGCCGCTTTGGCACCGCCCTTCAAGCCGGGGCGGCGGTTCTTCGCCACCTTCGGCTACTCACTCCTCCAGGCGGCGATCTTCGGCTCCACGGTGGCGGCGCTGCTCTACTTCCGCGCGCCGCGGGTGACGGACGAGGAGGGGGAGGCCATCGCCTCGCACGCCGTGGCCAGCGCGCGCCAGGGCCTGGAGTGGATGGAGTCCGGCTTCTACGACTGGCGGGCGCGCGCGCTGGGCCGGGAGTCCTCCCGTTCCGACTCCGACGTGGCGATCGTGGCCGTGGATGAGGAGTCGCTGGCCAACGCGCGGCGCGGCGACCAGGCGCTGCTGGCGCAGCGGCCCTGGCCGCGCCAGGTGCTGGGCGCTCTGGTGGAGCGCATCCTCTCCGAGGGCGCCCTGCTGGTGGTGATCGACCTCCCGCTCTGGGACGCCAGCCCCTCGTGCGGCCCGGCCACCGACGACCCGTCCGCCGGCAGCGACGACGACTCGTTCCGCGCCGCCCTGGACAAGCACCCGGGCAAGACGGTGCTGGGCTTCATCCCGCGCGACGAGGCGGCGCCCGCGGTGCTGCAGACGCGCCCGTACCTGGCGCTGCTGGAGCACCGCCCCTCCTCGAACGAGGCGCGGGAGTCGGTCCGGCGCATCCTGGCGGAGCGGCGCCCGGCGTACGTCATCCAGGACGGCCCGCGGGTGGCGGTGTGGGCCGGCGTCCGGACCGAGGAGGAGGGGCGCTCGCTGATCCGGGGTTGGGACCCCAAGGCGCCGCTCACCATCCGGGAGCTGACGCCGCCGGACCGGGCCTCGGAGATCTCGCCGGTGGAGCTGCTGGTCTCCCAGGCGGCGGTGGAGGTGGAGGGCCTGGACCCCACGCGCGTGCCGCGGGCGCGCTCGCTGGAGGTCCCCTTCGCGCCGCTGATCGGCACGCGCAGCGGGTTCGGCGGCGTGGCGCTCCCGCCGGACCCGGACGGCGACGTGCGCGGGGTGCAGCACCTGGTGAACTACGCCCCGCGGGAAGGGCAGGTGCGGCTGTTGCCGTCGGCGGTGCTGGAGGCGGCGATGCGGCTGGCCGGCAAGCGCGAGGTGCGCTACCGCTCAGGCCGGCTCTTCGTGGGCGACCGCTACTCCATCCCGGTGGATGGCGGCGGCTTCGGGCTGGTGCGGTGGGAGGCGGAGGAGTCGGCGAAGGACGCGCGCGGCCCGCTCAAGCGGTTGGTCCCCGCCTGGCGCCTGCTGGTGAACCTGGAGGACGCGCGCCACGGCCTGCCGCCGCACTACCGCAACGACCTGGAGGGCCGGGTGGTCATCCTGGAGGACGCCACCCTGTATTCGACCGACCGGGTGTCCACGCCCATCGGCGCGGGGGTGCCGGGCGGGACGGTGCTGGCGCAGTCGCTGGTGAACCTCCTCAAGTCGGACGGCGTGGAGCGGGTGGATCCGAAGTGGGACGCGGTGGCGGCGTTCGCGCTCGCCTTCCTGGGCGCGTTCCTGGCGCTCACCTTCGCCACCTCGCTGCGCACGCCGGGCGGTCTGGCGGCCTATCTCCTGGCGGTGGCGGCGGTGGCCTCGGTGTACCTGTACGTGGCCCACCAGTCGTTCGTGGAGGACCGGCTCTGGCTGTCGGTGGCGGGGCCGCTGACGGCGATGGCGCTCACCACCTTCTTCTCCATGGCGTACGCGCTGCGGATGGACCGGCGGTTCCGCGAGTTCCTCCACGCGTCGTTGGGTCACAACCTGTCGCAGGACACCATCCGGCTGCTCGGCCAGGACCCGGAGCTGCTCCACCCGGACCGCCGGCAGGTGACGGTGCTGCGGGTCAGGATCGAAGGCTTCTCCGTCATCCTCGAGCGCGCCACGCCGGAGAAGATCGCCGGGTTGCTGCAGGAGTACCTGTACGAGGTGACCCAGGCGGTGCACGCCGCGGGCGGGCAGATCGACAAGCACCTGGGGGACGAGACCATCGCCTTCTGGGGCGCGCCGGTGCGGACGGACCGGCACCCGCACCTGGGCTGCGAGACCGCGCTGGAGCTGATGCGGCGGCTGGAGCGGGGAAGGGCGGAGTGGAACGAGCGGTACGGCCACGACGTGGAAATCCGGATCGGGTTGGAGAGCGGCGAGGCGCTGGTGGGGGATTTGGGGAGCGACGCCAAGTCCAACTACACGGTGCTGGGCGACGCGGTGCGGATGAGCGGGCGCCTGTGCGGTGAGACGAAGCGGTACGGGGCGAGGATTCTGGTGGGGGAGGGGACGGCGAGGGTGGCGACGGATGAGTTCGCTTTCCGGGAGGTGGACCGGATCAGGCCGCCGGGTTCCACGTTGCCCAGCCAGATCTTCGAGCTGTGGGGCGCCAGGTCCTCGCTGGACGACGCCGCGGTGGACCACCTGGCGCGCTACGAGCACGCGCTGGTCGCGTACCACGAGCGGCGGTTCGAGGAGGCGCTGGAGCTGATGCAGAAGTGCGCGACGGAGCGGAACGACCCGATTGCCGCGCTGTACACGATGCGCTGCGCGAAGCTGCTGCAGCGGCCCCCGCCGGGAGACTGGGACGGCGTGTGGACGGAGGCGGAGGCTCCACCGCCCCCGCCGGCCGCCTCGGCGAAGACGCCGGCGGCGTGATCCGGTAAATCCAGCGTTGTCGGAAGATCGTGTCCTTGGCCACGTCCTGGAGTAGGGTCCGCGCGCCATGCACCCCCTTCCCCCCTTGCCGACTCTCCGCCGTTTGCCCTTCCACGCGGCCGTCCTGGCCCTCTCCGGCAGCCTGTTGCTGGCCTCCTGCACGGGCGTGCCGGACCCCACCGGGGACCTTCTCGAGGAGCTGTCCTCCCCGCTCAAGGCGTCGCGCCCGAGGACGCTGCTCGTCCACATCGACTACCAGGACGAGGAGACCCTCTCCCGCCTCTCCGAGGAGCTGGACCTGCTGGAGCACGCCGACCGGCAGGCTGGGTACGTGGACGCCCTGGTCGACGAGAAGACCTACGAGGCCCTCGTGGACCAGGGATTCACGGTGGTGCTCGACGAGGAGCAGACCGCGCTCCTGGACCAGGCGTCAGCCATGTCGACCATGTCGATCCCCGGGTACTCCTGCTACCGGACGGTCGAGGAGACCTCGGCCAGCATGGCGCAGTTGGAGGCCACCTACCCGGGCCTGGTGAGGCTGGCGGACGCCGGAGACACCTACGAGAAGGCCACCGCCGGCGGCAACCCGGGCTACGACATGCAGGTGCTGATAGCGACCAACGAAGCGATCCCCGGTCCGAAGCCGCGGTTCTTCTTGATGGGCGCCATCCACGCGCGCGAGTACTCCACCGCGGAGACGGTGATGCGCTTCGCCGAGGAGATGCTCAACGGGTACGGCACGGATCCGGACGCCACCTGGCTGCTGGACAACTACGAGCTCCACGTCCTGCCCCAGAGCAACCCGGATGGGCGCAAGCTGGCGGAGCAGGGGTACTCCCAGCGCAAGAACCGCCATCCGGGTGGTTCCTGCTCCAATCCGCCCACCTCCAGCAGCCAGATCGGCATCGACCTGAACCGCAACTCCTCGTTCGGGTGGGGCGGTGCCGGGACCAGCACCAGCCTGTGCAACCTCACCTACCGCGGCGCGAGCGCGGGCTCGGAGCCTGAGACCGCGGCCATGCAGGGCTACATCGCCTCGATCTTCGCGGACCAGCGCGGCCCCGGTGCCTCGGACCCGGCCCCGTCCACCACCACCGGCGTGATGGTCACGCTCCACAGCTACGCCGCGCTCGTCCTGTACCCGTGGGGATACGGATCGGCGTCGGCGCCCAACCTGACGGAGCTGGCGACGCTGGGCCGCAAGTTCGGGTACTTCAACCACTACGCGGTCTGCCAGGCGCCGATCTGCCTGTACGCGGCGAGCGGCACCACGGATGACTGGGCCTACGGGCAGCTCGGGATCGCCAGCTACACGTTCGAGATCGGCAGCGCCTTCTTCCAGTCGTGCTCGACCTTCACCCAGACGGTCCTGCCCGACAACCTCAAGGCCCTGCGGACGGCGTTCAAGCACGCGCGACTCCCGTACCAGACCCCGAAGGGCCCGGACGCGCTGAACGTCGCGGTCTCCGCCACGTCCGTCCCGGCCGGGACGGCGGTGACGCTCACGGCGACGCTGGACGACACCCGGTACAACAGCAACGGCTGGGGCACCGAACCCACGCAGAGCATTGCGGCGGCCCGCTACTCGGTCGACAAGGCGTCCTGGGCGAACGGGGCGACTACCGTCTCGATGAATCCGAGCGACGGAACGTTCAACGCGACCATCGAGGGCGCGACCGCGAGCGTGAGCACGGCGGGATGGACGCCCGGCCGCCACCTCATCCTCGTCGAGGGGAAGGACGCCAACGGCAACTGGGGCGCCCCCACCGGCGTGTTCCTCACCGTGCAGTGAGGTCCGGCTACCCGCGCCGCTCGCTGTCCAGCGCCTTCATCTGGTGGGCGTCGTAGCGGGTACCGGCACGGCGGCGGCGGGGGCCGGCCACGGCGGAGGCGGGGGACGGCCTCCTCCAGCCGGGCCACGTCCTGGGCGGAGAGCTGGAGCTTCGACGCCGCGGCCGAGCGCGACGGGCCGCCGTAGCCGCGCCCCTTCAGCTCGCGGTGTCCGGCGGCGGCTGGCGGCCGTTGTCCACCGGCGCGTAGTCCGCGATCTCCCGGTCGCCCTGGAGGTGCTCCTCCACCAGCCGGGGGACGCGCTCCGCGGTCATGTTCCCGTAGTGCGTCTCGCCGTCCCAGCCCATGAGCTGGAAGTCCTCGCGGGAGAGCGGGTCGCGCTTGCGGCCGTCGTCCAGCCGGACGACCACGTTGGGCCCCAGGTGGCACAGGCCGTAGCAGCCGCCCCGCTGGACCGTGCAGGTGGCCTTCAGCGGAGACCCCTCCACCGCCCGCCGTAGCGCGGAGTGGACCTCGTCCGAGCCCCCGGCCCGGCAGTCGGGGCCCTTGCACACCGAAACCCGGTACCGCTTCACGAAGGAAGGAATAGCGCAGTCGGGGGCGGCGCGCTCGCCCGCCCGGCTACTTGATGAACTTCATCACCGGGACCGGCTGGTCGGTGGAGACGATGATCTTGGGCGCGTGGTGCTCCGGCGCCTTGTGCGTCTGGGCCGCCCCGTCGCCGATGCGGACGTGCGGCTCCAGGTGCTGGTGCTCCGGCTCCCCGGACCGCAGGCGCTTGTTCCAGGGATCCGACGGGTGCGAGACCGCGGGCCCCTTCAGCAGCTTGGGGATGTCGTAGACGAAGCCTTCGCGCGTGTACTCGCTGGGCGTGTGCGCGTACGTGTCCATCCGGATGGCGTCCTTGGGGCACGCGTCCACGCACAGCCCGCACACGATGCAGCGCAGCTCGTCGATGACGAAGGCGGTGGGGTACTTCTCGATCACCCGCGACTCGACGGCGCCGTCCGCCGGGTCGTACTCGCCGGCCTCGATGTAGATGCACTGCGCCGGGCAGATGGTGGCGCACATGTAGCAAGCCACGCAGCGGGCCTTGCCGTCCTCGCGCGGGACCAGGCGGTGCAGGCCGCGGTAGCCCTCCGGGTAGGGGACCTTCTCCTCCGGGTACTGGACGGTGGAGACCAGGTTGGTCCCCTTGCGGTCCACCACGCTGGTGTTGGTGTCCCGCTGGCCGAACAGGTTGCGGAGGAAGTGGCGGGTGGTGATCGCCAGCCCCTTGAGCAGCTCCGGGATGTAGAGCCGCTCGCGGAGGTCCTCGCGGGGGTTCTGGCTGGCCTGGTAGCTCATGGGTCGAAGGTCCCCGGAGAACTTAATGCGGCGGCGCGGCGTGCGCAGCTTCTGACGGCGCGGCGTGCCCGGCGTGCTCCGCCTCGCCCGAGCGCCGGGTGGTGGTGAGCGCCATCACCAGGCCGATCTCCGCCATCCCCAGCACCGCCAGCGCCTTCAGGGAGGGGTCCCACAGCACCAGCGCCGCGGAGACGAAGACGTTCAACAGGCCCGCCGGCAGCAGCATCTTCCAGCCCAGCGCCTGGATCTGGTCGTAGCGGAAGCGGGGGAAGGTCCAGCGGATCAGCAGCTGCAGCCAGCACAGGAGCAGCACCTTCACCCAGAACACCATGCCGGAGAACGCGCCCCAGAGGATCTGGTGGTCGGTGAAGAAGTTGCTCCGCGCCAGCGCCTGGTGGAAGAACGGGACCTGGTGGCCGCCGAAGAAGATGCAGGTGGTCACCGCGGAGAGGATCACGATCTCCACGAACTCGGAGATCATGAACATCCCGAACTTCATCCCGGAGTACTCCACGAAGTAGCCGATGATCTCGCTCTCGCCCTCCGGGACGTCGAAGGGCGCGCGCTTGGTCTCCGCGAAGGCGGCGGCGAAGAAGAGCACGAAGCCGACGGGCTGCAGGAGGATCCCCCAGGCGGGGACGCCCAGGGTCATCCGTCCGCCGAACAGCTCCAGCGTCCCCTGCCACAGGAACTGCTCCTGGCCGATCACCATCTCCGGGAGCCGGACGGTGGACATGGCCACCATCATCCCCACCAGGGACAGGCCGAGCGCCACCTCGTAGGAGATCATCTGCGACGCCGCGCGCACGCCGCCCAGGAGCGCCAGCTTGTTGTTGGAGGACCAGCCGGCCAGCGAGGTCCCGTACACCGCCAGCGAGGCGATGGCGAAGATGTAGAGCAGCCCGAAGTCCGGGTTCGACACCACCATGGGCACGTGCTGCCCGCCCAGGTGGATGGTGGGCCCGGCGGGGACCACCGCGAAGAGCGCGAACACCGGCGCGAAGGCCAGCACCGGCCCCAGGTTGAAGAGGAACCGGTTGGCGTTCTTGGGGACGAAGCTCTCCTTGAAGAGCATCTTCAGGGCGTCGGAGGCCACGTGGGGCAGGCCGCCCAGGGAGCGGTCGCGAAGGCCGGGCAGGCCGATCCGCGCCCGGTTGGGGCCGATGCGGTCCTGCATCATCGCGCTCCACTTCCGCTCCGCCACGGTGAGCAGGGTGGCGATGACCATCACGAAGACGACCATCAGCACCACCAGGTTGCTCAGCCAGCCCCACTCGCCCAGCCAGGTGGCCAGGCCGTACGCCCCGGCCATCAGCCCGAAGAGGAGGGCGACGATGAAGCCCATCGCCAAGGTGACCGTGAGCCAGCGCATGGCCTAGATCCCCCTCACGCGCGGGGCGCCGTATTCGCGGTAGCCGGGTGGGCGCCCGTCCGCGGCGGCCGGGATGGGCTTGACGCCGCGGGCCTCGCGCGCCAGCGGCGCCTTGGTGTCCCACTCGAAGGAGGCCAGCTCCGGCACCCGGACGGACAGCGCCCGCCACACCTCGCGCGCGGAAGGCCAGGTGGTGGTGACGCCCAGCGCGGCGTGCATGTCGCTCACCCACTTCCAGTGCGGCTGGCTCTCCCCCTTGGGCGGGAACGCCTGGCGGAGCCGCTGCACGATGCCGTCCAGGTTGGCGAAGGTCCCCTCGTCCTCGACGGAGGTGGCCGCGGGGAGCACTACGTCCGCGGTGGCGGTCAGCTTCGACTCGTTGCTCGCCTGGAGCACGAACAGCTCCAGCTTCGCCGCCGCCTTGGCGAACGCCTCGACATCGGCCACCGGCACCTCGCCGCCCACCGCCCACAGCGCCTTCACCGTCCCGGCCTCCATGGCCTTGACCAGGTCCTCGAAGGGCTTGATCGCCAGCCCGAAGCCGGCGGCGGTCCACTCCAGCCCCTTGCGGTTCGGGTTCCGGTCCGCGGTGAGGAGGTAGTGGTCCGCGCGGTCCTGGGGCCGGCCGCTGGCGTAGACGTGCGCGACCTTGAGCGTGTCCTTGGCGAAGCTCAGCGCCGCCATGAGGTTCTCATTGGTGCACGTGGGCGAGACCGCCACCGCCAGATCGGCCGTGCCGGCCAGCGAAGCCAGCGAGACCCGCGAGGCCAGCTTGGTGGCCGCCATCCTGGCCGCGTCCTGCTTCGAGGTGTCGCGCGCGTCCGCCCCGCGGCCCACCAGCGACTGCAGGGAGCGGTCGCGGTTGAGCTCCTTGTAGGAGAGCCGGCCGTGGTCGCACATCCAGCTCTTGTTGATTGCCTCGTTCTCCCGCGGGCGCAGCCGGTAGACGTCCTGACCGTAGAAGTCGGCGAAGGTGCTGCAGTTGCGGGAGCACCCGTTGCACACGCTGGGCGCCGAGGAGAGGAACCAGGCGCGGGCGCGGAAGCGGAAGTCGCGGTTGAGCAGCGCGCCCACCGGGCAGATGTCCACCGTGTTGCCGGAGTAGTTCGAGTCCAGCGAGGCGCCGGGGAAGACGTCGATCCGCTCGTTGGAGCCGCGGCCGAACAGCCCCAGCTGCGGCTCCTTGGGGACCTCCTGCATGAAGCGCACGCAGCGGGTGCAGAGGATGCAGCGCTCCTGGTCCAGCACCACCAGCGGCCCCAGCACCTTCCGCTTCGCCTTGAGGATCTTCCCGCCCTCCAGCCGCGACGGCTTGTGGTCGTACCGCATGTAGTAGTCCTGCAGCTTGCACTCCCCGGCCTGGTCGCAGATGGAGCAGTCCACCGGGTGGTTGAGGAGCAGGAACTCCATCACCGCGCGCTGCTGTTCCTTCACCCGCGGGGTGACGGTCTTGACCACCAGCCCCTCGGAGAGCGGGGTCTGGCAGGCGGGCACCAGCTTGGGCGCGTTGGAGACCTCCACCAGGCACATCCGGCAATTGGCGGCGATGGTGAGGCGCGGGTGGTAGCAGTAGTAGGGGATCTCCGAGCCGGCCGTCCTGGCCGCCTCGATCATGTTGGTCCCCGGTTTGACCACCACCTCGCGCCCGTCGACGGTGGCCGTGACGAAGCCCGGGTTCTTGGGCTGCGGCTTCGGCGGCGGGCCGGGGGGAGGCGCCGCGGCCTTCGGCTGGTCCTTCTCGCCCTTCTCGCTCACTGCTCCACCTCCCCGCCAATCATGTTGATGGTGTCGAAGGTCGGGATCAGGTCCGCCAGCATCCGCCCTTCGATCATCCGCGGCACGCCGGAGAGGATGGGGAAGCCGGGCGCGCGGACGTGGACCTTGTAGGGGCGCCCGCCGCCGTCGCTCACCAGGTACCAGCCCAGCTCGCCGTTGGCGGCCTCCGTGCAGTCGTAGATCTCGCCCGCGGGCACCTGGATGCCCTCCATGATCAGCTTGAAGTGCGCCATCACGCCTTCGATGGTGCCGTACACCTCCGGCTTGGGCGGGAGCACGATGCGCCAGTCGTCGAGGATCACCGGGCCGGGCGGGAGGATGGACAGCGCCTGCCGCACCATCCGGTCGCACTGCTTGAGCTCCTCGATGCGGACGATGTAGCGGTCGAAGTTGTCGCCGTTGGCCCCCAGCGGGACGTCGAAGTCCAGCTGCGGGTAGACCCAGTAGGGTTGCGCCTTGCGCACGTCGTAGTTGACGCCGCAGGCGCGCAGGCAGGGGCCGGTGAAGCCGAAGTCCAGCGCGTCCTCGGCGGCGATGACGCCGGTGCCCTTCATCCGGTCCACGAAGATCCGGTTCTTGGTGAGCAGCGCGTCCACCTCGTCCCGGAGCTGGGTGATCTTGTCCAGCGACTTGAGGACCTTCTCGATCCAGCCCTCGGGAAGGTCGCGGTTGAGCCCGCCCACCCGGCCGAAGGTGGTGGTCAGCCGGGCGCCGGTCAGCTCGGTCACCCGGTCCACCAGCAGCTCGCGCGCCTCGATGGCGTAGAGGAAGGCGGAGAAGCCGCCCAGCTCCAGGGCCACCGCGCCCACGCAGGTGAGGTGGTCCGCCATCCGGTGCAGCTCGGAGCCGATGGTGCGGATGAACTTCGCGCGCTCCGGGATCTCCAGGCCGATCAGCTTCTCCACCGCGTTGAGGAAGCCGAAGTTGTTCATCAGCGCCGACACGTAGTTGAGCCGGTCGGTGTACGGCAGGCACTGGGTCCAGGAGACGTTCTCGCAGCTCTTCTGGAAGCCGCGGTGGAGGAAGCCGATCTCCGGGTCGGCCCGGACGATCGTCTCGCCCTCCAGCTCCACCCGCATCCGCACGGTGCCGTGCATGGCCGGGTGGGAGGGGCCCAGGTTGACGATCATCCGCTTCGTCTCGAGGTGGGCCTCCAGCTCGGACTCGCCCGCCTGCGGTGCCGCGTCGAGGGGATCCGCCATGGTCGTTCTCGTCACGCTCCCTGGGCGGTACCCGACGTGCCGGGGCCGCGGAAGATGTCGCGCAGCGGGCGCTCCGGGACCAGCGGCTGGCGGTCGCGCAGCCGGTAGTCCTTGCGCAGGGGGTGTCCCTTGAACTCTTCGTACAAGAGGATGCGGCGCAGGTCGGGGTGTCCGGCGAAGCGGATCCCGTAGAAGTCCCAGATGAAGCGCTCCCACCAGTTGGCGCCCTGGAAGATCGGGGTCACGGAAGGCAGCTCCGGCGCCTCCTCGGGGACGCGCACCTTGAGGCGGACCACCTCGTTCCGCTTCAGCGACCGGAGCAGGTACACCACCTCGAAGCGCGGCGCCGGGTCCGGCAGCTGGAGCCGGTCCACCGCGTCCGCGGAGAGGAAGAGCTTGAACTGGAGCTCCGGGTCGTTCTTCAGCTCGCTCATCACCTCGCGCAGCGCGCCGGGCTTGACCACGCCCCAGGCGCCGCCGGCGCGGTCGGTGTAGCGGTGCGCCAGCGCGTCCGGGAACTTCTGGGCGATTCGGTCGAGGGCAAAGACGCTCACGGGCCGGGGTCTTATAGGGGCCGCCCAGAGGGAGCGTCAACGACCATCAGGCGGGGCGCGCCCGGCGGGCCGCTTCAGTAGAACACCATCTGGTTCCCGCCGTTGTCGACCCGGATCCTGAGGTTGGTGTCGTTGCTGTTGATGATCGTGCCCCCATCCAGGCTCACGCCCTGGACGGTGGTGCGGGCGAACGTCATCTGCGGGCTGGCAGCCGAGGCCCGGGCGTCGTGGATGTTGGTCGTGCATTCGTTGATGGTGTTGCCGCCCCCTCCAACCGGATTGCCGCCGTTGAAGGAGGTGAACTGCTCCACGTAGATGCCTTCGGTCGCGTTGGTGATCGACGAATTCGACAGCGTGACCGCGACGTTGTTCCCGCCCCTCACCGCGAGGCCGTAGTTCGGGACCCCTTGCATGGTCACCCCGTCGATGTCCACGACGGTGTTGACGCCGCTCACGGTGATGTGGGTGTAGGCGTTGGAATCGAGCGTTCCACCGGTGATGGTGGCGCGCCCCTGGAAACCCTCCAGGAGAATGCCGGCGCCATCCGTGAAGCTGCTGAGCATTCCGCCGTTGTACCCGGCGTCCACGCCGGTGAGGACCATGTTTCCGTTCATGCCCGTCTGCCACACGCCGGTCCTCGCCGAGTGCAGGACGTAGCCGCCCTCGAAGAGCACATTCCCACCGTTCACCACCAGGCCGGACCCATTCGAGTCGAGGGTGACCTGCTGGAGTTGCAAGTCGCCGTTCGGGGCCACCACCACCCCGGCGTCGCAGAATTCGATCTTCACGCCGGTGACGAGGCCGCCGTCCTGGCTGGCGCGGATGCCCTCCTCGAACCCGGAGATGGTCAGGTTCTTCACCACCTGGCCGCCGCCGGAGAGTTTGAACGCGCAGGCTCCCGAAGTGCCGGTCCCGACGATCACGGAGGCGTCCATGGAGGCTCCCTCCACGGTGACGCCCGAGGCGAGCCCCCCCGTGGCGTCGTCGCACGACGCCGTGGAAGGGAACATCGAAGCGAACTGTCCCGGTCCGACCCGGATGGTGTCGCCGGGGCCGGCCGCCTGGCTGGCGGCGGCGAGCGTGGCGTACGGCCGTTCAACGGTGCCGACCCCGTCCGGGCGCCCGTCACTCGCGACGACGATATGTGTGATCAGGAATGGTTCGGTGTCCTGGGCTTCGGAGGGCCGGTCCCACAGCACGTTGAGCTTGAACTCCAACCCGGCGTCGACGCCGTGAGGCACGTCCAGCTGTACCGAGATCTGGTTCCTCTCGGAGGTCCAGCTCCTGACCAGCGCCAATTCGCTCCGGTCCGTCGTCACCACCGAGGCGTCCCCCAGGAAGTCCCCGTACAGGGTCACGCTCCGGCCGGTGCTGCCCTGGGCGAACTGGGTCACCGACCGCCCACCATCCATCGTCGCGCAGCGTCCCGGGAACCCGCAGTACGTATTCCAGGGTCCGTCGAACTTGCAGGCCGGCAACGCCACCGCCAGCCCGGCCACCGCCACCGCCAGCAGGCGCCATCTCACGGGAGCTTCACCTCCACCGTCACGCCCGACGGCGCGGGCGCGATCGAGACCGCAGTACCGGGAGCGCCGAACAGGCGCAAGGCGCCGGCCGTCAGCAGCGCCAGTCCACCGCCGGCCGCCGCGCCGATGCCGATGCTGCCCAGGAGCTCGCCCCGGTTCCGGATCTCCATGGCCTGCGAGAGGGACGGGTTACCGCCCTCCAGCTTCGCCCGCTCTCCCTGCGCGAGCCCCAGGCAGATCCCGCCGCCGGCCAGCCCGACCAGGCCCGCCACGGCCGGCACCCACGCGATGGGGCGGAGGTCCATGGGCGGTGGAGGCGGCGGGCCCAGCGGCTTGGGCGGTGGAGTGTCGGCCACCGGCGGTGGCTTCGGTTTCACCGGCTCCGGCGTCTTGATGCCGAAGGCCGCCTTCACCAGGCCGGCGGTCTCCACCGCGAGCAGGTCCAACGCCCGGAGCAGCGCCTCGCTGGTGCGGGCGTTGGCGGACCGGGCGGCGATCACCTTGCCGTCGCTGGAGTTGTAGACGCGCACGTCCACCTGGAAGGTCTCGCCCACCTTGGCCAGCGTGCCTCGCACCACGCCCACGGCGCCCAGCATGTGGCCCATCTCGATGATGCAGTCCGCGGACGTGGCCGGGCACCCCGCGAGCTGCCGCAGCTTCTCCATCTCCCGCACCGTGGAGATCTGCTGCGTGGTGATCACCTGGATGCCGTTGGCGGTCAGCCGTCCGGCGAAGTGCTCCGAGTAGAAGGCGACGTCCTTCTCTCTCTTGGAGAACCCGTGCGTCTCGAACGGGGGAGCGGCGAGGGTGACTTCCTCCGGGGCCTTTGCGGAGGGCTTGGCGGCGGGCGCATCCGGCGCGGCCAGCGCGGCGGCGAGGAGCGCGATCATGAGGGTGGATCCGGTCACGCACCCAATGTACGGCAAAACCGCCCGCGCCTCACCCGGTTCCGCGCGCGCGTGTCGCCGATGGAACCGAGATGTGCGGCACGAAGGTGTGCACCGGTTCGGTCTTCCCCTTCACCGGCATGGCCGGCAGGGCGTCCCAGACGAAGCCGTCGTCGCCCACGTGCTCCCGCGTCTCGCGCGAGGCCAGCACCACCACCTTCTGCAGCTTGGTGAGCCCTTCGATGCGGGAGGCGAGGTTCACCGCGTCGCCCACGGCGGTGTACTCCAGCCGCTCCGGCGAGCCGATGTCGCCCACCACCACCGTCCCGGTGTGCAGCCCGATGCCGATGCGCAGGTCGGGCTCGCCGCGGGCCTTGCGGGCGGCGTTGATGCGCTCCAGCTCGCTCACCATGTCCAGCGCGCAGAGGACCGCGTTGCGGGCGTGCTCCGGGTCGTCCAGCGGCGCGCCGAAGTACGCCATCAGCCCGTCGCCGATGAACTTGTCCAGGGTGCCGCCGTGGCGGAACACGGACTCCACCATCTTGGAGTGGTACTCGTTGAGCAGCGCCACCACCTGCTCCGGCGTCAGCTTCTCGGAGAGCGCGGTGAAGTCCCTGATGTCGGAGAAGAGCAGGGTGACCTGGCGGGCGGAGGGGCCGGCGTTGGCGCCCGCCTGCAGGCGTTCGCGGACGCGGGGGGAGAAGTACCGGCCCAGCTTCTCGCGCTTGAGCTCCTCCGCCGCCACGCTCCGCGAGAGCGACTTGATGCGGCGCAGGAGGTAGGTGGCGAGGGCGCCGGCGAGCATGATGATCACCACCGCCACGATCCGCGCGTCGACCTTGACGCCGGCGTACTTCATCAGCAGCACCTGGCAGAGGGACGCGTCCAGCGCCACCCCCCACACCACCAGGTCGTCCAGCGTGAGCGCGGCCATCAGCACCAGCGTCACGAACAGGCCCATCCCGAAGCCCGCCACCGCCGGGGGGGATGGGTTCAGCGGGAGCACGCGGTACTGCAGGAGGAACACCAGCGGCACGTCCACCACCGCGATGCCCAGGCCCGCCACCCGGGACGCCCCGGGCGCCAGCCGCGACAGCAGGAAGAGCCCCACCGACGCCACCCAGTAGATGGTGAGCGACTCGACGTAGGAGACCCAGCCGAGGTCGGTGGTAGTGGCGCGCATCACCGCCGCGAACGCCGCCAGCACGCTCACCGTCACCAGCCGCAGCAGGCACAGCCGCCGGACGCTGTTCAGGCGCTCGTAGGTCAGCACGCGGCCGACGGAGGCATGCGCCGAATCCATGGACCGCCATCGTAACCCGGAGATCCCCGAGCCCCTATTGAACGGCCGCGCCGGGTGAGGAGGGGAGCGGGCGCCGGCTGCGCCCGCCAGGCGTTCGTGGTACCGCTGCGCGCGAGCGGATGACACGGTCATGGGTCTGGAGGTCGGCGGTCCTCGGGGCGGCGCTGGGCGCGGCGGCGGGCCTGCTGGCGTTCGGGGCCGAGACCTGGCTGATCGCGCGGGCCGAGGGGCTGGCCGGCGTGCACGCGGACATGCAGGGGCCGGTGGCGGCGGTGCTCCGCGCGGCCCGGCCGCAGCTGCCGTGGCTGCTGTCGCGGATCGCGGTGGCGTACGTGGTGGGGGGCGCGCTGTATGGGCTGCTCGCCGGCTGGTTTTCCTGGCTGGTGGTGCCTCCCAGGTTCGGCCGCGGCGTCCGCGTGCTGGCGTGCGCGGTGGAACTGCTGGGCTTCGTTGCCTGGCTCGCCTGGTCGCACGCCATCTCGCGGCCCGCGCTCCTGGATGACCTGCCGTTCGGGTCGGGCGCGCTGGAGTGGGCGGTGAACGGAGACCAGGCCTGGCAGCTGGTCGTCGTCGTGGTCCTGGTCGTGTGGCTGGGGACGCACGCGCTGGTGGGGGTGCGCCTGCACGGGCGCCAGCGGGCGCTGGCACTCTTGGTGGCGCCGGTGCCGGTGGTGGTGGTGGCGATGTTCGTCAGCGGCGTCCCGTCGCAGGTGCCCAGATCCCGGAAACCCGCGCCCGAGCACCAGCCCTCGCTGGTGGTGCTGGTAGGCATCGACGCCTTCCGGCCGGATCGGCTGAGCGTCTTCGGCGGGTCGGGGCGGGCGAAGGCGGGGTTGGTGGCGCCGAACCTCGAGTCGTTCGTGATGGAGTCCACGCTGTTCACGCGCGCGTACACGCCCATCGCCCAGACCGAACCTGCCTGGCGCTCGCTGCTCACGGCGCGCTGGCCGCACCGGACCGGCGTCCGCCACCCGCTGACCGCCGACGAGCAGGTGGAGCCGGCGCCCACCTTCGTGTCGGCACTGCGCGAGCGCGGCTGGTTCACCTCGTTCCGGACGGACTGCTCCCGGTGGCACTACAGCCTGCCGTCGTCCGGGTTCGAGGAGCGCCTCCAGCCACCGCGGGGCGCGCTCAACTTCGTCCTGGAGAAGCTGCGGTACCGGGGCGTGGGGATGGTGGCCGACAACCGGCTGGGGGCGTGGTGGCTGCCGGAGATGGTGGAGAACCGGGCCCTGGCGGGCATCTACAACCCGCGCGAGTACGCCCTGCGGCTGGGCATGAGCTGGGTGAAGGAGGCGGCCCAGGGCCCCCCGGCGCTCCTGGCGTTCCATGCCACCGCGGCGCATTTCCCGGGCGACCCGGTGTATCCGCATTACGGGAAGTTCGTCCCGAAGGACGCGCCACTCTCGCGGAAGATCCGGATGGTCTACGAGCCGGTCTCCACGGACACCCGGCCGAGCTGGTCGCGGGAGGGCTCGGAGGCGCTCTATGACGAACTGCTGGCACAGGCGGACGAGCAGTTCGGCATCATCCTGGACTGGCTGAGGCATTCGGGCCTCTACGACGGCGCGTTGGTGGTGGTGTTCTCCGACCACGGCGAGGACTTCTACGCGGACGCGCCTTCGCTCGCAGGCGCCACCTCCGTGCACGGCGCGCGGCTGACGGAGGAGGAGAACCACGTGGTGCTGGCGGTGAAGCTCCCCCACCAGCGGGCGCGGGCGCGGGTGGACGCGCTGGTCCGGCTGATCGACATCGGGCCGACGCTGCTGGATCACGCGGGCCTGGAGCCGCTCCCTGGCGCGGACGGGGTGAGCCTGATGCCGCTCCTGCGGGGGGAGGCGCCGCCGCCGCTCCGGCTCTACGCGGAGACCGGCTTCAGCCACGCCAGCCCGGAGGTCTTCGACCCGGACCACCTGAAGGGGTTCCCGCGCACGTTCGAGGCGTACCAGGTGCGGGACGGCGGGGTGGTGGTGATGTCCGCGCCCGCGCACGAGGCCGCGCTCCGGGAGAAGGACGTCGGCGCGTACGACGGCGAGGGCTGGCTGGTGCGGTCGCCCCGGCAGGACGGCACGGTGCGCGAGCGGTGCGAAGGCCCGCACTGCGCGGAGCTGTCGAAGTGGCTGGACGCTACCGCGCCGCGCGGTGGCTCCCCGACCGGGGGCGGAGCAGCGGCGGGCGGTTCGGCGGAAGGTTCCGGTCCAGCAGGTCGGCCAGCCCCTCCACCTCGGCGGTGAAGCGGACGCCGAAGCGGCTGGCGATCGAAAGATTCGGGTGGCCCGGCTCCGCCCAGGAGACCACGCCCCGGAAGGGCAGATCCCGGTCGCCGCAGTTGATGGTGCCGTGCACCTTCGAACCCGGCAGGAACACCTGCGGCATCTCCGCGGAGAAGCCCATCCCGGATACCTCGGCGGTGATGGCGGCCAACCGCCCGCCCAGCGTCACCGGTAGCCGCCGGCGGCGGCGGATCATCAGTCGGCGATTGCTCACGGTGTGACACGGTGACACAGCCCTGTCGCACGGCAATTTTTCTGCTATGGGCGCGCTCATGAGTGAGCCCTCGGTCCAGGAGCGCTACGCGCCCCACAACGCTTGCTTCGGCTGCGGTCCGGCGAACCCGAAGGGGCTGCGGATCCGCAGCTTCGTGGAGGGGGACGACTTCGTCGCCCGCTGGACCCCGGAGCCCCACCACGAGGCCTTCCCCGGCATCCTCAACGGCGGCATCACCGGCGCGCTGCTGGACTGCCACTGCAACTGGCGCGCGGCCACCGCGCTGATGGAGGCGCAGAAGGCGGAGTCGCCGCCGTGCACCGTCACCGCCGAGTACGCCGTGAAGCTGCTCCGGCCCACGCCCACCGACCGGCCGCTCACCATCCGCGCCCGCGTGGTCTCCATCCAGGGGAGCAAGGTGACCGTGGAGGGGACGCTGGAGGCGGACGGGGTGGTGAGCGCGACGTGCTCGGGGATGTTCGTGGCGGTGAAGCCGGGGCACCCGGCGTACCACCGCTGGTGATCAGGCCCCGAACGCGCGGACGACCAACGGCGCGTCGCGATCCAGGCCCAGCATCATCGCCGCGCTGCCGTCCCGGACGGACAGCTCCAGCAGGCCCGCGCTGCCGATGACCGCGAGGAGCTCCCCGGTGTCCACACCCTGGTAGCTGTGGGCCAGCCCGCCGCGGATCCGCCGGTCGCCGACCACCACCTCGAAGCGGGGCGGGAGCACGTCCCTGGTGAAGGAGGTGACGAGGTTGCCGTAGGTGTCGACGTGGAGGACCTGGCCCACTTGGTGGTCCAGCGCCTTGCGCGGCGCGGGCAGGGCGTACGGGGACGCGAGCGCGCCGGCCTCCACGCCCAGCAAATCCACGTCCGTCCCGAGGGCGACGTAGGCGGCGACGGGTCCGAAGAGGTCGCGGCCGTGGAAGGTGTCGGAGCGGGAGAGCCTGTGGAACTCGGTGTTGGTGAGCTCGATGGCGGCCTGCGCGCCGCCGAGCCGCGCTACGGCCATGGGGAGCAGCCCGTTGTCGGGGCCGACGAAGACGTCGCCGCGCGCCGACCGCACCGCCACCGCGCGCCGCGCCGTCCCCACGCCCGGATCCACCACCGCCAGGTGCACGCTGCCGGGCGGGAACGCCTCCACCGCGGTCCAGAGCAGGAACGCGCCCGCCCGGACGTCCTGCGCCGGCACCTGGTGCGTGAGGTCCACCACCGTGGCGTCCGGCGCGACCGTGGCGATGGCCCCCTTCACCTGGCCCACGTAGGTGTCCTGGGTGCCGAAGTCGGAGAGGAAGCTGATCAGCCGCACGAGCGGACGCTGTAGCGCGGCGCGCGCCGCCTGGCCACCGTGAACCGAGGCATGGGGTAGGATGAAGGGCGGAGGTTCCGCGTGGAGCCAAGCGACGATTCACCGGAGCGCAAGCGTGAGGAGCTCCGGATGGAGATCGATCGGCGCCTCATCGCCCTGGATGCGCGGGTGAGGAACGGCCAAGCCTTGGACGAGCGGGGCGAGAACGCGCTCTGCTCGACGCTGCGGTCGCTCCTGGATGCCATCGAGGGGCTGGAGGAGATCCAGGCCGGCAACGCCGAGCGCTCGAAGGATGGTTCCGGCTGAGCGCGGCGGCTACGGCTGCGGCTTGTTCATCTCCGCGAGGAGATCCCGCCCTCCCGGCGGCGGCGACCGGTCGCCGACCCTGTGCACCTGCCGGGTGATCTTGTCCTGCAGGAGCATCAACCCGTCCAGCACCTGCTCCGGGCGGGGCGGGCAGCCGGGGATGTACACGTCCACCGGGATGATCCGGTCGATCCCCTGGAGCACCGCGTAGTTGTCGTAGAAGCCGCCGGACGACGCGCAGACGCCGAAGGACACCACCCACTTCGGCTCGCACATCTGCTCGTAGACGCGCTTGAGGATGGGCGCCTGCTTCATGTTGATGGTGCCGATCACCATCAGGAGGTCAGCCTGGCGCGGCGAGAAGCGCGGGAACTCCGCGCCGAAGCGGGCGATGTCGTAGCGGCTGGCCGCCACGGACATGTACTCCATCCCGCAGCAGGCGGTGGCGAACGGGTAGGTGAAGAGCGAGTACTTCCGCGCCCAGCCCAGCCCCTTCGACATCATCCGCCCCAGCCAGCCCATCGCTTCCTCGCGGCGGGTGGCGATCGCCGGGGCCACGTCCAGCTCAGCCATGCTTCACGTCTCCCAGTTCAGCGCGCCCTTCTTCCAGACGTAGATCAACCCCACCAACAGCGTGGCGGCGAACACCAGCATCTCCACGTACCCGAACCAGCGCAGCTCCTGGAAGGTCACCGCCCACGGGTAGAGGAACACCGCCTCCACGTCGAACACGATGAACAGCAGGGCCACCACGTAGAACTTCACGGCGAAGCGCTGCCGCGCGTTGCCCACGGTCTCCGAACCGCACTCGAAGGTCTCGGACTTGAGCGCGCTCGGGCGGCGGGGGCCCAGGAAAGAGGAGACGCCCACGATCGCCACCGCCATGCCTCCCGCAACCAGGAGCGCGATCGCGAGCGGCAGGTAGGGTTGCAGCGGGTCGACCATGAAGCGGCGCAACATACCGGAACCGCCGCGGAATCGGCCGAAAAACGCTCATGCCCGGGCGAAGCTGCACTTCTGGCGCGCGGAGCGGCCTGCATCTCCCCCGCCGGGGGTTGAGGCATCCTTGACAAAGCTCAACCTACCTGGAATCAGGCGGCATGCACTTCGACTTCGCGATGGTGCTGATCTTCGTGGT
>DATBSS010000327.1:0-7967 GCA_036559665.1 Myxococcaceae bacterium
CAGATGGCCTGACGTATTTTGTCGTTTCTCCGGAACGCGGATCGCGCAGCGGTGTTTGAGCCGTTGGACCCGGCTGACTGGGCTGCTGCGAAAATCGCGGCGCAGGTCTCGGCCCCTGAAGGGCCCCGCCTTGCCAGGGAATTTCGAAGACGGGTTCCCAGTACGGCGCATCGGGTGGACCGGCAAGGCGACGTCCCGGAACACGCTCCGGGTGCATCGGTTCGTTTTCCTGAGCGCGCTGGTTGGTTCGCCCTGACGGACGCGACGGCGGTGGCGGCCTTGGCGGCCTTGGCGGCGGTCTACTGCCACCCGCGGCCAGGATGATGGTGTTCGATCGTCGGCTCTCATGCTCGCCATCCGTGGCACCCACCTCAGGGTGGCCTTCGAAGCGAACTTGTTCTCCCTCGGGTGCCACCGCCGAAATCGGTCGAGGAGCGGTAACCCGAGTTTGTTCATCGGCCGCGCGAACGCGGCGCTGGTGCAGCCTTGGAGCAAAGGCGCACGCCGCGAGCACCACCCAAAGCAGCGGCCATAAGGAGATACCGCGACGCAGGAACCGCACTTGGAACGTGGGAGCATCCGCGAAGGCAGCCATAGACCCACGACTGTATGCTGCCCAGTGAGTGGACAACGACATGCGGACGGGCGGGGCTACGGCCCGGAACCGGAGAATTTCTCCTCTCGACTCCGGGCCTTACTTGATGGGTCCTGCTGGTTTCGAACCAGCGATCCCTACCGTGTCAAGGGGAGCGGGGGCGTCGGACGCGCTCCCCTGCCCTGTCATGCCTTCGCATCCTAGCGACAACACTGGACCTACGGCCGGCCCGACCTTCCACCCGTTGGCACCGGGTAGCACCGCCACGACCCCGCATGGTGCGCCGGTGGTGCGGATTCCGACAGCACCGCGGGCGCAGCTCCACGACATCCAGGGCGGCGCCGGCCGGCTCCTGACCGTGCGTGAGGTGGCCGAGCGGCTGGCGGTTCAACTGACCGCGGGCGGCGGCGAGGCCGGGCTGGAGCGGGCGCGGCGCCCTCTCCGGCCCGGCGCCGGCACACGTCGACCGTCGTCGCGTCCTCGTGCCCTTGCGGTCCAGCCTCCGCCACGTCGTGACCGAGCGTCGCACGCGACGGTGACGTAGCCTCGCCACATGAGCACACGCTCCAGAGCCGCGGCCGCGGGCATGGTGCCGGGCGCGACGTACGGGCGCATCCTGGGCGGCCTGGGCGTGGCCTGCTTCGCGATCGGTTGCACGACCCGCATCGCCCCCGCCGACGACAGCGCGCTCGGCGACGAGCTCCGCGGTGCCTATCGCAGCCTGGCCGAGGGCACGTCCGCCTTCATGCACGTCGGCGTTCCGGATCCGGCGCTGCCCGCCGCCGAGGTAGACTCGATCTACAGCGCGCTGGTGCGGCTCCACGCCCACGAGGATCCACGGTGGTTGCCCGCACGATCGATCTTCGACGCCGCGGCCATGGGGCGCGCCGCGGACTTCGCGGCAGAGGCGCGCACGGTGACCGTCTTCGTCGACGGTGGCGACACGCGCTGGGATCCGTGGCGAACCGGTGAGCAGCAGACCGGCGACCCCGAGATCGACTCCGTGCTCCGCCGGTTCGGCCTGTCAGTTCGCTCATGGACGCCCTACTCATTGCCTCGGATCTACGGAGTGGACCTCGTCTGGCTCTTCGTCCTCGATCGTCAGGACGCGTTCAACCCCTCCGCCAGCGCGGCCGCGTGGCGCCGGGTGGCGGGGGTGCTCGACACTTCCCCGGACCCGGAGTGGGAGCTCTACCGGTGGGGAAACTGGTACCCGGTAAGCGGCGCGTTCGACGATCCGAACGTCGGCTATCGCCCGGAACCTGGGCCGCTGGAGTGGCGACTCAGGGTTGCGCTCGGCTGGGGGGACTGCCCGGCGGGCTGCATCAACAATCGCGAGTACGACTTCCGGATCGCCCCCGACGGCGCGGTGAGGCTGGCACCCGATATTCCCTGACTCGAGAAGGAACGTCTTCAGGTCGCGGCGAAGCCGTGAGCCATCTGTTGCCCAACGCAGTAGCCCCTCAACCTCGATCTTCTTGCCGCGATCAAGGAACCGCACGCTCTCGGGGCCGATGACATCGTCCATGCCTACGAACACCTCCCGGAGCAGGCGGTAGTGACGCAGTTCGTCCTGGCTCATGTCGAGAACCGCTTGCCGCGCGCCAGCGGGCAAGGCGCGGGCGTCCAGGAACGCCCGGAAGCATGGGCTCCTCTCGCGGGAGGTGGTAGCCGAGGCCGAGCGCCGGAGGGACTTCGCAGCGTTCCCCGGAGGCGCTGGAGTCGGTGCTGCGAGAGCGCGCGGTCAGCCCTTGCCGAGCGCCCTGGCCTCCTGGTACCCGTCGATGGCGAAGAAGGTGTTCATCAGGAACACCGTCCCGAACATGACGGGGTACAGGGTGGGGGCGGCGATCTTGAGCTGGAGCTCCACGTAGGTGAGGGCGACGGCCCCGACCGTGAGAGAGGCCCCCAGCAACCGCCGGCGGCCGGTGTAGAGCGTTCCCAGCCCCATGAAGAAGAAGTTGAGCAGCGCGGCCAGCCATGGGCGTTTCATGTGAGCCTCCTGGAACATCGGGTTCGCCGGGTATGACGGCCGCTCCCCGGCAAACTCATCGGGCGACGCAGGGGCCCGGCCAAGCCCTTGAAAAGGCGGCATCGCACGCCCTGGCCCCCCATCCCAGGCTCTTCGGTGCCACAGCACCGTACCTCGAGGTCCTCAGGCGCCCAGCGCCCGCCTGGCTTCCGGCGCCTTCATGGGCCGGTTGTAGATGGGCGCCATGGGTGCGCCGGTGGTGCGGAACTCCAACTCCGGAAACGAAGCGGCCCGGAACCGGAGGAATTCTCCTCTCGATTCCGGGCCTTACTTGATGGGCCCTGCTGGTTTCGAACCAGCGACCCCTACCGTGTCAAGGTAGTGCTCTACCACTGAGCTAAGGGCCCGCCCTGCCCTGCCCTGCGAAGGCGCGCGAGATAACTGCCCCCTTCTCCACCTGTCAAGGCGAACTCCGCAGCGCCAGGGCCCGCTCCAGCACCGCATCGAACATCGCCTCGGTGAGCCGCCCCGTCTGCGTGTTCTGCTGACTGACGTGGTAGCAGCCCAGCACTGACGGCCCACCCTCCGCCCTCCACAACCCCCCGTGGGCGAAGGCCGGCCTGGGCCGCGGCAGGACGTGCCCCTTCCGCTCCAGCGCGCCCAGCGCCGACTGCCATGCGATGGCCCCCAGCGCCAGGATCACCCTCGGCCGCAGCAGTTCCAACTCCCGGTCCAGGAACGGCGAGCACCGCCGCTGCTCCTCCGGCTCCGGCCGGTTGTCCGGCGGGACGCACCGCACCGCGTTCGAGATGAACGCCCCTCGCAGCTTCAGCCCGTCGTCCCTCGACACGCTCTCCGCCTGCGAGGCCAGCCCGTGCCGGTGCAGCCCCGCGTACAGGAAAACCCCCGACCGGTCCCCGGTGAACATCCTTCCCGTCCGGTTCGCCCCGTGCGCTCCCGGCGCCAGGCCCAGCACGTACAGCCCGCCCGGCCGCGGATCCCCGAACCCTGGCACCGGCCGCCCCCAGTACGTCCACTCCCGCCAGGCGCGCCGCTTCACCCGCGCCACCTCCTCCCGCCACTTCACCAGCCGCGGGCACGCGCGGCACTCGACGATCTCGCCGGACAGCGCCTCCAGGTCGCCGGCGCCCCTCATGACGTCCAGGTCACGTGAAACGTGCACTGCCGGCCGTCATCCTTCTCGCGCCGGACGACCAGGCCGCGTGCCCCGACGAACTCGAGCCCACGGCGGAGCGCACCCTCGTAGTAGCCCGACGCGCCGCTGGTCTGCGAGAGGGTGAGCTTGACCTCGCCCGGCCCCAGCTCCTTCAGCTCGACCTGCAGGTAGTTGTTCGACGTCCGGTAGTTCTCCGCCATCCGGTGCAACGTCCGCCGGACGCCCATGAAGCGCGCCGCCTGGAGCGCCGCCTTCCCGATCAGCGTCTGCTCGTAGCCTTCCATGAAGGTGGTCCCCAACTGCACCATCCGCTCGTCCGCCCCCATCCATGGGAACAGCTCCTCCCCCAGGATGGCGACGCACCGGTAGAACATCTCCCGCGGGTAGAACCCCTGCAGCTTGTACCGGAGGTCGATCCCCGCCTCCCGGATCCGCTCCATGCAGCGCTCGGTGATCTTCGATCGCATGCCCCGGAGAAACAGTGCTTCCACGGTATTCTTGAAAACGACTTCTTGCGCGTGGGCGCCCGTGAGCACGTCCGAAGATACCGTGCGCTCACGGGGTCGCCGAAAGTCCGATTCCCGAGACGCGCGCTTCCAGACGGTCCAAAAGCCGCGCCGCCGCGCGCGCGAGCGCCCCACTTGCCCCCACGTCCAGCTCCGGCTCCACCCGGGGCGCCCCCGACAACAGCCGCGCCAGCGCCTCCTCGTCTGCGGTGGCCGGCACCTCCACCCGCGCCACCAGCGGGCACGCCGCCGCCGCGCCCGCGAGTGATTCCAACTCCAGCGATCCGATCCGGATGGCCGGCGGCGCCGGCGCCCTCGCCCGGGCCCACGCCTCGCATGCCGAGGGCACCCCACCGGGCCACACCACCACCTTCCTCCCGGGCGCCTGGGCGAAGCGCGCCCACGCGTCCAGCGTCAGGTCCCTCGGCCCCGGCGTCCACCGCAGCTCCGCCACCTTCGCCGCCGCCGCTGCGTCCAGGTCCTCCGGCCGCAGCGCCCCGAACAGGCTCACCGCCCACGGCCGCCCGCCCAGCCCCCGGATCCCCCGGGCGCGGAGGTCCCCGGGGCCCAGCCAGGCCCCCACCGAATGCGCGCGCTGGAGCTGCGCGCCATGCGCCTCCAGGAACGGCGCCCGGAGTTGCACGTACGCGGCGCCGAAGCGCGCCAGCCGCTCCACCACCGACTCCCGCACCATGTTGGTCCGCGTCCGCACCCAGGCGGTGCACGACGGCCGCGCCAGCAGGCGCACCGCGTCCGCCTCCAGCTCCTCGTCGAAGAACACGTGCGCCCGCAGCCCGGGCAGCGCGACGACCGCCGGCGGACCGCGCTCGGCCACGCTCCTCGCGCCCGCATCCACCCCGGAGACCGGGCTCCACGACGGCAACCCTGGAGCAGCGCGCTGGTACCCCGCCCCACCTGGCCGCGCCGGATCGACCTCGCCCGCGCCCCCACCCCCGAGCGCGAGCGCCACCACCACCGCCCACGCCCTCACGCGCCCTCGGACCTGGGAGGCGCCCAGAAGAGGTACCCGAACCGGTGGAAGTACTGCACGGTGCTCGCCGCCACGCACACCCCGGCGACGAACCCGATCACCGCGGTGTACGCCTCCAGCCTCGGCGACTTCCCGATCGCCTGCGCCACCAGCGCCAGCACCACCGTCGTGATCAGCCCCAGCGTGGCGTACTTCCCCACGCGCGACGGCGCGGTGGGGATCTCCAGCCGCTTCCTCCTCACCATGATCGCGCCGACGACCATCCACCCGTCGCGGAACACCACCAGGGCCAGCAGCCACCAGGGCAGCCGCCCGGTGTAGATCAGCGTGATCAAGGCGCTCATCACCAGCGCCTTGTCGGCGACGGGGTCAAGGATGCCGCCCAGGTGGCTCCGCTGGTCCAGCAGCCGCGCCAGCAGCCCATCCAGGCTGTCGGACGCCGCCGCGATCACGAACGTCCACAGCGCGGCCACGGTGTGACCGGTCACCGACAACGCGACGAACGCCGGCACCATCCCGATCCGCGCGAGCGTGATCAGGTTCGGGATGGTGAGCCACTCCCGGCTCCGGGGCGGCGCCGGCGCGTCTTCGGCTATTGGCCGACCTGCGCGATGAAGGTGGCGAACTCGTCCTTGTCCTGCTCCGGCGACCAGTCCGCCTGCTCCCACATCTCCTCGCCCACGGTGATCGCCTGGTGCTGCTGGAGCTCCACGAACTTCTTCTCCCACTGCTCCTTGGAGATCTCCTGCGGCGCGGCGACCAGGGTGCGCGGCTTCTTCCCGCCCGGGGCCGGCCCGGCCGCCACCTTCGTCCCCCCGGTCGATCCGGTCGACCCCGTCGTGGACCCGGTCGGCCCGGTGGAGCCCTCCGGCGGGGTGGCGCCCATCGCCATGTTCCGCACCATCGCCTCCACGGCCACCCGCCCCACGCTCACCTTCACGGTGGTGGTGCTCTGCGGCCCCTTCCTCGGGGCCGGCGAGGTGCCTGGCGAAGCGGTGGAGGCGGCGGAGAGCATCTTGGTGGCGTCCACGCGGAACACGGTGCCGCGCACGCCGGCCACCGCCCGGTCCGTGGTGACCTCGAACTTGGCCTCCGACCCGGAGACGGCCTTGGTGACCTTCGCCCAGACCTTCCCCAGCACCAACCGGGCGGAGAAGGCGCGCCGCTCCAGCCCCTCGAACTTCGCCTCCTCGATCACCAGCCTGGTGTTCTCCCCCGCCAGCAGCAGGCTCTCGTCGTTGAGCGTGATCTTGAGATCCGACTTTTCGCCGACGGTGAGCGTGTCGCCCAACTCGATCTGCGTCCCCACCTTGAGCGCCAGGGCGGCGGCACCGCCCTTCGGCGTCCGCTGCGCGCTCCCCTTGACCACCGAGACCTTCCCCACCGACGCGAACGCCACGCAGGGCAGGATCAGCGCGGCGGCGGCGAGCGAGTGCCAGGATTGAAGTTGCAGCGAGGTCATGGAGCGGCTCCGGTTGAACGGGGCGAGAGCTGGATCTCCAGCACCGCCCGCGCGCCCTCAGGGGCGAAGTAGGTCACGTACGGCCAATACCCTTGCATCGTCACTTCCAGCCGGTGCATCCCCCCGCCCATCCTCAGCGGCGTCCGATCCTGAAAGTCCGAGCACATCCCCACCGGCTCCCCATCCAGCGCCACCGCGGCCTCGGCCGGCGTGCAGCGGAGCCGGACCGCCCCGCCCCTCCCCGGTGCTCCGGCAGTGCCGGCGCACCCGGGGGCCAGCCCCCAGAACGCCACCCCCGCCAGCGCCGCGCGCGCGCTCACTTCGCGAGCGTCAGCTCCAGCGTGCTCCCGGTCACCCCGGTGACGCTGATCTTCCGGCCCTTGAGCGTCTTGCCGTCCAGCTTCTCCGCCAGCTCGTCGGCGGTGCCGGTGAAGGACAGCTCGTACTGGGCCTTCCCGGACGCCAGCGCGCTCTTGCCCACCGCTCGCATGCCGGAGAGGTCCGCCAGCACCTTCTTGAACTGCTGCATGACCGCGAACTCGCTGATCCCGTTCACGCTCATGGTGAACCGGGCGCCGTTCATCTCCGCGTTGCGGATGGACTCGTAGACCGCCTTGCCCAGCTCGCCGACGATGTCCTGGCCCTTCATCCGCGCCAGGTTGTAGGCGGTGCGCTCGTAGGAGAGCAGCGTCTGGCGGATCTCGGTCTGCGGGATGACCATCTTCCCGGACTGGGTGGCCAGCTGGGTGCCGTTGGAGGTGTCGAAGAAGGTGAGGTCGTACTCGCCGGTCACCGGGAAGATGTTCTGCTGGCCCTTCCCCGCCGGACCCAGGAGCCCGTCCACCGCCTGGTCGCGGAACTTCACCTGGCCGTAGAGGATGTAATCGGCCTTGGACAGCTCGCCGATCCGCTTCGCCTCCGCCGGGCCCACCCCCGCCCCCAGCTCCATCTTCCCGGCGGCGAAGTTCCAGTCGACGATGGTCCAGCCGTCCTCCTTGAACTTGTCGGTGAGCACGGAGTTCATCACCCCCGAGGAGGTGATCGTCCCCTTGTCGTCGATGGTCTGCTCCTGCAGCAGGAGCACCAGCTTGGGGCGGCCCATCCGCTTCACCACCGCCTTGATCGCCTGCAGGTCCTTGTCGATGGCGCCGGCGCCCACCTGGGCCTTGATGGTGACGGTGATGACGCCCCCCTCCTCCTTGGGGGACCCCACCATCTCGTAGCTGCGGATGTAGCCGGCGGTGTTGGCGACCACCTGGTCGCG
>DATBSS010000328.1:0-7420 GCA_036559665.1 Myxococcaceae bacterium
GGACCTCGACGTCTCCGGCATCACCAACCGGCGTCCGGGCCGCCTCCACGTCCGGAAGGCCGACGTCCGCACCCTCCGTCCCCGCGAGCATTTCTACGCGGCGGTGCACGCGCACAACGTCCTGCAGTTCCTCCCGCCCGCGGAGATGGACGAGGCGATCCGGAGGCTCGGGGCGGCGGTGAAGCCGGGCGGCCTGTTCCTGCTGACCGCCTTTTCCCCCCGTGATCCGCTGGCGCAGGCGCCGGGCTCGGAAGTGATGACCTTCCGCACGTGCGACCAGCTCGTCTCGGTCCTGGAGGGCTTCGAGGTCCTCTTCCGTTTCGAAGGCGAGCTGCTGGACGAGCATCCACCGGACGGCCTCCACACGCACGGCCACGCCCACGTGGTGCTCCGGAAGCACGGCGCGCCGGCTCCTCGGGGAGAGGCCTGGCCCGTGCCGGGACCGCGCGCGCCGGAGCGCAACTTCGGGGTAGGGATCTCGGTACGGAGCGCGTTCGAGGCGGAGCTGTTCGAGCGGCCGGGGGCGGTCGACGGGGTGGAGCTGATGACGGACAGCTTCCTCTACCCGCCCAACCACCGCGAGATGGAGCGCTGGTCCACCCGCTTCCCGGTCTTCCCGCACGCGGTGACGCTCTCGGTGGGGACGCCGCTGGAGCCGGATGACACCTTCCTGGCCTCGGTGGCCCGGGTGGTGGCGCAGGCGCGCTGTCCCTGGCACAGCGACCATCTCTGCTTCGCGCACGTGCCGGAGGTGGACACCGCGGCGCTGGTGCCGGTGGCGTTCACGGAAGAGATGGTGGAGGTGGTGGCGAAGAACGCGCGGCGGATCCGCGAGCTGGTCCCGGTGCCGTTACTGCTGGAGAACATCGCCTACTATTTCCGGGTGCCGGGCGGCGCCATGGACGAGGTGGAGTTCATCCGGAAGGTGGTGGACCGCGCCGACGTCGGGCTGCTGCTGGACGTCACCAACCTGGCGCTGAACGCGCTCAACAACGGGTACGACGCGTACGCCTTCGTGGACGCGCTGCCGCTGGAACGGGTGTGGCAGCTGCACATCGCCGGGGGCGAGCGGTACCGGGACGTGATCCTGGACTCGCACAGCCAGCCGGTACCAGCGGAGGTGCTGAAGCTGATGGAGTACGTGCTGCAGCGCGCGCCGGTCCGGGCGGTAGTGCTGGAGCGCGACGTGAACATCCCGCCGCTCGCGGAGCTGCTGAAGGAGGTCGAGACCGCGCGGACACTGTTCCGGAGGTACCGGCGTTGAGCGTGCTCCAATTGCAGACCGCGATGGCGCGGCTGCTCACCTCGCCTGCGTTCCGGGAGCAGGTGCGCCGGGACGGCGGCGAGTCACTGCGGGCGTACGAGCTCACGGAGGCGGAGCACCGGGAGCTGATGGCGCTGCTGGAGGGGAGGCTGGGCCTGTACGCCGCCAGCGTGAGCGCGGGGAAAGAGGATTTCCTGGTCGGCAACCTCCCCTCGCTGGTCCGGTCCCGGGTCCCTGATGCGCTGCTCCGGCCGTCCATCCGGCGCTTCATCGACGCGCGCCCCGGCGTGACGTTGCACCCGCGCGAGGCGGGGCTGGCGGTAGTGCTCCAGTGGCTGGAGGGCGATCTCCCGGCGGACGCCCCCATGGAAGTGAGGGACGTGCTCCGCTTCGAACGGCTGCAGCGGGAAGTGCTGGCGGCCCAGCCTCGCTACGGGCACCCGGCCGGGACGCCGCGGCCGGCGCGCCTCCGGCGGCATTCAGGGTGGAACGCGGAGCGGTTCTCGTCCGACGTCCCCGCCGGCGTGCCGGGCGAGGTGTGCTGGATGTTCAAGCGCAACCTGGGGAGCGCCGAGGTGAAGCCCTGCCATCCGGTGCTGGCGGACCTGGCGCGCGCGTTCGATGGGCCCGCGGAGGTGGAGGCGGCCGTGGCGGAGGCGGTGGCGAAGCACCGGGACGATCCGCGGCTGGGACCGGACGTGGCAGTCGCGGTGCGCGAGGTGGTGGACGAGCTCTTCGCCGAGGGTTCACTGCGGGCCTGAAAAAGAGCGCGGGTCGCGCCTCCCCCCAAAGGCGCGACCCACGCGGGCCACCGAGCGAAGTCTGCTCAGGGCTCCAATCCGAACCGTTTCAAACCCTCACGCCTTGGTGATCTTGTCCCGGCCGATCCGCACCCCGGCCGTCGCGTTGCGCGTGTCCACCACCAGCCGCGCCGCCTCCACCAGCTTCTCGTAATCGATCCCCGAGTGGTCGGTGAGGATCAGCACCCCGTCGTACCCCTGGATCCGCTCCGGCGACAGCTCCACCGAATCCATCGCCCGCTTCAGCCCGTGACCCTCCGGCAGGTGGCTCACATACGGGTCGTGGTAGTCCACCACCGCCCCGCGCTCGTGCAACAGCGCCATGATGCGCAGCGACGGGCTTTCGCGCACGTCGTCCACGTCCTTCTTGTACGCCGCCCCCATCACCAGCAGCCGCGCCCCGTTGAGCGTCTTCTTCTGCGCGTTGAGCGCCTCCATCGTGCGCTGGACCACGTAGTACGGCATGGCGGTGTTCACCTCTCCCGCCAGCTCGATGAACCTGGTGTGGAACTCCAGCTCCCGCGCCTTCCACGTCAGGTAGAACGGGTCGATGGGGATGCAGTGCCCGCCCAGGCCGGGGCCCGGGAAGAAGGGCATGAACCCGAACGGCTTGGTGGACGCCGCGGAGATCACCTCCCACACGTCCAGCTCCATCCGGTCGCAGAGCATCTTCAGCTCGTTGACCAGTGCGATGTTCACGCACCGGAAGATGTTCTCCAGCAGCTTCGCCAGCTCCGCCACCCGCGTGGAGGACACCGGCACCGTGTCCTTCAACGCCGACGCGTAGAGCGCCTGCGCCACCTCCAGGCACGCAGGCGTGTAACCGCCCACGATCTTCGGGATGGTGCGCGTGTTGAAACGCGCGTTCCCCGGGTCCTCGCGCTCCGGGCTGTACGCCAGGTGGAAGTCGGTGCCCGCCCGCAGCCCGCCCCGCTCCAGCAACGGCCGCAGCACCTCCTCCGTCGTGCCGGGGTACGTGGTGGACTCCAGCACGTAGAGCTGCCCCGGCCGCACGTGCGGCGCGAGCGCCTCCCCGGTGGAGGTGATGAAGGTCATGTCCGGCTCGCGCGCCTGGGTGAGCGGCGTGGGCACGCAGATCACCAGGCAGTCCTGCTCCGCGGCGCGCGCGTAGTCCGCGGTGGCCTTCAGCTTCCCGGACGCCGCCAGCCGCTTCAGCGGTGCCGAGGGGATGTGGCGGATGTAGCTCTCCCCGCGCGACAGGTGCTCCACCTTCCGCGGATCCGTGTCCAGGCCCGTGACGTCGAACCCCGCCTCGGCGAACGCCATGCCGAGCGGCAGCCCCACGTACCCCATCCCCACCACTCCGACCCTGGCCTCCCGCGACTGGATCTTCTCCAGCAGCGGGCGCCCCGACCCCGACCCCGACCTCCCCATCGCCGCCTCGCCTCCCTCACCCCGACTCCGCCCCTACCCCATCAACAACACCACCCACCCCATCCGCCCCGGCACCCGCAGCGCACGGTGCAATTGCAGGACCAGCGCCGGCCGTTTCTCCCCGTACCCCGGGGAGTATCCGGCGTCGGACAGCTCCGGCCGCGCGGACGGCTCGAACAGCACCAGCGCCTCCGGGGCGCCCGCGTCGCCGATCTCGAACAGCACCTCGCTCAGCTCCACCGGCCCGTTGGGGACGCGCAGCGCGCGCACCCGCTCCGCCGGGGTGACGGGCCGCAGACGGCCGCGCCGATCCTCCAGATGCAACCGGCTCACCAGGCGATGAACGCCCCGGCCCTGCAACGTATCCACCACCGAGAGCGCGCGCGTCCCCTTGTCGAGGAGGAACGTGCGTTCGATCTCCACGCCGCCCTCCGGCAGCGCCCGGTAGCCGCGGTGGCTGGCGGTGAGCCGCGCCCGCGCCGCGCCCATCTCCAACACATCCAGCGACGCCGCCGCCCGGTCCGGCAGCGCGAACAGCCGCGCCGGGTCGAAGGGGTTGATCTCCTCGCCGTCGACCTGCAGCGTGTTGTGCGCCGCCGTCGAGCGGAAGGCGTTCCGGGTGGCGTGGTCGCCGGCGTAGCAACAGGTGCCGGGGTCGACGATCAGCGGCCGCCCGCGCAGGTGCAGCTCGAACGAGAGCGCGTCGTTGTGCGAGTGCCCGCCCACCCCGCTCTGCCCGGCGCGCCCCGCGCTCACCGCCAGGTACGCCCCGTCCTGCTTCACCACCGCCCAGCCCGCGAGCCGGGAGATGAACCTTCGCGGCGAAGGCCTCGTCCCCAGCGCCTCGAAACGCCCCAGCCCCGACGACCCGAGGAGCCAGGCGCCCTCGTCGCAGAAGGTCGCGCCCGGCCGCTTCAACCGCCCGTCGCAGAACAGCGCCGCGCCGAGCGGGAGGAGGTAGCCGTGGTCCAGGCTCTCCCGGTCCGCCAGCGGGAAGGCGCGCCCGGAGTCGTTGTCGCCCAGCTGCGGCGCCCGCCCGCGCTCGGTGCAGTAGCCCTCCACCACCCGGTACATCAGCGCCAGCCGGTCGGTGAACGCGGTGGAGAGGGAGATCCCGCTCGCGCGCGCCACCACGTACGCCAGCGTGAACAGCTCCACCGCCAGCCGGTGGTACGGCACCGATCCCTCGAACGAGCACCCGTCCGGGTGGACCTGCGCCTGCATCTGCGCCTCCAGGCCGCGGACGGAGTGCGCGGTGTGGCGCGGGGCGTCCGGGAGCCCGGGAAAGAGCGCGCTCACCACCAGCAGCCCGGCCAGGTTGGAGACCAGGTGGTTGTTGGGGACAGCGTGGTGGTCCTCGAGGTGGGCCTCGACGAAGCGGGCGTGCTCGGCCAGCGCGCCCAGCGCCAGCGCCACGAAGCCGGGGTCCCGGACGGCCGGCACGTCCGCCAGCATCCGCAGGCCCTGCGCCAGGTTCGCCGCCCGCAGCGCGACCTCCATCGGGCACGTCCACTGGATGCCCAGGCCCACCGGGTTCCCGTGCAGGAACTCGGTGGCCTGCGCGACGAAGGCCGCCGCGAAGCGATCCCGATCGGCCTCATCGGCCGCCACCCACACGCCCTGCGCGAGCGCCACGAGCTGGTCCAGGCGCCCCAGCGCCCAGGGGAGCTTCGGATCCGCGCCGCCGGAGAGGAGCGACAGGCCCTCCGAGTCCAGCAGCGGATAGTGGTGGCCGCTCACCGGGTCGATCGACGCGTCGAGGGTGCCGTCGTCGGAAGGCGGGAAGTCCGCGCCCAGGAAGTGGAACCGGCGCTCGGCGGCCGCGTTCGCGCGGGCGAGCGCTCGCTCCGGCGCACCCGGCAGGCCGGCCAGCGCCGCCAGCACGCGCGGCCGCTGTGAGAGGTCGCAGTGCACCCGGCCGGGTCGATCCAGCGCCACCGCGGGGAGGTCCACCGCCGAGCGGACGCCGTGCGAGACCAGCACCGCCTCGAAGGGCTCGCACCCGTCGCGCCGGTAGAGGCGCCGCCGCGCCAGCCGGTACGCGCGCCGCGCCGCGAGGTGCGCCAGGTCCGCCGGCGTCAGCGAGCGCGCAATCGCCGCGTAGTATTCGAGGCCGGCGGGAGGCATTCGTCGATCCTCCAGCAACGGGCGCGCCACCGGAGGATCGAGCAGCGGCGCCCGCGCGCAAGCGCTCGAGGAACCGGGCGCGAGCGTTCGCTGCCCGATGGCGCAACCGCGCGAGGGGTCGCGACGCGAAGCCCCGGCACGCTCGCGACCCGAAAAGACCGTTCGCGGCGCGACGGCGCAGCCGCGCGAGAGCATGTCCCACGCGAAGCGCCGGCATCGCGCGCCCCGGGCGCAACCGAGACCTCCGATTGAGGAAACCGTTGGTCGCCGACGCAAGCCAACGCAAGCTGGCACAGGCCAGTGCACGGCGCTCCGCACCGTCCGGCGCGGTGGACGGATCGAACGGGCGCCGGGCCGCCCGCTGAACATCCGGCCACGGCGTTTCGTTCAGGATCGGCGAACCGCAATCGGTAATTTCGCGGGGTCGTCCATCTGACGTTCCGGAAGACATTGCGCCAAGCGCACCTTTTCGCCTCTGGAGCGCCAGGGCACGAAACGTGCTCGTTCCTCCGCGCGAGGGGGAATCCCAGAACCCATGCAGTCCAGGCGAGCAGGACGCGCCTCACCACAGGAGTCGGTGCTGAGGTCGGAGCTGGCGCGCCGCCGCATCGAGGCACGCCGCGCGGAGCAACGAGTCGAGCGCGACCTGTCTCGGGCGGTGCACGACCTGAAGGCGCCGCTGTCCGCCCTCAAGGGGTACGTGGACATGATGCTCCGGGGCATCGCCGGTCCAATGCCGCCCACGGCGAACCGCTACCTGGCGCGGATCCGCGAGGTGGTGGACCGCGAGCGCCAGCTCATCGACGACCGCCTCCGGCCGCGCGCCTCGCCCCGCGCCCCGCCGATGGCCGACCTGTCCCGAGCCTTCGTCGCGGCGATCGAGCGCTCGGAGTCCGCCCTGCGCGCCAGGCGGCTCCGGCTCTCCCTGGAGCTTCCGCCGCGCGGGTGTCCGATGGTGGCGCGCCAGAGCCTGGTGGATCTGCTGGCCCGGCGCCTGGTGCGGCACCTGCTCGCCTCCGCGCCCGAGGGCGCCACCGTCCACATCGCGCTCCAGGAAGACCTGAGCCGCCGGTGGATCGAGCTGGCTCCGGGCCCGGGCGACACCGGCAGCATTGACCTCCGCATCGCGCTCGCCGCCGCGGAGCGGCTGGGGGCCCGTGCGACCCTGGGGCCAGTGCTCCGGATCGAGTTGCCGCAGGAGATCTGACGGCTACTGCTGGTGATCGAGGACGAAGGACCGCTCGCTGGGGACTGACTCCCAGTTTACCTCCGTGCCTGAAGGAGAGCTTTGCGCATGTTGGTGCGGCACCAGTTGTGAGCGCTCCACCGATGGCGACTATCGGACGGATGGCGAATGCGGAGGGTGGCGATGGTGTCGCGGCGCGAGAGCATCGCCTTCACATCTGGTCTGAGACTCGAGAAGTCCTTGTACAAGCTGCCGATGCTGCTCTTCGCCGCAAGAGCCCTCTCAGACTCATGACGGGTGAGTGCAACGAGTCGCTCTGCCTGTTCGGGCGTAAGGGCGCGGCCAAGGAACTGCGTGTTATTCAGGCCAGCGAGCGAGACTCCCTCGTCGGGATCATTGACCATGGCCCAAATGGGAGCCGCGTAGAAATGGCCTTCACCTGGATTCTCCATCAGAAACGGATGCAGCGATCGGCCCAGGACCCACCGCCAGGAACTACTGCTTTGGCGTAGATTCCAGAAACGAAAGAAATACTGCCGATATATTCGTTTCGGCAAATGCCAGAACGCTGGAGAGCGAATGATCGCCCATTGCACCTTCTTGTCCGCCGCTCCGAGCAGCTCGAGGACGAATCGATGATCCAGCCGG
>DATBSS010000329.1:0-19931 GCA_036559665.1 Myxococcaceae bacterium
TCACGGCCTCCAGGGCGACGCGCGCCTTGAACGCCGGGTCGTATCGTTTCGCGTTCTTCTTCCCCATGTTCAGCTCCTATCACCGCGGAGCTGTCTCAGAATCCAAATGCCGGGGCTGTCCAGAAAACGGGGTCCACTTCACACTCCCCCGAGCGCTACGGAGTTGGACGCGATCCTGAACGAGGCGAGGGCACCCGCGTTTCTGGAGGTGGCGCCTCTGTTCCCGGAGGCTATCGAGCTGTCCGTTGAGACGGGCCTCCGCAAAGAGGAGCTGTTCCGCCTCACCTGGCGCTCCGTGGACATGTCGCTGGGGCCGAATCGCGAGGGAGCGATCCGCGTCGAGGAACAGACCCGCTCGCGTCTGGTAGGGGGCAAGAAGTGGACGCCGAAGAATGGGCGCTTCCGGTTCGTCCCGCTCACCAAGCGCGCCCGAGAGCTTCTTGCCGGTCTCCGGAATCGGGCGAACCCGTCACCGGAGGATCAGGTGATCCCGAACACCGAGGGCTGCCCCTACGTCCGGCTCCAGTCGGCGGGGAAGGGCAGTGGCACTGCTGTATGGCGCGTGCTCAAAGAGGCCATGGGTCACAGCGTCCGCTGGCATGATCTACGCCATCTCTTTGCTGTCCGGTGCCTCCAGAGTGGGACGCCAATGGCGCTTGTGAGCCAGTGGATGGGCCACTCCGACGTGAACCTGACCGTGAAGCGCTACGGCCGATTCGCTGCGGAGTCGAATGAGCAATACGCTTGGATCAACGCCATGGGCCGGCCGGTGGAAGAGCTGGCCCAGGCGCGGAAGCCTCACCTTGAGGTTGTCCCGTAAGGGCCTGGAGGGGCGCGATTCCGGCGCCGGTTTGCATCACCCACTGCATCAGGATCGACTGATGCACTCGCATAAGAAAGCCCCGGCTCCGCAACCTCGCGGAACCGGGGCTTTTTTCTGAGCGGCGGACCGGGTTCGAACCGGCGACCCCGAGCTTGGGAAGCTCGTGCTCTACCAGCTGAGCTACCACCGCGAACGACGGCCCAACGTAAAGAGCCGGGTTGCCAGTGTCAACCGCGGCGATCGTTCGCCCGCTGGCTAGTTCGCTTCCTCGACGTTCAGTTGATACTGGTCCTGGAAGTTCGACTCGCGGTTCTTCGCGTCGCGGACCTCCACGATGTACATCCCGGGCTCGGCGCTGAAGGTGATCGTCTCCGGCTTGTCGGCCTTGGCCCGGTCCGCCGTCTGGACGAGCGACAGCTTCCCGTCGTCCTCCTCCCGGTGCAGGTACAGCCCGACGTCCACCTTCAAGATCCCCAGCAGCGTCAACCGCAGCGCCGTCCGCACCGGCCGCCCCGTGAGGTCCAGCCGGTAGTAGTCCACGTCCTTCTTCGGGTGCACCGTCCCGCGGATCGGCCGGCCCAGCGCGATGGGCGTCGCCTCCTCCGCCGCGTTGTTCGGCTCGCGCTCCTCGGCGCCCACGTCCGGCCTCGCCGTCACCGTCAGCCGGTACGGCACCTCCGCGTTCTCGTAGTCGCGCACCCACTTCCCCTCGACCTTCTTCGCCGCCCCCTCCACCTTCAGGTAGCAGGCGCTGGGGCAGAACAGGTTGTTGAGCTGCTCCGGCTCCTTGAGCGCCCCGTCGTTCGCCTTCAGCAGCGACCGCTCCGGGCCGTTCTCCGATTCCGGCGGCCCCACCACCGACAGCACCAGGTCCACCCGCTCCACGCCCGACAGCTGCACGTTCGCCAGCACCGGCTGGTCCGTCTTCAACACGTAGTAGTCGACGTCCGACTTCGGCGAGAGGAACCCCTCGCGGTACCCGCCCGCCGCGGGCAGCGGCGTCGCCTTGTCCATCACGTCGTTCGGCTCCAGCTCCGCGTTCGCCCCCGCCTCCTCCTGCGACACCGTCAGCGTGTAGCTGTGGTCCGAGCTGTACCCCCGGCGCAGGTCCTTCCCCGCCGTCCCCATCCACCCGCTCTTCACCACCACGTACAGCACCTGGTCCGACTCCCGCACCCCGATGTTCCGCAGCGACAGCCCCTCGCCCTCCTTCCCCTTCGTCTCGAACAGCGTCGCCTGCGCCGCCGACAGCACCTGCACCTCCAGCCGCGCCCCCGTCACCCCCGTCACCTCGATCCGCAGCGCCACGCTCTTCGACTCGGCGGGAGCCGGCGCACCCGCCGCCGCCCCCGCATCCGCCGCCGCCGCGGACCCGGCATCTTCAGCCGCCCCGGCATCCTCCGCCCCCGAGTCGACCTCCACGGGAGGCGGCTCCGCGCCCGCCGCGGACGGCAGCTCGATCCGGAACCAGTCCACGTCCGCCCCGTGCCCGAGGTACCCGGAGACGGCCTGCCCCAGTGGGAGCACGTTCGCGTCCACGGCCCGGTCGTTCGGCTCCACCTCGAACCCCGGCTGCGGCTCCGCGAACAGCGCGGTGAACACGTACGCTCCGCCCGACCCCTTCTTCGCCACCCCCACCTTCACCCAGAGCCGATCCTTCACCCCGACGTTCGGGATCCGCTCCCCCTTGCCCGCGCCCTCGCTGTTCACCTGCACCAGCGCGTTCCCGTCCTGGTCGTACAGCTCCAGCACCACGTCCGCGCCGGGGATTCCGGTCACCGACACGTCCACCGTCTGCGGCCGGGGGACCTGCAACACGTACCAGTCCTCGTCCGCCCGCGCCGGGTCGACCGAGATGGACCCCGACACCGCGCTGGGGCCCTGGATGGGCATCGCCTGCTGCAGGGAGTTGTCCGGCTCCTTCTCGGTGAGCTGGGTCGGGCCCGCGTCCACCACGCCCGCGTCCTCGCCCTGGTCGCGATCCGGGCATCCGGCCAGCACCGCCGCCGCCATCCCCAACGCTACGAGCCGTCTCATGCCGGAAGGGTCTCCTGGGCCATGCCACCGGAAAAGTATGAAACCGCCAACAACGCTCCGGGCGGCGGGTTCATTGCGTCGCCCCAGGCAAAGGTCAAGGGCGACCGGAAACTCTTACAGGATTCCCCAGGGGCTCCGGGTGAAAGAACTACCCACGCTGGGTTGACTGCCACACGGAAGCCCTCCGGGACGTTGAGGATTACAGCCGGCACCGCGCATGCAACGGACGCCCTGCCTTCCCCCTTCCCTCCCTGTGGCGCGATTCGGCAAGTACGAGTTGGTCCGCAAGCTCGCCACCGGCGGGATGGCGGAGGTGTTCCTGGCCCGCTTCGAGTGGGCGCTCGGGCTGGAGAAGACGGTGGTGGTGAAGCGGATCCTCCCGCACCTGGCCGAGGACCCGTCCTTCTGCGAGATGTTCTTCAGCGAGGCCAAGCTCGCGGCCCAGCTCAGCCACCCCAACATCGCGCAGATCATCGAGTTCGGGGAGCACGAGGGGACCTACTTCCTCTCCATGGAGTACGTGGACGGCCCCAGCCTCCGGTCGCTGGAGTACAGCGCGGCCCTGCGAGAGGAGACCATCCCCTTCGCCCACAGCGCCCGCATCGCCGCCTGCTGCTGCGAGGCCCTCGCGTACGCGCACGAGCTGGCCGACGCCCGGACCGGCGAGCCGCTGCAGCTGGTGCACCGCGACGTCAGCCCGGACAACATCCTCATCGGTCGGACCGGCGCCGTGAAGCTGGTGGACTTCGGCATCGCCAAGGCGGCGACCCAGACCCACCGCACCGAGACGGGCGGCGTGAAGGGAAAGCTGGGGTACATGTCGCCGGAGCAGCTCCGGGCGAAGCCGCTCGACCGCCGGACCGACGTGTACGCGCTGGGCGTGGTGCTCTACGAGATGCTCTCCGGGGGCAGGCCCTACGATGCCCCCACCGAGGCCTCGCTGCTCACCGCCATCCTCACCGAGGACATGGTGCCGCTCCACGCCCGGTCCCCGGACGCCCCCGAGGCGCTGGAGCGCATCATCCTCCGCGCGCTGCAGCGCAGGCCCGAGGACCGCTACCCCGACTGCCGCGCCATGCACGCGGACCTGGAGGAGTTCCTCCGCGCCACCCGCCAGCCGGCGACCGTGTTCCAGCTCGCGCAGCTCGCGGCTCAGGACAGCGACACGGAACGGGCGGCGCTCGGCCCACGCGGCGCGCTCGCCACACCGGAGCGCCCATATCCGACCGCGCGGACGCCCGTGCCGTGGCGCGCCGAAGGCACCGACGCCAAACGCCAGGCGGCGGCGCAACTGGCCGAGTCGCTGGCCATGACCGGGACCGAGGACACCTACCAGCGTCACTCGGCGTCCACGCGCACCACGGAGCCCGCTGGCCTCCTCTCGATCGTGGCCCCGGCTCAGGATGACGGCGCGGAGGGGCCTTCGTCCTGCCAGTCCTCCTCGTTCGTGACGCTCGCGCCGTACCGGACCAAGACCAGCGCGCGGCGGGTGAAGCACGTGGGGATCCCGACCGCTCTGGTGCTCTCCACGGCCATGGTCGTCGCCGCCGTGATCTACGAGTCCAAGGCGACCACCGCCGCCGCCCCGCCGCAGTCCGCTCCAGCGCCGGCCCTCGCAGCGACGCCCCCGCCGGCCGAGATCGCTGCGCCACAAGCCGCCGCGCCACAGGCCGCCGAACCCCGCCCGCCGCCGTCCGAGGCATCCAGGGCGCCCCAGGTGCCCCGGCCTCCCGATTGGCCCCACACGCCCGAGGCGTTCGAGGGGCCCACCACCTCGCCGTCGCCAACTCCACTCCCCCCATCGCGCGCTCCGGCGAAGCCCGCGCCGGTGGTGGAGCTCGTCCTCTCCTCGAATCCGCCCTCGCAGCTCCGGATCCTCTCGGGGCGGAAGGTCGTGGCGGAGGGCCGGAGCCCGATCGCCGCCCGGGTGCCGCCGGGCGCGGTCACCGTCGAGGCCTCGGCGGTCGGCGAGACGCCGTGGTTCAGGCGGGAGACGCTCACGCTGGGCCCGGCGCCCCGGCAGGTCTCGCACACCATCGCGATCGAACAGGGCTCCGTCCTCATCCGGACGTTCCCGGCGTCGCGCGTCACCGTCGACGGAGTGCCTCGTGGCGACGTGCCGCTGAAGCTCACCCTGTTCCAGGGCCCGCACGTCGTCCGGCTCGAGTGCGACCGGCGGCTCCCGCTCTGCGCGGATCGACCGGTGTTCACCAGCTCCATCGCTGTCGAGGCCGGAAAGTCGATCGAGGTCATGCACAAGTGGGAGTAAGCCTCGGGCGGAGATCTCGGGAGGAGGCCCGCGTGAGCCGATCGATGATGGTGGCAGTCGGTTGGCTCAGCCTCCTCAGCTTCACCGCGCACGCCGGGGCTGGTCCGGGGAAGGGCGAGAAGCCGGTACTGGTCCTGGCCGCCGACGCGCTGGCGAAGCGACAGCTCGCGAAGGCGTCCGCGGTGGCGGCCCAGATGGCGCGGACCGTCCCCTCCGGCGAGCCACAGGCCCGGTCCCTTCTGAGGCTGGTCGACGCCCTGTACCAGGACCTGCAGTTCGACGGCGCCGGCGTCGCGCTCCAGCTCGCCGCCCACTGCGAGCCGATCTCCATCACCGACCAGGCCCAGCTCGGGCTCCGCCGAGGCCTGTTGCAGATGGAGTCGATCGACGAGGCCGGGGCGCGCCGCGCCTTCCAGGAGGCGCTCTCCCTGGAGCGGACTGCGCGGCTGCCGGCGTTCGCGCCCCCGAAGACGGCCGAGCTCCTCGAGGAGATCCGGAGCGCGCTCCTCCCTCCACCGCCGCCCGCGCTGGCCGCCGTTCCCAAGCCCCCACCCGCTCCGGAGCCCGAACCCGCGCCCAGCCTCCGCTCCTGGGCCTGGGCACCCGCGGCCGGCGGCGCGGCGATGGGCGTGGCCGGCGGCGCCCTCTACCTCCTGGCGAAGGGGAACTACGACCGGCTCGCCCGGCACGACCCGGCGCTCGCCACGATGGAGCAGGTGCTGGCGACGGCCCAGGCCGGCCAGGTCCAGCAGGCCTGCGCCGTGGTCCTCTTCGGCGCTGGCGGGGCGGCGCTCGCCACGGCGGCGGTCTTCGCCTTCCGGGGTGAACCGGGCTCGTTCCAGGCGTCCGTGCAGGTCGGGCCGGCGCCCGGCGTCGTCGTCATGGGGGTGTTCCCGTGAAGCGCGCGTGGCCGCTGGTCATCCTCCTCTCGCTGTCGTCCTCGTGCCTCGACTTCAACACGGTGGTGCAGCAGTACTGCGACTCCGGCACCAGCCCCGCCTGTCCCGAGATCAACTGCGCCAACGGGCTCGACGACGACGGCGATCAACTCGTCGATTGCGAGGACCCCGACTGCCAGGCCCGCACCTGCCACTCGGACGCCCTCTGCATGGTCGCCCCCGTGTGCCTGGCCGACGGTGGGTGTGGGGGCCAGCCGAAGCAGTGCAACATGCCGCCCGCCTTCTGCCTGGCGGTCCCGGGGACGTGCGACCCCGGGACCGGGGCCTGTTCCTATGACCCCGACCCGACCGGCGCGTGCGACGACTCCAACGCGTGTACCTCGACCGACCTGTGCTCCGCGGACGGCGGTTGCGGCGGGAACCCGGTGACGTGCAACACCCCGCCGTCGGTCTGCTTCGGCGCCACCACCGGATGCGACCCCATCCGCGGGTGCCTGTACCAGGTGCAGACCGGCACCGGGTGCAACGACTCCAACGCGTGCACGTTCAATGATGGCTGCGCCGCCGACGGGGGATGTTCGGGCACCGCCTACATGTGCTCCAACTCCGAGTGCATCTCGAGCGCCTGCCTGGGCGACGGAGGTTGCTCCTCGCCGGTGCTGAGGACCGGGCAGCCGTGCGACGCCGGCCTCTGCCTGGCGACCGGGGCCTGCTCCACCTTCCCGTACCGCCCGGCCAACTTCGACCCCGCCGCCATCGCCGCGCGGGGGATCGCGCCCGCCCTCACCATCAACTGCAACAACGCCTGGTTCAACTCGGCCGACGGCGGCCAGTTCTGGTGCTCCGGGCAGACCGCTCCCATCCAGACCGTGGTCAAGCAGGACGGCGGGCCGGACGCGGTGGTCCTGGCGACGAACGGACTGTCCGTGGGCTCGGGCGGCGCGCTGGCGCTGGTGGGATCCCGCCCGGTGATCTTCGCCGTCTGGGGAGACGCCACCATCAACGGGACCATCTCCGCCGCGTCCGCCGCCTCCACCGGCGCCGGCCAGAACCCGGCCGGCCTGTGCGACGCCCAGAATGGCCTCGCGGACGGGAGCTTGCTGGGCGGCGGAGGCGGAGGCGGCAGCCACGGAGGGCGTGGCGGGGACGGCGGTGACGGAAGCGCGGTCGGCCACGGCGGCCGCTCCGGGTCGCTCTCCGGCAACGCGTCGATCGCCCCGCTGCGCGGCGGGTGCCCGGGCGGAAGCGGCGGTCGAGCCGTGGATTCGTCCAGCCAGGGCGGCCGCGGCGGCGCCGGCGGCGGGGCGGTGCAGATCTCCGCGCTGGGCCTGCTGACCGTCTCGGGGACGGTGACCGCGAGCGGCGCCGGAGGGCAGGGCGGGCTGGGCGTGATCACCGGGAGCAACGGTGGCGGGGGCGGCGGCAGCGGCGGCGCGGTGCTCCTGGAAGGTCAGGACGTCTCCATGCCGGCCGGCGGGAAGCTCACCGCGAACGGCGGCGGCGGCGGCGGCGGGGGTGGGGTGTCCAACGGGTTGGACGGGGCGGATGGCCCGCCCCAGACGGCGGCGCCTGCGCCCGGCGGCAGCGGCGCGATCGCCTGCGCCGGCCGGGGCGGGCAGGGCGGCAGCGCGCAGGGCCCGGCGGCGCCCGGGGAGGACGCGACCGCGCTGTGCAGCGCCGGCGGGGGCGGCGGCGGCCTGGGGCGGGTCCGCGTGAACGGCTTCGGCGTCTGCCACCCCGACGCCGGCGTGCAGAGTCCGGCGCCCACCTTCGGCGGGAGTTGCCCCTGAGTGTGACCGGCGACGCTCGGGGGCGCTCAAACTGGTGGCTTCACCGCACTCGATGCATCATCGCGGCCACGCGATGAGCTCCAGGACCCTCGCCCTTCCACTGCTGCTGCTGTCCGGCGCGCTGGCGCCGCTCTCGCCCGCGATGGGGGCGCCCGGGGTCGGCTATGCCACCTCGCCCAGCTACTACAAGAAGGATGCGCGGCCGACGCTCTACCAGCCGCTCAACCTCCTCGACGCGCGCGAGCTCACCGTCTGGTGCAGCCGCGGCTCCGACGCGCAGGAGGACCCCATCCGCATCGGCTTCCGGGGCCTCGCCACCATCGACGAGGTGCGCGTCTACACCGGCAACGGCACCGACGACGACACCTTCTCCGAGTTCTCCCGCGCCAAGAAGCTCTCCTTGAAGGGGCCCACCAAGGGCACCTCCTTCACCCTCGCGGACCAGCGCGGCCTCCAGGCGGTGACGCTCAACCCGCCGCTTCAGGGCGAACAGTTCACCCTCGAGATCGTCGACGCGTACACCGCCGACGACCCGGAGAGCCCGGTCTGCCTCACCGACGTCGTCTTCTACTCGGAGGGCAAGCCGCTCAACGGCAACTGGCTCACCCAGAAGCTGAAGTACGACAAGGGCCACGCCCAGGTCCTGGGCACCTGGTACGCCGGCTACAAGGGCGCGCCGGACCGCTACCTCTCCTTCTTCTTCGACGGCACCTTCCGCTTCCTCTACGAGCCCTTCGAGAAGAAGCACGGCCTCAAGGAGCGCAACTACTCCGGCGAGTACGAGGTGCGCGGCAACACCGTGGTCCTCACGTTCGGCGGCCGCCGCGTCTCGGGCAAGCTCTCCCAGACCAAGGGCGGCAACCCGGACGAATTCGACGACACGCCCGCCGGCAGGGGGATCACCTTCGAGGGCAAGGACGTCCCGGACGACTTCAAGCAGCCATTCCGGGACCACACCTGAATCGGCCCGCGGCAGCAGGTCCCGTCAGACCGCCGCGGTCTTCTTCTTCTTCGCGATGAATTGATTGAAGAAGTCGACGATCTCGTCGTAGGCGGCCTTGATGTCCGTGGCGTCCTGGAGCTCCGACTCCAGGAAGGTGCCGCCGCAGGACTCGCAGGTGTCGTAGCTGAGCGGGTTGTTTCGATCACCACCGTTGATGCGGACCAGGTCCACCAGGCATTCGGGGCACTGCCCGGTGAGCGCGTTCGGGTCCATCTTCCCGCCCAGGCTCTCCAACCCCGGCAGGTTGTGGTGGAGGAGGGTCCGGTTGAGGTCCGAGACGTCGATCCACAACCCTCCGCAGTTACCGCACTTCCGAACGGTGGAGCTATCCCCCTCGAGATCGGCCATCTCGACTTGGCAAGCGGGGCAATTCATTGCGCTGGGGTATCTCCGTCAGTGGGAGCGCTGCTCCCGTTCGGTCTCTCGATCATAGGTCGTGGGAATTTTTCGTTGCAACCCGCGATCACCAGGTTCGCACGACTAGGTGAAAGATTGCACCTCGGGGAGTTGACGGTTGACTCATCTCCGACCCCCGATCTCGCCGGATCCCGTGCTTTGAGATCCGCATCCCGCCCGGCTCATGCCTTGGCGCGCCGGATGTCCGCTCCCAGCCCGTGGAGCTTGCGCTCCAGCCGCTCGTAGCCGCGGTCCAGGTGGTAGACGCGGTTGACCTCGGTCTTCCCCTCGGCCCGCAGCCCCGCCAGGATCAGCGCCGCGGAGGCCCGGAGGTCGGACGCCATCACCGGGGCCCCGGACAGCCGCTTCACCCCGCGCACGACCGCGGTGTGCCCGTCCACGCTGATGTCCGCGCCCATCCGGTCCAGCTCCGCCACGTGCATGAAGCGGTTCTCGAAGATGTGCTCCCGGATGACCGACGTCCCGTCACCCACGGCCATCAGCACCATGAGCTGGGCTTGCATGTCGGTGGGGAAGCCGGGGTGCTCGGTGGTGGTGATGTTGGTGGCGCGGGGCACCCTGGGCCCCTTGCAGCGGAGCCCGCCGTTCTCGGTGGAGATCTGGCACCCCGCCTCCCGGAGCTTCTGGATCACCGCGTCCAGGTGCTCGGGGACGGCGGGCGAGATCAGCACGTCGCCCCCGGTGATCGCGGACGCCACCAGCAGCGTCCCGGCCTCGATGCGGTCGGGCAGGATGGCGTGGTCCACCGGCTGGAGCTGATCCACGCCCTGGATGGTGATGGCGTTGGTGCCGGCGCCGGAGATCCGCGCGCCCATCTTGTTGAGCAGCCGCGCCAGCTCCTCCACCTCCGGCTCGCGCGCCGCGTTCTCCAGCACGGTCCGCCCGCGGGCGAGCGCCGCCGCCATCATCACGTTCTCGGTCCCGGTGACGGTGATCTTGTCGAACACCACCGTGGCCCCGCGCAGCCGCTTCGCCCGCGCCTCCACGTAGCCCTCGGTCAGGTGGATGTCCGCCCCGAGCGCCTTCAGCCCCTTGAGGTGCTGGTCGATGGGCCGGGCCCCGATGGCGCAGCCGCCCGGCATGGACACCCGCGCCCGCCCGTACCGCGCCACCAGCGGGCCCAGCACCAGCACGGAGGCGCGCATGGTGCGCACCAGGTCATACGGCGCCTCGGGGGTGACCTTGCCCGCGGGCACCCCCACCGAGCAGGTCCGCGCCGCCTTGCCCGTCCCCGCCTGCCGGTCCGCCTCGCAGCCCATGGTGCGGAGCACCTTGAGCATGGTGGTCACGTCCGCCAGGTGGGGGACGTTGCGGTAGGTGTGCTCCCCGTCCGCCAGCAGCGACGAGGCGAGGATGGGCAGCGCCGCGTTCTTGGCGCCGGACACCTCCACCTGCCCGGTGAGCCGCTTGCCGCCTTTGACGACGATCTTGTCCATGGGTCTTTGCCTACGCCCTCCGCCCGAAGGCGTGGCGATCCCGCCGCTCCAGGTCCTTCTCCACGCTCACCTGCGTGTATCCGGCCTCGGCCAGCAGCGTCCGGACCGCCTCGCCCTGGGTCTCCCCGATCTCCAATGCAAGGAGCCCGCCAGCCTTCAGGAACGGCAGTCCCTCCCGGGCCACCCGCCGCACCAGGTCCAGCCCGTCCGGCCCGCCGTCCAGCGCCATCCGCGGCTCGCGGCGCACCTCGGGGGAGAGCCCGTCGATCTCCTCGCCCTTCACGTAGGGCGGGTTGGAGACCACCGCGTCGAAGGTCATCCCGGCCGGCACCGCCGCGTACAGGTCCCCTTCGCGCACGGTGACGCGGCTGCCCACCCCGTGCGCCTCGGCGTTCATCCGCGCCACCTCGCAGGCGCCGGGGGAGAGGTCCGTGGCCAGCACCGACCACTGCTCCCGCTCCGCCGCCACGGTGACCGCCAGGCAGCCGCTGCCGGTGCACAGGTCCAGCACGCGCGCGGCCGCGTCCGCGGGGAGGGCGCGCAGCACGGCCTCCGCCAGCAGCTCCGTCTCCGGGCGGGGCACCAGCACCCGCGCGTCCACCGCGAACCTCCGGTTGTAGAACTCGCGCTCGCCGGTGAGGTACTGCGTCGGCTCGCCGGAGATGCGGCGCTCGATCAGCGCGCGGAAGGGCTTCAGCTCCTTCGGCTCCAGCGGCCGGTCCAGGTCCACGTAGAGCCGGACCCGGGTGGTGGACAGCGCGTGCGCCAGCAGCACCTCCGCCGTCAGCCGCGGCGCGTCCACGCCCTTCTTCTGGAAGTGCTGCGCCGTCCACCCCAGCACCCGGCGGACGGTCCACGGCTCCTCTCGCTGCGCACCCGCCTCCATCAGTCGTCGTCCGGAGTGGAGGAGCGCGGACCGGTGGGGCCGCCCAGGCCGGTCTCCTTCTTGAGCTGCTCCGCCTGGAACCAGGTCCGGCAGGCGGTGACCATGTCCTCCAGGTCGCCACCCAGGATGGCGGGGAGGTTGTGCCGGGTGTAGCCGATGCGGTGGTCCGTCATCCGGTCCTGCGGGAAGTTGTAGGTGCGGATCTTCTCGCTCCGGTCCCCGGTGCCCACCTGGCCCTTGCGCAGGGAGTCGCGCTCGGAGCGGATGCGCTCCTGCTCGATCTCGTAGAGCTTGGCGCGGAGCATGCGCATGGCCATGGCGCGGTTCTTGGTCTGGCTCTTCTCCTGCTGGCACTTGACCACGATGCCGCTGGGCTTGTGGATCAGCCGCACCGCCGAGTCGGTGGTGTTCACGCTCTGCCCGCCGGAGCCGGTGGAGCGCATGACCTGCATCTCCACGTCCGCCGGGTTCACCTGCACGTCCACCTCCTCCGCCTCCGGCATCACCGCCACGGTGATGGTGGAGGTGTGGATCCGCCCCTGCGCCTCGGTGGCGGGGACGCGCTGCACCCGGTGGACGCCGGACTCGTACTTCATGCTCGAGTAGACCGCGTCGCCGGCGAAGGTGAGGGTGGCGTCCTTGATGCCGCCCGCGTTGCCGGCGGAGAGGTCGATCACCTCCGACTTCCAGCCGCGCTTGTCCGCGTAGCGGAGGTACATCTGCATCACCTCTCCGGCGAACAGGCCCGCCTCGTCGCCGCCGGCGCCGGACCGGATCTCCACGATGACGTTCTTCTCGTCGTTGGGGTCCTTGGGGACCAGGAGGACCTTGAGCTGCGACTCCAGCTCGTCCCGGCGCGCCTTCAGGCCGGGGAGCTCCTCGCGGGCCATCTCCTTCTCGGCCGGGTCGGAGGAGCCCAGCATCTCGTCGACCGCCTTCAGGTCTCCGAGCACGCCCTTGTAGGAGCGGAACGTCTCCACCAGCTTCTCGAGCGAGGAGCGCTCCTTCATCACCTTGCGCAGCTTGTCCGAATCCTGGAGCGTCTCCGGATTGGACAGGTCGGCGGTCAGGCGATCGAACCGGCGCTCGACCTCTTCCAGCTTGTCGATCATTCGAGGGCGGCCTCTTACCTCAAAACACCGGAAAGAAGAGGGGCCGGAGCCCCAGATGAGGCACCGGCCCCGAGCTTCATGCGCCGCTTCCGCTTCCGGCCACGCCCGTTACTGCGCCCGCCCCGCGGAAGTGGTCGCCGGACTGTGCTCTTGCACGGCACCACCTCCTTTCCGCCCCGCAGGGCAGGACCGAAGGATGCGCGGCCTCCGGCTCGGGCGCAACCCGAACTTGCGGCTGGCCGCCGTGCGGGCTAGCAAGGCCCGCCATGGCGATCAAAGGCAACCACAGCAAGAAGAAGCTGAAGAGCCGGGCCAAGTCGAAGCAGGGGGTCCTCAAGCGGCGCCGCATCCGCGCCCGCAAGTCCAAGGGCAAGTAGCCCCAGGGGTCGCCTAGGCCGACAGCCGCTTCGGCTCCTGCAGCTCCGGGTCGGTCTGCGCGAAGTACTTCTCCGCCCATTCGCACAGCGCGCCCAGGGGACCCACCAGGCCGTCCCCGAGCGCGGTGAGCTTGTACTCCACCCGCGGGGGGACCTCGGCGAAGACGGTCCGCTGCACCAGCTGGGAGCGCTCCAACCCGCGGAGCGTCTGGGTGAGCATCTTCTGCGAGACCCCGCGGATCCGCCGCCGGAGGTCGCCGAAGCGGTGCGTCCCGTCCGACAGGGCCCAGATCACCAGCACCGACCACTTGTCGGAGATCAGCGCCAGGCACCGCCGCGAGGGGCAGTTGGCGTCGAACACGTCCGGCCGGTCCATCCCCGGCTTGCTGCGGCCCATGGTCTCTCTCCGCGTGGTTGGTTACTCGCGGGTACCTATACCACGCGCGGGTGCCTTCTTGCGGCGGGAAAGCGAGGCGCTTCGTTGGAAGGCCGGCCGGCCGGCACGCTACCGTGCGCCGCGGAGGTGTTCCGATGAGATTCCTGCTGCTCCTGGCCGCCGTGCCGCAGTTGGCGCTGGCCGCCGCGGTGATCCGCATCGACGATTCCCGCTCCTTGAGCCTCGCGGTGGCCTTCCGCTCCAGCGTAGGGGGGACCAACGTCCCCTCGCCTGTGGACGGCGCCAGCCGGGCGCTGGAGTTGTCTTTGGACGGGGCCGTGCTCGCCATCGGCGGCGAGCTGCACAAGCAACTCCGCCTCCAGATCAACGCCCTCCGCCTCCCGACCACCGGGGCGATCACCGTGGCCGACGCCATCGTGATGGTGGACGTGACGCCCTTCCTCCAGATCTGGGCGGGGCGGATGCTCCCGCCGCTGGACCGCGCCCTGCTCACCGGGCCGTTCTTCGGCGTGCTCTACGACCCGCCCTTCGTCTCCGCCTACCCGGCGCTGGTGGCCGGCGGCCGGGACGACGGCCTGTCCGTGTGGGGCACCGTCCTGGAGGGCCGGCTCAAGTACCAGGCCGGCGGGTACCGAGGGCGGCCCAACGTGGCCGGCTTCCCGATGTTCGCGGGCCGGGTCTCCTGGTCGTTCCTGGATCCGGAGCCGGGGTTCTACGCCTCGGGGACCTACCTGGGCGCGCGCAAGACGCTCTCCGTGGCGGTGCACGGCCGCTACCAGCGCGACGGCGTCGGCATCAAGCTCTCCGACAACACGCTGGTGACGGGCCGCTACCTGGGCTTTGGCGCGGACGCGCTGGCCGAACGCGACCTGGGCCCGGTGCTGGGCACCGCGGAGGTTGGCTTCGGGCACTACGACGCCGCCGGCCTCGGGGATCCGGCGGCCTTCGACGGCAACGGCGCCTACATCGCCCTGGCCGGGATGTGGATGAACCCCCTCTGGGTGGGCCGCCTCCAGCTGGGCGCGCGGTACCAGTGGCAATCCCCGGCCGGCAGACCCTCCCGCGCCAAGCTGGACGGCGTCCTCAACTACTTCATCGCCGGCCAGAGCATCCGGCTGGTGGGCATCGCCACGCGCGAATTCCCCCCGGCCGGGCCGCACATCTACACGGCGCGCTTCGGCATCCAGCTGGTGCTCTGATCGCCTTTGGAAATGAGACCTCGACCCATGACCTCCATCGCCCGCATCGCTTCCGCCGCCGCCGCGTCCGGTCTGCTCCTCTCCCTCCCCGCCGCCGCCGCCGAGGCGCCGGATCCGTTCCAGGCGCTGGCCGCCGCCTGCCAGAAAGGCGACGTCCCGGCCGCGCTCGCGCGCTTCACCGACGACGGCTCGATCCGCCTCTCCGTGGAGGGGATGCCGGACGAGCTGTTCGAGGGCCGCTCCTGGATCCGCGTCTTCTGGGAGATCCACTCCAGGGGCTGCAAGCTGGAGGTAGGCGTTTCGGGGCCCGACGGCGCCGCGCTCACCCTGGCCAACGAGCGCTTCCGCGCGCTGGGCGCGCCGCAGGTCGCCTTCAAGGCCAGGGTGACCCTGCGGGGCGACGAGATCGCGCAGCTCCACCTGGTGCTGGACGCCGCGCAGGCGCCCACCGTCGCCCGCGCGGTCATCAACCACAACCGGGCGGTGGTGCTGCGCTTCAGCGACAAGGTGAACCGCAAGGAGGAGCAGTCCGCCGTCGACGAGTGCGTGGCCAGCGAGTACGTCCAGCACTCGATCATGCCGGTGGCCGCGGGCGTCCAGGGCCTGCGCGAGTTCTACACGCGCTTCCGCAAGGCCTTCCCGGATGTCCACTACACGACGGATGACACCCGCGCCGAGGGCGACACGGTGGCGGTGCGGATGACCGTCCGGATGACCCACCGCGGCGAGTTCATGGGCATCCCCGCCACCGGCAACCCGATCATCATCACCAAGATGGACTTCTGGCGCCTGATGAGCGGGAAGGTGGTGGAGCACTGGGACGCGGTGGACCGCCTGGGGCTGCTCCAGCAGATCGGGGTCGTACCCAAGCTGACGGAGTGGCAGACTTCCCCCGGTTTCGAAGGCTTTCGCTGACGGTCAAGGTGGGGTAGGCCAAGCCATCAGCAGGGCTGCTGAAGCGCCGGTGGCATTTTGCGCTGGGCGCTCCGTTCACCTACGATTTCCGCCCCCCTCCGCCCGCCTTGGACCCCAAGCTCGCTGAATCACCTCCCGCCCCTCCATCGGTCCAGCTCGGACTGTTCGGCAAGTACCGGCTGGTGGACCAGCTCGCCGTGGGCGGCATGGCGCAGGTGTTCCTCGCGCAGATCGAGGGACCGGACGGGTTCACCAAGCGCTGCGTGATCAAGACCATCCTGCAGGAGTACGCGGAGCTGACGAACTTCGCCCAGATGTTCGTCACCGAGGCGAAGGTGGCGGCGCTCCTCTCGCACCCGCACATCGTCCAGATCTACGACTTCGGCAAGGTGGACAACCGCTACTACCTGGCCATGGAGTACGTGGACGGCGTCTCGGTGGAGCAGCTGCTCCGCGCCGCCGCCAAGCGGGGCGTGCCGCTGGGGCCGAAGGTGGCGCTGGGGCTGGCGCTGCCGCTGCTGGACGCGCTCAGCTACATCTACACGCTGGTGGGCCCGGAGGGTCAGCCGCTGGAGCTGGTCCACCGCGACGTGACGCCGGGCAACGTGCTGGTGTCCGGCACCGGCGTGGTGAAGCTCACCGACTTCGGCGTGGTGAAGACGGCGGTCAACCCCACGCAGACCTCCGCCGGGATGGTGAAGGGGAAGTACGCGTACATGTCCCCGGAGCAGGTGCGCGCCAAGCCGCTGGACCAGCGGTCCGACCTGTTCTCGCTGGGCGTGGTCCTCTACGAGGTGGCCACCGGCCGGCGCCTCTTCCGGCGCAACAGCCTGGCGGAGACGATCAGCGCGGTGAATTCCGGGAAGGTGCCCCCGCCCAGCGCGCTGGTGCCCGACTTCCCGCCCGGCCTGGAGCGCATCCTGCTGCGGGCCCTCAACCTGGACCGCGACCAGCGGTACCGGAACGCCCAGGAGATGATGACCGACCTGGAGACCTTCCGGTCCGGCCAGCATTGGACTGCGGCTGCGCGCGAGCTCTCACACCTGGTGGACAGCCTGTTCCCCCAGGACCAGAGGCGGGGGCAGAGCCCGTACGCCAAGGGCGTGCTCCCCCGCCCGGACACCACGCCCACCGGTGGAGGGCAACACCCACCTTCTTCCCTGGAAGACCCCATCCCCAGCGTGGTGGACGAGGTCGACCTGCGGTCCACCAGCTCGATGAGCGGTTCGCTGAACCGGCGCACGCTCGGCCCGCTGGAGATCGGCCTGGTCCTGGCTGGCGTGTTTCTCTTGAGCGCCTTGATCTGGGTGCTTCTGCTCGGATAGCTACACAGGTGCCCCCATGGCCTCCCGCCCCTCCCAGTCCCGATCACCTAGCAATCTCCGGACGATCCTGATCGCCGGCGTCGCCTTCCTCGCGCTGAACCTGATCGTCGTCCTGGTCATCCGGTCGCGGAAGGCGGAACCCGCCGGCACGGAGCCCACCCGGGAGGCCGCGGGCCCGGGCGACACCGCCAACCCGCGCGCCGACATGGCGCTGCTGCGCGCGCACCGCGCCCAGGCGGTCGACGCCATCGAGACCGGCGACTACGACTCGGCGGTGCGGACGCTCACGGAGATCGTCAGGAGCGGCCGCGGGGTAGGGGACGAGCCGGAGCTGCTCCGCATCGCCAAGGACCTCCAGGAGAAGCACTCCTCGCGGTCGGCCCCTCCGGCGGCGCCGGCGGCGGTGGCGATGAAGGAGACGCCGAAGGCCCCGGAGCCCGTGCCGGCGCCCGCGCCCCCGCCGCCCGTGGTTGCCAAGGAGACCAGGCCCGCGCCGGAGCCGCCCAGGGAGAAGAAGCCGGACCCCAAGCACGCCGCCAAGCCGTCCAAGCCGCCCGCGCGCGAGGAGCGCAAGGTGGCTTCGGCCAAGCCGGTGCCGGTGATCCCGGACCGCGAGCCGGAGAGCGGGCAGGTGCTGGTGATGTCCGTGCCCTCGGGGCTGGCCGCCGAGGTGGACGGCGCGTCCGCCGGGAACACGCCCACCCGCTTCACCACCGCGCCGGGCGTCCACACCGTCACCCTCTACAAGGGTGGCCAGCGGGTGGCGGAGCGCACCGTCACCGTGTCCGAGAACGCGGTGGCCACCGCGGACTTCGACATCCGGGACCAGCTCCAGCCGCCGGTGGCGGCGAGGGACCCGGAGAAGGAGCGGGAGAAGGAAGCGCCCCCGCCGGCCCCGGAGCCCGAGAAGACGGTGGCCAGGCCGGACCCCGCGCCCCCGCCCACCACGCCCGCGGCCGCCTCGGTGGGGACGGGCGAGGTGATGGTGTCGCCCATGAGCCTGGCCGGGGACGTGTACATCAACGGCCGCTCCTACGGGCCGCCGCCGGTGCTGGCGCGCGACATCCCGGCGGGGACGGCCACGGTGGAGCTCCGGGTGGGGGATTCGGTGAAGCGCAGCAAGGTCGTCCCGGTGGAGGCGCGCCAGCGCGCCACGGTGAAGTTCCGGTGAGGCTCGTGCAGTTCCGCTAAAAGGCGGAGGCAGTCCCGCGGAGGGGAGGGCACACGTGAGCGTCTCGCGCCTGTGGGCGCTGGGCCTTTTGGGAAGCGCGGTGTCGGTGGCCGCGCTGGGGCAAGGAGTGGACGCCGGCACGCCCGCGGCCGGGTCTCCCTCGGACATCGAGAGCGCGCTGCTGGAGCAGCAGCGCACCGCGGAGGTGGTGACTGCCTCCGGCGCCGAGGAGAGCCGTGCCACCGCCGCCGCCAACGTGGTCACCATCGACTACGAGGCCATCGAGTCCCGTGGCTACGAGTCGGTGGCGGAGATCCTCCAGTCCGTCCCCGGCCTGTACGTGGTGGACGACGGGGTCCTGCCCTCGGTGGCGGTGCGGGGCATCTCCGGCGGGTTGCGCGCCGGGACGCGCATCGTGAAGGTGATGGTCAACGGCGTGCCGGTGAGCTTCCGCCCGGACCTCACCGCCTTCCTGGGGCCGGAGTTCATCCCGGTCCAGATGATCGAGCGGGTGGAGATCGCCAAGGGGCCGCTCTCCTCGCTCTACGGCGCCAACGCCTTCCTGGCCACGGTGAACATCATCACCCGCGGCTCCCAGTCCACCTCCGCCAACCTGGTGGCCGAGCTGTCGGCGCGCGCGCGGTCGGTGGGCACCAACTTCGGCTACGGCGCGGCGGTGGTGGCCGGCTACGACGACAACGGCCGGTCGCTGATGCTGGCCGCCTCCGCGGACCGGGTGGACCGCAGCGGGCTGTCGATCAGCAAGACCTTCGACGCGCAGGACCCCACGCGCGCGCCCTACCGCACCTTCCTGGACACCCCCTCCTCGGGGGACGTGTCCTTCCCGCTCTCCGCCTTCGGCCAGTACACCGCGCGCTCGCCCGCGCTGGGGAATCTCACCGTGCAGGGGGGCCTGCAGCACCTGGACGCGGCCTCGCGGTTCCAGGTCGCCTCCACCCTCACCGACAGCCGGGTGGTGCTGGAGAACCTGTGGGCGTCCGCGCGCTACGAGCGGCGCTGGACGGACGTGGTGTCCACCGCCGCCTGGCTGGGGGCGTCCCGCGGCAACCCCACCGGCGACGAGGCGCTGTACCTCACCGGCAACAAGGCCACCGCCTACCTGCCGCGCTACGGCTACCAGGCGTACGACGGCGCGGCGGAGGTGGCGCTGTCCTTCGGCCCCGGCTTCGGCCTCAAGCTGGGCGGCGACTTCAGCTACGAGCGGCAGCGGGTGCTGGCGTTCGCGCAGCGGCTGCTGGACATCCCCACCGGCTCGGCGCAGCCGGCGGGCGCCGTGGTGGAGCCGGTCTTCCCCTGCTCGGCGCCCGGCGCGTGCGACCCGAACGTGGTGGCGATCAGCGACGCGGCGGCGTTCGCGCAGGTCTTCGCCGTCCCGCTGGAGCACCTCCGCCTGACCGCCAACGGCCGGGTGGACTTCCCCAACCAGTTCCCGTTCCAGTACTCGTGGCGCTTCGGCGCGGCGTACGACTGGAGCAGCACCTTCGCCACCAAGCTGGTGGCCGGGCGCGCCTTCCAGGTCCCGTCCGCGGTGCTGCTCTACGGCCAGCCCAACTTCGGCACCACCGGCAACGTCAGCGGCGCCAAGATCTTCTCCAACGCGTCGCTCGCCGGCGACCCGGAGAACCCGCTCAGGCCCCAGGTGGTGACCTCGCTGGAGGTGGTGGCCAGCGCGCAGCTGGGCCGCTACACGCTGGAGGTGTCCGCCTTCGGGCAGCGGGTGGAGGACCGGATCGAGTTCCAGCGCGCCGGCTCCGACTTCAAGGCCGCCAACCTCGGCGCCATCACCGCCCTGGGCGCGGAGTGGGAGGGGCACGCGGTGTTCGGGCCCCTGAGCCTGGGCCTGTCCGGGCATGC
>DATBSS010000330.1:0-13336 GCA_036559665.1 Myxococcaceae bacterium
CCTGCGAGCAGCTCCACGCGCGCTTCAGCGGCGAGTTCGTCCCGCGGATGGAGGAGATGCGCAAGAAGACCGCGCGCGACCAGCTGGCCTCCTACGCGCAGATCGCCATCGACGCCATCTCCGAGAACCGGGAGTACGCCCTCTTCTTCACCATCATGGGAGCGGAGAGCATTGGCAAGAACGAGCGCGTGGCCGCCGCCATCCACGACGCCTTCGCCTCCTACGTGGCCTTCTTCGCCGGCGTCATCCGCTACGGCCAGAAGACCGGCGAGTTCCGCAGGGACTGCGACCCGGTCACCATGGCGCACGCGCTCGCCGGCTCCTTCTTCGGGATGATCATCCACCAGGAGATGTTCGCCTCGGAGCAGACCTACCGCGCCATGGCCAGCACGGTGAACCTCCTCGTCATCCCCGGCCTCTCCGCCGCCGCTGCCGCTCCCGCTACGACGGCAGCCGGTACGTAACGCCGACCAGCGCGCCCAGGGTGAAGTGGGTCTGGTTGTCCCCGCCGGGGAAGATCCAGAAGCCGGGCCCCATGTGGAGCTGGCCGGTGACGCTGAGCGCCGGATCGATCTTCAGCTCCACGCCGCCGCCGAAGAGGAGGGGGAGATGGATCTCGGGGAAGGACACCCCCAGCCCGCTCCGGTACCCGAAGGCGAGCGGCGCCTTGATCGAGACGTGCGCCAGGAGGTTGGGCGTCACCGGGACTCCCAGCGCCGCCTCCAGCGGTACCCGCAGGAAGAAGATGCTGAACCCCGGCGGGAAGAAGAGGGTCACTCCCGGAAGCGCCCGCACCAGGAGCACGAACGGCAGCCCGAGGTCCAACTTCAGCTTGACCTCTCCGGCGAGCTCCAGCCCCAGCCACGTCTGGTCCGTCGCGCCGTCGCCGCCGTACGGGAATGAGAACCGGCCGCCCACGTCGAGCGCGTCGCTCACCCCGCGCAGGTAGCCGATGTCGAGGCTCGGGAACCCGACCGTCGCGTAGAGCGCCCCGGTGTCGGCCCCGATCGTTCCGCCGTTCGTCCAGCTCCCGGCAGGGGTCGCGGCATGCGTCGGCAGGGCAACAGACAGGGCGACCAGCGTTGCAACGCCAATCCAGGTGTGTCGCATCCAACCCCTCCTCGCGGGCGCTGACTTTATCCTGCCCAACCCCGCAAATGGCCGATTTTCCGGCCCCGGAGCCCTCCCTTGCTTGCCTTGTCAGAGGGCGTGACGATGCTCATGTTGTCTCGGCATGTCACGTTTGGTCGTCAAGTTTTCGGCCAGCCGGGAGGCGAAGTGATGGAGCGGTTGGAGCGGATGGACAGCGAGGTCGCGGTGCCGGGCGGGTCGGCGCCGGGCGTGCGCTACGCCGCGGTCCGGGTGAAGTCGCTCCTCCGCCAGCACGCGCAGGAGAACGGGAGCTGGCACTGGCGCCTGGACCCGTACGAGGGCTGCCAGTTCGGGTGCCTGGCCTGCCCGGTCCGCCTGGGTGAGCACCAGGACGCCGCCCGCTGGCGCGAGCTGGAGTCGCGCGTGGCGGTGAAGGTGAACGCCGCCCAGGTGCTGAGGGCGGAGCTCCGCCACGAAGACTTCCGCGGTCATCCCATCTGGATTGGCGAGCAGACCGAGGCCTGGCAGCACGTGGAGGAGCAGGTGCGGCTCACCCGCGCGCTGCTGGGGCTCCTGGCGCAGGAAGAGGGGCGGGAGGTGCGCATCAGCACCCGGTCCTCGCTGATCGCCCGCGACGGCGACATCCTCCGGGAGATCGCCCGCCGCAACCACCTCACCGTGGCCTTCTCCCTCCCGTCGCTGGACGAGAAGGTGAACCGCCTGGTGGAGCCGCGCGCCCCGTCCGCCTTCCGCCGCCTCGCCGCCATGGAGGCGCTGGCGCGGCTGGGCGTGGAGGTGGGACTGATGGTAGCGCCGGTGTTCCCCGGCCTGGACGACGACGAGCTCCAGCTCAAGGCCATGCTCTCCCGCGCCTCCAACGCCGGGGCGCGCTTCGCCGGCATCCGCTTCTTCGCCCCGTCCCAGCCGGTGCGGGACCACTTCCTCCGCCGGGTGACCGAGGCATACCCGGAGGCGGCCACCCGGGTGCGGCGCGTGCTCGGGCGGCGGACGCCGCAGTTGGAGGAGCTGCGGTCGCTGGAGAAGGGGTTCGAGCTGCTCTGCCGGAGCCTGGGCCTGCAGCTCGCGGAGCAGGCGCTGGCGCCGCGCGCGCGGAAGCCCCAGCCGGCCACGCAACTGGCGCTGTTCGGCTGAGCCCCAAGGGAGCGGCCGAAGGCCGCCGCATCAGCGTCCCCTGGTCCGGGGACTGACCGAGCAGCGGGCAGACGTTCCTGGCTGGAGATCGATTTACGGCGGTCCGCCGATCCGTCGTACGATGGCGGGTCGATGCGTCGCCGTTGGTTCATGGCTGCGTGGCTCGCGCTCGGCGCGGCCTGTCACAGCTCCACACCTCCACCTGCTCCCGAGGCGACCGAAGCCGCGGCCGTCCCGGCTCCCGTTTCCAAGGCCGCCCCCGCGACCGGCGGCTCGGGCAACGCGCCCCTGGCCACGCCCGCCGGGGCGAAGAAGGTGGTCCCCCTGGCGGTCTGCCAGACGGACGGGGCGGACCCGCTGGGCGCGGCTCGCCAGTACTACGACGACGGCAAGTACGAGGAGGCGCTCTCCTGCGCCGCCCAGTCCACCGCGCTCCTCCCGGACGACCCGCAGGCGCACTCCGAGCGGGGCGCGGCCCTGACCGCGCTGGGACGCTACGACGAGGCGGCGCTCGCCTACGCGCGGGCGCTGGCGCTGGACCCGGACCACCTGGACGCGCTGCTGGGGGCGGCGCGCCTGTACGCCATCCACCTGCCCTCCTCGCGCGAGCGGGACGAGCTGGCCTCCGTCTACGCCGAGCACGGCCTGGTGGAGGCGGACAAGCAGGGCGACAAGGACATGCAGGTGGAGCTGGCGCTGGTGGCCGCCATGGCCTTCAACGACCTGGGGCAGGCCAAGGACGCGCTGGAGCGCGCGGAGCGGGTGCTCTCCCTGGACAAGTCGAACAAGGACGGCGCCTACGAGCGCGCCATCGCCCTCTTCGAGCTGTGCCGCTTCCCGGAGGCGAAGACCGCCTTCAGCTCCATGCTGGACGACAAGGAGCGCGCCGCGCACGCGCACCAGCACCTGGGGCTGCTCCTGGAGCGCGAGGGCAGGCACAAGCTGGCGGAGAAGCACTTCGTCAAGGCGCGCGAGCTGGCCCCGGAGGACTTCTCCGCGCCGGTGGAGATGTCGGTGGAGGCGTTCAAGGAGGCGGTGGCGCGCGCGGTGAACGACCTGCCGGCGGACATGCGCAAGGACCTGGACGGCGTGCCGGTGGCCGCCGAGGAGATCCCGAAGGACGAAGACCTCCTCTCCGGCGAACCGCCGCTCTCCCCCGCCATCCTGGGCCTGTTCCGCGGGCCGCCGCTGGGCGAGACGTGCTCGCCGGAGGAGAGCCCCTGCCGGTCGGTGGCGCTCTACCGGCGGAACCTCGAGCGGGCGGTGCGGACGGGTGACGAGCTGCGCGAGCAGATCCGCGTCACCCTCCTCCACGAAGTGGGGCACCTGCGCGGCGAGGACGACTTCGAGCTGGCGGCGCGCGGGCTGGAGTAGTGGAAGAGGTCCGGGTCACCCTGGCCGGTGCCCAGCGCCTGCGCGCGCTCCAGCCGTGGTGCTACCGCCAGGACGTGGCCTCCGCCCCGGACCGCCTGCCGCGCGGCGCAGTGGTGCACGTGGCCGACCCGCAGGGCAACCCGGTGGGCCAGGCATTCTGGGCCCAGAAGTCCCCCCTCGCGCTCCGGCTCCTCACCCGCGACAAGGCCGAGGTGAACGACGCCTTCTTCCGCGAACGGCTGGAGCGCGCCATCGCCAGGCGGCGCGGGATGGCGGGCCGCGAGGCGCTCCGGCTGGTGCACGGCGAGGCGGACCTGCTCCCGGGCCTCTTCGCGGACCGCTACGGCCAGGGGCTGGTCATCCAGACCCTCTCGGAGGGCGCCGACGTCCGGAAGGAGACCTGGGCGGCGTGGCTGCTGGAGCTGACAGGCTGCACGCACGCGGTGCTCCGCGACGACGCCTCCGGCCGCGACTTCGAAGGCCTCCCGCGCGAATCGCGCCCGCTGCGCGGCGACCCGCCCTTCCGCTTCGCCTTCCGCGAGGGCGCCAACCGCTTCGAGGTGGACCTCCTCCAGGACATGAAGACCGGCTCCTTCCTGGACCAGGCGGACAACCACCTCCGCGCCGGGGAGCTGGGGACGGGCGAGGCGCTGGACTGCTTCAGCTACCACGGCGGGTTCGCCCTGGCCCTGGCGGCCGGGCGCTGCACGCGCGTGCTGGCGGTGGAGCAGGACCCGGGCGCGGCGGAGCAGGCGCGAGCCAACGCCGCCGCCAACGGCCGGACCACCGTGGAGGTGCAGGCCGCCAACGCCTTCGACGTGCTCCACGCCTTCGACCGCGAGGGCCGGAAGTTCGACACCGTGGTCGTCGACCCGCCCGGGCTGGCCAAGCGGCGGGAGGGCGTGAAGACCGCGCTGCGGGCGTACCGGGAGCTCAACCTGCGCGCCTTGCGCTGCCTGCGGCCGGACGGACTGCTGGTGACCTGCTCCTGCTCGCACAAGGTGAGCCGGGAGGCGTTCGAGGAGGTGGTGCTGGCGGCGGCGCGGGACGCCCGGCGGGCGGTGCAGGTGCTGGAGCGCCGGGGCGCCGGGATGGACCACCCCGCCCTGGGGACGCTCCCGGAGACCGAATACCTGAAGGCCCTGTTCGTTCGCGCTCTGTAGACCGTAGGCGCGGAGTCCCGGCTGTGCCATCCTGCGCCGCCGATGTCGTCCGGTCCGGTCGTGACCCTCGCCCCCGACCGCTACAGCGGGCGGAAGCTAGGCAAGTACGAGATCGTGTGCCGCCTCTCGACCGGGGGCATGGCCGCCATTTACCTCGCGTTCCAGCGCGGCCACGCCGGCTTCCAGAAGCTGGTGGTGCTCAAGCAGATCCTCCCGGACGTGAAGGCCGAGCAGGAGCTGGTCGACATGTTCCTGGACGAGGCGAAGATCACCGCCGCGTTCAACCACCCGAACATCGCCCACGTGTACGACCTGGACGTGGCCTCCGAGGAGCTGTTCCTGGCCATGGAGTTCGTGGCCGGGGCGGACCTGCTGGAGATCGCCCGCGCCTGCCACGAGGCGCAGGAGCCCATCCCCATCGGCTTCACCATGTCGGTGGTCCACGACACGGCGATGGCGCTCCACTACGCGCACACCTTCACCGACCCGCTGGGCCGCCCGCACCCGGTCATCCACCGGGACGTCGCCGAGAAGAACATCATGGTGACGTACGACGGGACGACCAAGCTGCTGGACTTCGGCATCGCCAAGGCGAAGGACCGCAATACGCGGACCGCGGCCGGGATGGTGAAGGGCACGCTGGGCTACATGTCCCCGGAGCAGCTCCGCGGGAAGGACCTGGACGCGCGCACCGACGTGTACTCGCTGGGCGTGGTGTTCCACGAGTGCCTCACCGGGATGCGCCTGTTCCACGGCGAGGACCACGAGGCGGAGATCATGGCCGCCCTGGAGACGGACGCCGCCCCGCCCTCCGAGCAGAACCCCAACGTGCCGCCGGAGATCGACGCGGTGGTGCTCAAGGCGCTCCGCCGCAACCGGGAGGAGCGCTTCTCCAACGCGCTGGAGATGGCCCGCGCCATCGAGCGCGCCACCAGCGAGCGGATGTGGCACCAGGAGCAGATCGGCACGCTCGTGCAGCGCTACTTCGCCGACCGCCGCGAGCAGACCCGGCAGCTCCTCTCCAGCGACGTGCTGTCCGCCCACCACGAGACCGCCCGCCACGTGCTGCCCCCCGCCGTGCCCACGCCGCCCCCGCGCCAGGAGCCCCGGGCCGAGCCGCGCCCGGGCCGCCGGAGCACCGGCGAACAGGGGCGGGCCGCGCAGCGGAAGGGCGACAGCAGCGGGATCGGGGTACCGCGCCCGAATGTCCCCCGGGGCGCCGCCGTCGAGGCGCTCAAGGCGCAGCTCGCGGAGATCGCCGCCGGCGTCACGCCCGGCGAGTTGGAGTCGCTCAACCTCGCCGGCCAGCTCCCGGTCATCCCGCCCGCCAAGCCGGAGTCGTCGTGGAGCAGCGTGCCCTCCACCCGCCCGGCGCAGCCCGCGGTGGAGGACGGGGAGGATTCGGAGGACTCCAGCAGCCAGTCCATGGACGACACCGCGGACATCCGCGGCCTGTCCCGCCCGCCGCTCCGCCCGCCGGAGCCGCCCAAGTTCGACGACTCCACGGTGGTGCGCGGCCCGCCGCAGCCGCCGCCCAAGCGGAGGCCCGCGCCGCCGCCGGACGTCCGCGCCGACGTGAAGATGGACGTGCGGGTCGACGCCCGGCCCGACCGGGAGCGCCTGGAGCGGAGCCGGGATGGCGGCGGTTCTCGGGCAGGACAGGGGAATTCGCCCGTCCCGCGGAGGACGCAGGACGCCCCGCGGCGCAAGCGCGATCAGGACTCCGCCTTCTCCATGTTCAAGCTGGGCGCGGCGGTGTTCGCCATCCTCGCCGCCGCCGGGCTGCTGCTGGTGCTGGCGATGCGGGTGCTGGGCTCGCGGTAGAGCCTAGTTCCGCCGCTCTTCGACCATCTGGTGGATCTGCGCGGAGGTCGCCGCGTCGGTGGGCGCGGGGTTGGCCGCCGAGTCCGCCTTCCCCTGGACCATCGGCTTCCCGCCGCAGGGGCACTGGGCCATCTTCATCCCGGTGAGCGCCGGCTCGGCGGCGGAGGCCTCGCGGCCTACGGCCAACCGGTCTCCCGCCTGCGCCACCCCGGCGGCCTTTCCGCCGAAGAGGAAGCCGAACATCGTCTGCGCCGCACCGCTCCCCAGCGTCCTGAGGTTGGCGTTCGACTTGTCCGGCGACCAACCCTCGGGGAGCTTCTTGTCCTTGTAGAGCCGCTGCAGGTCGTCCATCGACACGCGCATGGTGCCCTGCGCGTCCGGCTTGCCCAGCACGGAGAACACCAGCCCCGCCTCGAAGGTGACGAAGCCGGCCTCGTAGCCGGTGGTGGCCAGGTGCGTGGGGACGTTGGCCCCCTGCTTCCGCGCCTCCTCCAGCTTCTGGCGCATCGCCGCGCCCCACTCGGCGTTGGTGAGCGTCTTGTCGTCCTTGCTGAAGGACTTCAGCTCGTCGAAGGCGCCCTGGTTGAACTTGCCGTCCTTGAGGATGCCGGTGTCCCAGCGGTGGTCGAAGAAGTCGCCCCGCAGGTGGTCCACGTCCACGTTCCGGTGCAGCACGTTGTTGAGGAGCTTGCCCACGTTGGTGGAGGTGGGCGCCATGAGTTGGAACATCAGCCGCATCGGGCCGGACATCCCGAGGTCGTTCTTGAAGGCCCGGTCGATCTCGCTCATCGACACGTTGCCGTGCTCGTCCGGGTGCAGCATCCCCATGGACTCCAGCGCCCCGAGCATCGGGCAGGGAACGTGATGGTCGCCCGCGGCCTCGGCCTGCGGCTGGGCGGCGCCCGCGCCGGTGACCGTCCCCTTGCCGCCGAGCGAGGCGTTCGGGTCCTGGCCGCGAGCGGACTTCACGCCGTACTTGTCGGCAGCCGGCGTGGCTGCGGGCGCGGCCGGCTGAGCCGTGGAGGACGGAGTGGGAGTGGCGGTTGGCTGCGGCGTGGTGCCGGGGCGGACCGTCTTGGCGGCGTTGGGATCGATCGTGGGCATGGGGGGCTCGCAGGGTCAGGCGGGGCGCGCGGAGGCGAGGGCGCGGAAGTATTGGTCTCGGGTGGGCAGGTCGATGCGCTCGTCGTCCACGGTGATGGTGAGCGTGGTGAGCACCTCGCCGTCGCGCCGGATGGCGTGGTACTGGCGGAGGACTACCTTCCCCATGGAGACGAAGCGGTAGCCGACGATCAAGCCCTTGGTCCCGTCGCTGAAGTCGAAGGGCGAGGTGTCCAGGCCGTCCATGGAGGGGATGCTCTTCATCAGCTCCGCCACCATCTGGCCGGCGTGCTCCGTCAGGTCCGAATCCGGCCGCACCTGGCGCCGCCGCACCACCAGGTTGTCGCGCACCGGCGGCTTGCCGTTCTTCGGCGCCGACTCGGGCGCGAGGAGGGCGAACATCGACTCCTCGATGTTGAAGCCCGCGGGAGGATCGATCTGGAGGCCGTCGGGGGTCCGGAGCATGGGGGGATATTCGCCCGGAGCGGAGGTTTGGTGCTACCCGTGGGGTGAATGCGAGCGATGGCTCAGGTGGGCAACTGTCGGCCTACCTGGCGAATCGCAGGCTTAGCTTCGAAGCCGCCAGGAAGCCCCGGCTGAAGGCCGGCCGGAAGACGCGCCCGTAGAACCAGCCCAGGCCCGGCACCGCCTCGATCATGTCCGCCAGGCTCCACATCTCCTCGTGGTCGTGGATGAGGAACCGCGGCCCGCCCGGCGCATCCGGATCCGTCACCTCGAGCTCGTAGGCCAGGATGGTGCGGAGCGGATAGGAGGGCAGGAACCGGACCGGCTGCAGGTGCATCACGCCGTCCGCCAGCGCGCGCCCGCGCCGCCCGTCCTCATCCAGGTCCACGTGCAGTTGATACAGCTCGAACCGGAAGCGGAACATGGCGTGGAACCCGGCCGCGCCCAGCCGGTACTTCTCCCGGCCCGCCTCCCCCTGCCATGGGTCGGTGAAGCGCACATCGTCGGCCAGGAAGGGTTCGATCTCCCGGTCCAGGTCCTCCGGCGCCACGCTCGTGTCGTAGAGCAGGTGGGTGATCCGCCGGAACCGTTCCTCGAGCCTCTGGATGAGCCGCGATCGATCCATGTCCGTCTTCAACCGATAAGTCTCCTGGCGCCGCAGCGCAACCGGTGCAGGAGTTGCGCATCGAATTGACGCCGGCGCCTCGCCGGTGCTCCGCTTCTCGCGCCCATGTCCGCCGCTTCCACCGCCGCCGCGCAGATCGCCGCCGCCCGCGCCGGGGGTGAAGGCGCGTTCCTCTCGCTGGCCGGCCCGCTGCGCCGCGAGCTCCAGGCGCACTGCTACCGGATGGTCGGTTCGCTGCACGACGCGGAGGACCTGGTCCAGGAGACCCTGCTGCGCGCGTGGCGCGGCATCGACCGCTTCGAGGGGCGCGCCTCGCTCCGTGGCTGGCTGTACAAGATCGCCACCAACGCCAGCTTCGACCACCTGGAGACGCGGTCGCGCCGGCAGCTCCTCTCGGACCGCCCCCCGGCGGACCCGGGCGCGCCCCTGGAGCCCGCGGTCGAGGGCATGCTGTGGATGGAGCCCTACCCGGACTCTGCCCTCGGCGAGCCCGAGCTGGGCCCGGAGGCGCAGGTCTCCCTGCGCCAGAGCGTGCAGCTCGCCTTCCTCGCCGCCCTCCAGTGGCTGCCGCCCAAGCAGCGGGCGGTGCTCATCCTCCGCGAGGTGATGGGGTGGCCGGCGGCCGAGGTGGCCGAGATGCTGGATCTGTCAGTGGCGGCGGTGAATAGCGCGCTGCAGCGCGCGCGGGAGACGCTGGAGGCGCGCGGCGTCTCGCAGGGCGACGTGCGGCCGGCGAAAGGGACCGGGGAGAAGCCGGAGCTGCTCAAGCTCCTCGGGCGCTACGTCCGCGCCTGGGAGGACGGCGACGTGGGCGCGCTGGTGTCGCTCTTGCGCGAGGACGCGGCCTTCGCCATGCCGCCGTTGCATACCTGGTTCCACGGGCGCGAGCCGATCCGCGCGTTCCTCGCCGGGGCGCTCCTGGCGGGCGGCGACGCGCGCGGCCGCTACAAGCTGGAGATCACCTGGGCCAACGGCGCCCCGGCGGTGGCCGTGTACGAACGCGACGCGGGCGGGGCCTACCGGCCGCGGGCGATCCAGGTCCTGACGTACGCGGGCGAAGGGGTCGCGGAGGTGATCTCCTTCCTCGACCCGCGCCTCCCCGAGCGTTTCGGCTTTCCGGCACAGATGTAGGTTCCCCAGGCATTTCGCGCGGTTCCGCGGACCGATGAGTTTCGCCGGGGTCCGCCGTCTTTTCGCGCGTCGTTCTCAACCGCCGGACCTCCGGCAAGCAAAGGGGAATCACCCATGAAGTACGCCATCGTGGCCCTGGCCCTGCTCGCGTTCGCCCCCGCGGCGCGCGCGGACGCCCAGGCCGAAGCGCAGAAGCTCAACGACGCGTTCATCGCGGCGGTCAACGTCAAGGACACGCAGAAGTCCGTGCAGGCCGTGCTCGCCCTCTTCACCGAGGACGCCCAGCACATCGGCGTCTTCGGCCGGGTCCACGGCAAGAAGGAGTTTCAGCAGATCCTCCCCAAGGTGTTCGCCGACCCGAGCCGCCAGGGCAAGCTCACCTCGGTCGAGGGGCTGCAACTGGACGAGAACACCATCCTGAGCATCAGCCACTTCGACAACCTGGTCACCGGCCCGGATGGGAAGCCGATGCCGCTGCCCCTGCGGTGCACCCGGGTGCTTCAGAAGCAGAAGGACGGGCGCTGGCTGATCTCCGCCGAGCACACCTCCTTCGGCCCGCCGCCGCCCCCGCCTCCTCCCGCCGCCGCCCGCAAGTAACCCGACCCCTGATCACGAAAGGAAAACGACCATGAAGACCTCATTCGCAGTGATGGCTTTCGCGCTTCTCTCCGCCGGCGCCGCGCGCGCGGGCGACACCAGGGCCGAGGTGACCGAGCAGGCTCGCGCCTGGGCGGCGGCGTGCAACTCGCACGACGCGTCGAAGGTCGCCGCGCTCTACACGGACGACCCGAAGTTCATCTACGCGTTCATGGGCCAGGAGGGCTCCGGCAAGGCCGCCCTGGAGGGGTTCTGGAAGCAGTCGTTCCAGATGACCCCGGACATCGCCGTCACCCTCAAGTCCTACGACGTGGTGCCGGTGAACGCGACCACGGCCATGGGGATGGGGCTGTGGGAGGACACCTTCACCGGACCGGATGGGAAGAAGATCACCGCCCAGGTCCAGACCTCCGAGGTGTTCGTGAAGGTGAACGGGGCGTGGAAGATCCGCGTCGACCACGCCTCGTTCGTCCCGCCGCCGCAGCCGCCGCCCCCGGCGGCGAAGTAGCTCGCCGGGAGCGAAGACCGGGCCGCGCGCTACGACTGGATCTTCACGTTGATGGCGCGCGGTTTGGTCTCTTCGCGCTTCGGCAGGGTGACCGTGAGGACGCCGTGCTCGAAGCGCGCCTCGACCTTCTGCGGGTCGACGGTGTCCGGCAGCTCGAAGGAGCGGGCGAACGCGCCGAAGCTGCGCTCCGCTCGGAGGTAGCCGTCCTGCTCGCCGCGCTTCTCCTGCTTGCGCTCGGACTGGATGGTGAGGACGCCGTTCTCGAGATTCACCTGGACGCTCTTCGGGTCATGCCCCGGGAGATCGACCTTCACCTCGATGGCGTTCTGGGTCTCGACGATGTCCGCGGGCGGCGCAAACGTCGCGGGCGCCTTCCAGTTGCCGCGCGGGAAGACGAAGTCGTTGAAGAACGCGCCACGGAAGAGCTCGTCGAACAGGGGCGGGTTGATTCTGGCCAGCATGGTTCTCTCCTCTTGGAATCGGCGTGACAACCGGCGCGACATGCGCGGTTCCGCCTCGTCCCCCAACAGAACCATGGATTTTGATGTGTCAAGCGAGCGCGGGGCTCGGGTCCAGGCCGCCCGGAAAAGACAAGGGGCCCCGCGCTGCTGCTCGGGACCCCTCGGTGAACGCTCATTCTCGAGATCGCCGATCCTCGGGACCGGCCTTATCGTTTGTCATCCGACATCGAACATGTGGTCGCTGCCTTGATGAGCTTCGATCCGATCTCCTTGCGTGCGTTCATCTTTGAGATAACGCAGGCCGAGGCCACGTCAAGGCCCTGGGTCCTGGGGCTCGGGCTCGGGCGGCAGGTGCTCTTCCGGCATCACGTTCCCGCGGGCGGGCGGTTCCCGGAGGGTGCCGAAGGTGGAGCACTGGCAGGTGAGATCGCCCCCGCGGCCCTGCTGGAGGAGCAGGCATTCGCCCGGGCAAGCGATCTCCGGCCCTGACTCGTCCACCGCCGCTGGGGTGAGGGCGGTGGCGGCCTGGAGGTCGGCGTCGCAGCCGGCCTCCCGCAGGCCGGGCGAGGGCAGGTCCACCGCCAGGGAGGTCCCCCGGTCGGACGGCCAGAGGCTGAGCGCGGCGCGGCAGGGGAGCGTCTCGGTGCCTCGCTGGAGGTCCAGCCAGGCCACCGCGCCTTCGGGGAGGTCGCGCGCGGCGGTGAAGGAGACTCGCCATCCGCGGTCGCCCGTTCGCTCGGCGTGGAGGGTGAGGCAGGAGGGCTCCTTCGACGAAGCGCAGGTGGACCGGCCTCCCTCTTCGATGGTCGTCGGGCGGACCAGCATCAGCGCGAGCGCGGCGGGGTCGATGCGGAGCTTGAACCGGCCCCAGACGTCCGCCCCCAGCTCGCCGGCCGCCGCCGTGCTCGTCCAGTCGCGGCGGGTCAGGAGCGTCGCGAAGCGGAGGGACGCGCCGGGTGCGAGGGCGAGAAGGGATGGGCCGTAGGCGTCCGCGTCGGGGAGGCCCGCGGTCCCAGCTACCACGCCGCTCAGCGTCGACCGGGGCTCCGCCGTGGAGAGCAGGAATGGCGCGGAGAGCTCCACGTCGCCGAAGCGGAGGCGCACCGGGAGGAGCAGGCGGTCGGTCGTCGGGTCGCGGTCCAGGTCGATCGCGCCGGCGCCGTAGCTGGAGCGGGGGCGAGAGGCCGTGAAGGTCACGGTCCCGGCGGGCGGATCCACCTCCATCGCCATCGAGGCGAGCGCGTCCGCGCCCAGCCAGACGTCGCAGCCTTGGCCCTGCTCGACGGCCACCAGCCGTTTCTGGAGCCGCCGCCCGCCGATCTCCACGCCGTCCAGCCAGGCCTCGGGGAGCTCGGCCGGTGCGCCCCAGGGACGGCGGAAGCGGACGGTGCCGTGGGACTTCGGGGGCGCTTGAGGGAAGCACCCCGGGGTCGCACGGCTGAGCGGCGAGGCGAGGTCCATCCGGATGACGGCCGGGCGCCCGGAGGCGGTGCCGTCCACGGCGAGCGAGAGCGCGGGGCCGGAGCGGGCGGAGAGGCGCGCGGTGAGGCCGATCAGTTCCTGGCCTCCGGTGGTGGCGGGGCTTGGCCGGAGCGCCGCGCATCCCGCGCTCGCCAGCGTCACCCAGAGGCAGAGAGGCCACCGCGCCCGAGCCACGGGGGCGGTTCTACTTCGGCGCGGTCATGTCCTGCACCTGCGTGCCGGCGGGGGCGTTGAGGACGAACACGTCCTTGGACACACCGACGTTGGTCTTCAGGTCGGAGAAGGTGATGGCGTTCTGGCTGCCGTCCGGGTCGAACACGATGCTGCGCAGCACCTGGGCCGACTTCGGGTCCACCTCGAG
>DATBSS010000331.1:0-6796 GCA_036559665.1 Myxococcaceae bacterium
CCAGAAGCGGACGTCAGGGGGGGGAGAAGCCAAACAGGGTGATGCCGGCGTCGAAGGCGGGAGTCCCCCCGTCGAACGGGTCCCTGGGCGTCATCATGACCTCGACCCGGGAGACCGCCGCCAGGTTGAGCGTCCCGGTGCTCACGGACCACTCCCCACCGCCGTCCGTGGCGAGGTCGATGACGGCGTTGTTGGTCTGGAAGCCCAAAATGCCGTTGAACGTGAGCACCGAGCCGGTGCGCGGGTTGTAGCGAAGCGAACCACCCGGTCCGCACAGAAAGACGATGGGCTGGGGATAGTTCGCGGTGGGGCCCGACAGGTTGGGGCTCTGGTTGAAGTAGCCGGCGTAGATGAACCGGAATTGCTGTCCGGGTCTGGAGAGGTCCCACGTGCCGCCATCCGCCTTCATCGCGTAGAAGAAGTTCGTGGCGACCCCTCTGCCTCTCCAGTTGCCGCCGTCCAGGTACCCGGCGGTCACCCCATACTGGGCGTTGTTGTACAGGCAGTTGGGGTACCCCGACCCCAGGCTCGCGTTGACGATCTGGGCGCCCAGCACGTAGTCCGGGCTGGGCGTGAAGAAGTTGGGCGGTCCTCCGCGGCACGGGTAGTTGTCGGTGGTGCCTTCGCAGTCATCGTCCTTGGGGTCGCCGCAGATCTCGGTCACCGGAAAGACGACCTGCTTGCAGTACGGCGAGCCACCGTCACAGACGAGCTGCCCGGCGGCGCACGCTCCAACCTTCCCGTTCACGGGACAGACCGGCGGCGGCACGTCGTCCACGCACCCGGCATCCTGACCCGCGTCGGCGCCGGCGCCGCCATCCGCTCCGCCGTCGGGGCCGGGGCCGGCATCGGGACCACCGTCTGGGAGACCCCCATCCGGAGGAGGGCCACCATCTGGACCCGCATCCGGGCCTCCATCCGGAGGACCGCCGCCGTCCGGGAGGACGGTGGTGGGGCACGCGGGTTCGCCGCCGTCCTCCTTGCAGCAGTACCCGTCCACGCAGGACAGCCCCGGGTCCGGGCACGTCCCCTGGGGGCTGCACAGGTACAGGTCGTCGAGGCCGGGCGGGTTGAAGCACGCCGCGAGCACACCCAGGCCGGCGCCGACCCCCAGCGCGAGCCACCGGGCCGTCTTCATTTCCCACCGCCCTGCACGAGGTCGAACGTGAAGACCAGCCCACCGCCCACGGCGAGGGCCCCGCCGCCGTAGAGCAGGAGGTTGGCGGTCTGCGCGTACTGCGCGAGCGCCTGATGTTCCGCTTCGGCCTCCTCCCGCGTGGAGCAGTCGTGCGACGGCGGCGTGCAGGGATTGAGGTTGCCGGTGCGCAGGTTCACCACCGTCCCCAGCGCCAGCGACGTCACCACCGCCACCGTGCCCGCCGCCCACAGCGCCGCCGAGGTGACCCGCAGCGCGTCGTTGGAGCGGCGCTCCCCGCTGGCGGGCGGGCGCGCGCCCAGGGCGAGCGCGGCGATCTGGCCTTCCGCGACGTCCGCGCGGGCGAGCACCGCCGTCCCGTCCGGGAGCAGCAGGTCTACTTCGTGGTGGCCGCTGGAAACGGCGACCGGGCCGCGAGAGGGCTGCGACAGCACCACCTTGCCGTCCACCTTCAGGCGTGACCCGCCGGGCATCTCCACCAGGACGCCGCCGTAGCCGCGGTGGAGAAACGGCGGCATCAGCGCGTCGACCGCGGCGCGCGCGCCCTGCGAGGCGGCGTCCGGGGAGGGTCCGGTGAAGCGGCGCTGCGCCACCACGTGGCCGGCCCTGAGGTCCACCAGCATCAGGTCGACGGTGAGGCCGCCCGCCGGTTCGGCCACCAGCGCCAGCCCGTAGTCCGCGCCGGTGCGCCCGGCCAGTTGGGTCCAGCAGCCATGGTCGTCTGCGCCGCAGCGCCTGGACAGCGGCGACGAATGGAGCGACGGCTGGAGGGAGAGGCTGGTCAGCTCGCGCAGCGCCGCCTCGCAAGCACGGGTCAGGGACGTGGCGCTGGCCTCGGGCACGCCCGCCGCGCGCCACGCCACCACGCGGATGGTCGCCGCGGGCGCAGCAGCGGCCCAGAAGGCGGTCGCGATGGGAAGCAGGAGGCGCACCTGCCTCCGCGTTCTACACCGAAGCGAGCGCCTGGCGCACCGCCTCCAGGGTGTGCCGCACCTCCGCGTCCCCGTGGGCGAGCGAGACGAAGGCCGCCTCGAACTGCGACGGGGGCAGGTACACCCCGCGGTCCAGCAGCGCGTGGAAGAAGCGGCCGAAGCGCTGGGTGTCCGCCTTCTTGGCGGAGCCGTAGTCGAAGACCGGGTCCGCGGTGAAGAACGCCGTCCACATGCTCCCCACCCGGTTGAGGGTGAGGGGGACGGAGGCCTCGCGGGCGGCGCGGGCGATGCCGTCGCAGAGGGCGGCGGAGGTGGCCTCCAGCCGCTCGTAGGCGCCCGGCTTCGCCAGCTCCCTCAGGCAGGCGGCGCCGGCCGCCACCGCCAGCGGGTTCCCGCTCAACGTCCCCGCCTGGTAGATGGGCCCTTCCGGGGCGATCTTCGCCATCAGGTCGCGGCGCCCACCGTACGCGCCCACCGGCAGCCCACCGCCGATGACCTTCCCCATGGTGGTCAGGTCCGGCGTGATGCCGTAGAGCGCCTGGGCGCCGCCGCGCGCCAGCCGGAAGCCGGTCATCACCTCGTCGAAGATGAGCAGCGCGCCGTGGCGGGCCGCCAGGGCCTGCAACCCCTTGAGGTACCCGTCGCGCGGGACCAGCACGCCCATGTTCCCCACCACCGGCTCGATGATGACGGCGGCGATGTCCTTGCCGCGCTTCTGGAACACCGCCTCCGCCGCCTCCAGGTCGTTGAAGGGCGCGGTGAGCGTCAGCCCGGCGAGCGCCGCCGGCACCCCCGGCGAGTCCGGCAGCCCCAGCGTCTCCACGCCCGACCCGGCCTTCACCAGGAAGGAGTCGCCGGCGCCGTGGTAGCAGCCCTCGAACTTGAGGATGCAGTCCCGCCCGGTGGCGCCGCGCGCCAGGCGGACGGCGGCGGTGGTGGCCTCGGTCCCGGAGGAGACCATCCGCACCTTCTCCACGCTGGGAACGGCGGCCCGCACCAGCTCCGCCAGCTCCACCTCGCCCGGGTGGGGCGCGCCGTAGGAGGCCCCGCTCCGCGCGGCGGCGGTCACCGCCTCCACCACCGCCGGGTGGCAGTGGCCCAGGATGAGCGGGCCCCAGGAGCCCACGAAGTCGACGTAGCGGTTCCCGTCCACGTCGGTCAGCCAGGCGCCTTCGCCCTTCTGGAAGAAGACCGGGTCGCCCCCCACGCCGCGGAAGGCGCGGACGGGAGAGTTGACGCCGCCGGGGAGGAGCTCCTTCGCGCGGGCGAACAGGGTGCGGCTCTGGGTGCGGTCCATGCCCGCGCTCTTACCGCAACTACTCGTGGTCGCGCGCGGCTTCCTCGGCGGAGCCGCCCACGGCCTCGAGCGACGTCTTCGGCGGCGGGTTCCGCCGGCCTGCGATGTGGTCGAAGGCTTCGCCCACGTCGCCGATATGCGTGGGGGTGGTGCGGGTAATGCGCTTGCGCACGCGGTTGATGGACGCCTGCACCTCGGCCGGGTTCGGGTGGTGCTTGAGCGCCTCCACCCAGAGGGCGATGGCCTGCTCGTCGTCGCCGGCGTCCGCCCTCAGCTTGGCCAGCTCGTCCAGCGCGTGGGGCGCCAGCTCCGACTCCGGCAGGTTCCGCGCCAGGTCCTCGAAGGCCTTCGCCGCCTCCGCCTTCCGCTCCGCCATCATGGTGAGCGCCTGGGCGCGGAGGAACATGGCGTCGTCCACGAAGGACGAGGTCTCGTAGCGGGTGAAGACCTGCTGCGCCTCCAGCGCGCACTGCTGGTAGTCGCCCAGCTCGAAGTAGTGCTTGGCCACCTGGTAGGTCAGCTCCGCGCTCTGGGGCGGGTTGCGGGCGATGGCGGCGGTCAGCTCGTTGATGGCGCCCCGCAGGTCATGGAAGTGGTTGCGCAGGATGTCCGCCAGGATGACGTGGGCCTCCAGCGCCTCCTTGCTCTCCGGGCACTGCTGGATCAGCTCGCGGTACACCGCCACCGCCTGGCGCATGTCGCGCAGCTCCAGGAAGTAGACGTCCGCGGCGCCGCGGAGCGCGCGCGCCCGCGTCAGCCCCGCCTCCGGGGAATCGTCCTTCTCCAGGATGTCGAGCACGGCGCGGTAATGCTTGAGCGCGCCCTGGGGGTCCTTCTCGTAGATGGAGTCCTTGGCCTTCTGGAAATGGTCCGCCGGCGTCTCCTTGCAGGCGCACAGCCACAAGGCGGCGGCGGTCGCCGCGCTCAGGAGCGCGAACCGGGTCATTGGCACCGCTCCGCCACCACCTTCTCGCAGGCGCCCTGGACGCAGCGCACGCACGTCTTGTCCGGGAGGTCGGAGCGCTCGCACACCACCGCGTTCCCCTCGCGCGGGCAGTCGTCCGGGCCCAGGCAGCGCGCGGGCGCACCGCCGTCGGCCGGGACCGCGACGGTGTGCCAGCTGCACAGGTCGACCTGGTTGCAGGCGAGCATGAGGGCGGCCGCGGCGAGCGAGGCGCTGCGCACCATGCCAGTTCTATCAGTTGCGGGCGCGGGATGCCCCGGGGGCGCTGGCCCGGCTGAGGGCCGGCCGCTCGTCCAGGTCCATCTCCAGCTCGGCCACGTGCCGGCGCTTGAGCTTGCGCGCCTTCTCCTCCTGGTGCTCCAGCAGCTCCACCATCGAAGAGAAGTGCTCCATCTGGGTGCGCGTCACCACCACCGAGACCTGCTGGTGGCGGCGCGCCAGCTCCTGCCAGAGGAGGAGGTTGGCCTGGTCCGCCAGCATCCGGTCCTCCAGCTCGTCCGCCGCCTGGCTCAGGGCGGCGCCATCTCGCTGGATGGCCTCCAGCCGCTGCGCTTCCTCCGCCGCGGAGGGGCCGCCCGCGCAACCCGCGGCACCCATCCCCAGCGCCGCCGCCACCGCCCACCACCTGGGACCTCGAAGCATCGCCACGCGCAGAAAACTAGGGACGGGGCCACGGGCGGACAACCGGACGGTGTGGGCGCGGTGGAGACCCGCCGTCAGGGAGCGGGCTTCCGATGTTCGAGGATGAGCTCGCACACCTCCCGCGCGGCCCCGTTCCCCGCCGGGCGCCTGGCCACGTAGTGCACGGAGGCGAGCACCTCGTCCGGCGCTTCCGGCGGCGCGGCGGAGAACCCCACCGCCCGGAGCAGCGGGAGGTCCACCAGCTCGTCACCCATGTAGCCGCAGCCCTCCGCCGGCACGCCGAGCAGCTGCAGGAGGCTCTCGAAGTGGGCCACCTTGTCCTGGCTCCCGAAGTGGACGTGCTTGATGCCCAGCGACTGCATCCGCACCTGGGCGGAGAGACTCTGGCCGCCGGAGATGGCCGCCACCTCCAGCCCCGCCTCCTGCAGGCGCTTGATGCCCATCCCGTCGCGCACGCTGTACATCTGCGTCCAGCCCGACCCGGGCATCCAGAAGATTCGCCCGTCGGTGAGCGTGCCGTCGATGTCGAAGATCATCACCGAGAGGCGGGACACGCGCGCCCGGAGCACCTCCGGGTCGAGGCTCACTTCGGCACGGCCCGGAGGATCGCCTTGCCGTCCTTGATGACGACCTTGAACTCCACGTCCTTGGCGCCGGCCTTCTTCACCAGGTCCGGCACCTGCTTGCGGAGGTTGGCCGCCACCTGCTCGTAGGAGAGCTTGGAGACGTCCTCCTGGCAGCGCTTCTTGGCGGTGAGGTAGGCGTTGAAGACCGCCTTCAGCTTCTGGTCGGAGAGCGCGTCGGCGAGGGCGCCGTTGCCTCCAGCGGCGGCGGCCATCGGCGCGGGACGAGGGGCGGGCGCCGTCTTGGCGTTCGAGGCCGCGGCAGCGGCGGCAGGGGCCTCGGGCCTGGACGGCGGCTGGCCGATCTCGGCCTTCTCGACCTTCTCGCCGGCCTGCCCGGTCGTCTTGGTGGCGCGCTCCTGGGCGTGGAGCTTGGCCTTGAACAGGTCGCGCCGGTAGGTGCCGTTCTCCATCTCCTGCAGGGTCCGCAGCCAGAGGCGCTCGTAGGTCAGGAACTTGGCCTGGACGGACTGGATGCGGAACTTGAGCGCGGTCTGCCGGACGAAGCCGCCCTTGAGCCTGTTCATCCGGCGCTTCAGCTCGTTGTGCTCGATGGTGGGGGGCTTGCGCTCGATCCCCAGGAAGTACTGCTCGTAGCTCATCCGGAGCGCGGCGATGGCCTCCTCCACCGCCCCGCACTCCTTGTCCACCTCGCCGCCGTCGGCGATCTTCCGGTTGAGGATGTCACCCGAGGGCGCCGGCATGGCAGAAGGCAAGCATCCGCCGGACGCAGCGCCGGATCAACCTCACGCGGCCGCGGCCGCGACGCCGGCCCCCGGCGCGGCGGCCGTGCGCCCGAACCGGTAGAGCACCACCGCGCCCAGCGAGAAGAGGCAGATGGAGATGAACTGGGACGTGGAGACGTTGTACCAGGCGTCCTGCGACACCGTGGACGCCAGCGAGTCCAGGTGGAGGGAGCCCAGCAGCCCGTGGAGCGTGCCGCGCTCGGCGTCGCCGCGGAACAGCTCCACGCTGTAGCGGAGCACTCCGTAGGCCATCAGCCACATCCCGAAGATCTGCCCGTGGAACCGGCGGTACGAGCGCAGCGCGAGGAAGGTGAGCATGAGGGCGAACTGGCCAAACGCCTCGTAGAGCTGGGTGGGGTGGACCGGCAGCGTGTGCCCGTGCGCCGCCACCCACTGGGAGACCGCCATCGCGCCCTCGACCGGCCGGTCGAAGACC
>DATBSS010000332.1:0-15338 GCA_036559665.1 Myxococcaceae bacterium
GCGCCGTCGCTGCCGGGAGGCGCCCCTCCGGCCGCCGACAACAACGCCGGCACCGGGCGCGGGGTGTTCCTGCGCCGCTTCTCGGCGATCAAGGCCTGCGCGGACCTGCAGAAGAACTTCGCCGCGGTGCTCCCGGAGAAGGTCGAAGACAACTGCATGCCGGAGCCGCTCTGAGCGCGAGCCGCCGGCTGCTGGCGGCCGCCCTCGCGGCTTCCTGCGCGCTCCCCGGAGGGGGAGCGCGCGCCAGTGACGTCAGCGACAACCGGCTGGAGCTCCTCGAAGGGCTGCCCAGCCTGGGCCGCGGCTACAACATCCAGCGGAACACGCTCCACAGCGTGTGCTTCGAGAAGGTCAAGGCGCCGGACCCGGTCTTCGACTTCTATTACGACTTCGACCGGGTGGACGGCGACTACCTCCAGCGGCTCGGCGCCGGAGGGAACTGGGCGATCGACGGGGAGCTGCTGGAGTTCATCCAGGACCACCTCCCCAAGGGCAGCGCCGGCATCCCGGACCCGACGAAGCAGGTCAACATCGTGGCCCGCATCACCCTGGAGTCGTATTACGCGACGCTGGACGAGTCCGGGTCCCCGGTGAGCAAGAGCGCGCGGGCGCTGGTGGAGGAGGGGCGGCACACCGCGTTCTTCAGCGCCTGCGGGTTCTTCTACGTACGCTCGCTGCGCTACTCGTCCACCTTCATGGCGCTGTTCCAGTTCGCCGGCCTGCCCAGCGACGAGGACGAGCGCCTGGAGCAGATGCTGCGCGCCGGCCTGTTCGAGCTGGGCTCCGGCCAGAGCACCGGCGAGATGGAGCGGCTGGCCCAGGCCCTGGGCATGAAGATCTTCGTGCGCGGGGTGGGGCTGGGCCACTCCAGCAAGCTGGCCAACCTGGTACCTACCAACCTCAAGGAGCTCCGGCAGTCCATCGAGTCCGCCGCGGAGCTCATGCAGGCGGCGACCTCGGGGCGGATCATCGCGATGGAGATCGCGCCCTGGATCGAGCACCCGGACCTGCGTTCCTTCTTCTTCTCCAAGCCGGTCCCGGGCGAGAGCACCTTCGGCAGGTCGCAGAACATGGAGCTGAACTCGCAGGTAGTCACGGCCATCAACCAGGGCCGGGCCCACCTGCTGGAGGAGTACTACCTGTCCAGCCTCTGCCGGCGCGACCTGCTGGAGTACTACCCCATCGAGAAGAGCGACTACTCCGGGCACTTCGACGTCGTCTACGACCCGCAGCGCACCACTTTCCAGAACCACCACCACCCGAACGAGGTGGAGCGCCGCATCACCCTGCAGGAGTTCCGCGACTACTTCGAGAAGTACCCGCCCCGGGTCTTCCTGGAGAAGGCCAACCGGTTCATGTACGGCGCCGGCGGGCACGAGGGCGCCGAGGGTTGCGTCACCGCCCTGCTCAAGGAGGGGCTGGACCGCGCGGACTTCACCAAGTTCAAGCCGTGCGTGGACGCCCTGAGGAACATCGAGGTCCAGGACCGCTTCCTGCGGAACTTCTGCCTCCCCACGCCGGTGACCCGGGTCTACAAGGCCGCGGCGCCGTGAGCCTCCCGCGGGTGGCGGCCGCCGCCGCCCTGGCGGCGATCGGCTCCGGCTGCGCGGGTCCGGAGCTCCGCTGGACCGCCGCGCCCGGGCAGCCCGGCCGCCTGCTCGCCATCCCCGCGAACGCGCCGGTGGTGGGACTGGGCGTAGAGCCTTCCCCGCGCGGGCTGCTCCCCAGGCGGTGCCTCGCCGGGGCCGAACGCGTGGTGCAGGGCGGCGAGTTTTCCCTGTCGGTCCAGCCCGTGGAGGGACCGCTCCAGTCCGGCGACGAGGACCTGGACGCATTCGTCGAGGACGGCGCGAAGCGGGCGGCGCAGGCGCGCCCCGCGCCGGATGGTCCGGCGCTGGTGGCCGCGCTGCTGGTGGTGAGGACCCGCGGGCAATGGACGTCGCTGAAGGACGAGACGGCCACCCTCACCGGGGAGGCGAAGCGGTTGCTGGCCGACGGGGAGCGCGGGTGGAGCTTCTTCGAGCGCTGCGGCACGCACTTCGTGCAGGCGGTGCGGCGCGAGCCCTCCGCCGTGGCGTACCTGGCGCTCTACCCGGCGAACGCCGCCCAGCGGGACGAGTGGACCGGGCTGGTAGCGGGCTGGGCGAGCGCGGCGCCCGGGGACCTGGCCAGGCTCCAGGTCCTGGACCGCCTCGCGTCCGGCGCGCCCTGGTACCTCGCCGTCCGGGCCGACGCCGACGCGGCGTTCGAGGTGGTGGAGCCGGGCCGGCCCGGCGAGGGGACGGGGACGTTGCTGGGCCACGCGCTGCGGGCGACCTTCGGCACCGACCGGGGGCGGATCGCCGAGGTCAGCGTGAAGCCCTGGTCCTCGCTCCCGGCCGCCCTCACCCTGCTCAAGGACGCGCGCGAACCGCTGCGCACCGAGCCCGAGCGCCGCGAGCGCCTCCACCAGCGGCTGAAGCTCCTCGAATGGCGCGCGCTGGACCGGGAGACGCTCCTGGCGAAGGCGGCGGAGGCCGGGGCCGGGGAGTGCCGGGCCTCGCTCGCCCGCGCCCTGGCGCCGTTTTCGTGGGACGCGTACTACCGGTGCCGGTCGGCGGCGCGGGAGATGCTCCCGATCTCGCTGGAAGCGGTGGAGGCGTGCCGGCCGGTCCTGGCGGCGCTGGACACCGACGCCTTGCCGGCGCCGTGCGTGCCGCTGGCGCTGGACAACCGCCACGCCAGCGACCCGCTCAAGCGGATCGACACCCGCTACCCGATGCTGCTGGAGCTGGGGCCCGGCGCCGACCACCTCTCGATGGACGCGGTGCAGCTGGCCCAGGTGGCGCCGCCCGTCCCGCTGAAGAGCGCTTGCCTGGAAGGGGGCCCCGGCGGCGAGGCGCCGATGCCTCTCCCGCCGCCGCCGCCATCGCCGTGGAGCCAGGACGACTGGGATGCTCGCGCCTTCCGGGAGCCGCCGCCTCCGAAGCCGGTCCCACCGCCACCGCCGTCGCCGCCGCCGGAGGGCGAGGCGGGCCAGGGGCCGATCTGCATCGACGCGCCGGGAGGGCAGGGCGGGGGCCAGGGTGGGAAGCCGCTCTGCCTTCATGCGCGGGGCGAAGAGGCGCCGGCGCCGGGCGCGTCCAGGCCGGCGGCCGCGGCGCCCGGGCTCCCGCAGGGCGCGCCCGGCGGCAGCGGGGAGCCGCGGGAGGTCGTCCTCGACGTCTCGTCGAACCGCCGGCCGGACGGCGAGCGCCGCTGGCCCTGGTGGAAGCGGCTGCTGGGGCCGCTGTTCTGGGGCTGGAAGGGGCCGGATCCTCCGCGGCCCATCTACCGGGAGGCGTACGAGATGCGCACGCTGCGGGAGAACGCGAGGGAGGAGCCGCGGTTGACGGAGAAGGCGCTCGAGCTGGCGCGGAAGGACCTCCCGGCGTTCTACCGGGCGTGCGGCACGCACCGGGTGACGCAGGTGGTGGAGCGCAAGGGGATCTCCTCCCACTATTCGCCGGGCAGCCTCTACGACCGGGAGGTGACGGTCCTCCCGTACGGAGTCGCCCGCATGTCGGCCGGGGGCGACGCCTTCCGGCCTGCCACGGTGCAGGACTTCCTGGGCGGCCGGGCGAGCTGGTTGGGTGCGCTCTCCGAGCCCTCGGACGGGATTCCCCAGGAGCTGGTGCTGGAGCCGTGGAGCGAGCTGCTGCTGGAGTCGGGCGTCGTGCAGCCGCACCAGCTCTCTCCGTTGACCCCGGAGCCGCGCCGTTGACACCCCCGGATCCGTCACGTAACTCGCGGGCCGCGATGGCGCAGCCTCGCAGGCGAAAGCGCGGGCCCCCCCGCGGCAAGGTGGAGCGCATCGTCTCCGTCCCGGACGACTTCACGTTCTCCCCGGCGGTGCAGCCGCCTCCCGGAGGCCACGGGCAGGACCGCTCGGCGCAGCACGAGGTGGCGCGCGAGCTGACCTGGGCGCGCTTCGACCGCCTCGTCACCTCGCTGGCGCGGCAGATCAAGCGCTCCTACCGCCCGGATGCGGTGGTGGGCGTGGTGCACGGCGGGGTGTTCGTCGGCGGCGCGGTGGCGAGCGTCCTGGGCGCGGAGTTCTTCCCGGTGCGCATCAGCCGCCGCAGCCGCGACCACGGCTACCTGCGGACGCCGCGCCTCTTCGGGGAGATGCCCGCGGAGCTCAAGGGCCGGCGCGTGCTGGTGGTGGACGACGTGGCCTCCTCCGGGGACACGCTGGAGCTGGCGCGGCTGCTGCTCTCGCGCGTGCGCGTGAAGGAGACCCGCACCGCCAGCCTCATCGCGCGCGGCGGCGCCTACGCACCCGACTGGGTCTCGCTCACGACCGGGGAGCTCTTCGTCTTCCCCTGGGATTATGAGCTGTTCGACTACGGGCCGGAGCAGTCGCTCGACCCGCGGCGGAAGAACGACGTCTTCGTGCGCGTGCGCAAGCGTCGCTGACCGTCATGCCGCCAGGCTCTCCGCGGTGGCCGACCACTCCCAGTGCCACCACTCCGGCCGGCTGAACCCCGCCCCGACATTCCGGAACCCGAAGGCGCGGGCGTGGGCGTCCAGCCAGCGGTACTCCGCGCTGGTGGTGGAGTCGTGCACGGTGATGTCCAGCGCCCGCCCATTCTGATGGTTGCTGAAGCCGGGCCGGGCGACCGGCGTGGGCCGCTGCCCGGAGAGGTGCTCCGCCCAGAGCCGTTGCTGCTCCTCCATGGTGCGGAACCCACTGGTGGGCACCAGCGACACGCCTGCCGCCGCCGCCGCGTCGCGCATGGCGCCCCAGGCGGCGGCGAGCTGGACCTCCATCAGCACGCCGTCCTGCCCGACCACCGCAATGGTCCCGAGGACCTGCCCTCGCTCCCACGCTTCCACCATCTGTCGATCGGTACCCATACCGGTGCCCTGCAGGGTGGGCACCGGCACGCCTGCCTGCACGGCCGCCCCTGGCGCGAACGACGAGCGGTCGCGCGCGGTCGGACAGACGCGGACCCGCGCTAATCTCCCCATCCGCAAATGATCGTCGGAACGGCGGGTCACATTGACCACGGCAAGACGTCGCTGGTGAAGGCGCTCACCGGCATCGACACCGACCGGCTCCAGGAGGAGAAGCGCCGCGGCATCACCATCGAGCTGGGCTTTGCCCACCTCCCGCTCCCCGACGGCACGGTGGCGGGCGTGGTGGACGTCCCCGGCCACGAGCGCTTCGTGAAGGCCATGGTGGCCGGCGCGGGCGGCGTGGACGTCGCCGTGCTGGTGGTCGCCGCCGACGAGGGCGTGATGCCCCAGACCCGCGAGCACCTCGACATCTGCCGCCTCCTCGGCGTCAAAGGCGGCGTCATCGCCGTCACCAAGGCGGACCTGCTCCCGGACCTCGGCGCCGAGTGGATGGAGTTGCTGGAGGCCGACCTCCGCGCCCTGGTCAAGGGCACCTTCCTCGAAGAGGCCCCCATCGTCCGCTGCTCGTCGAAGACCGGGCAGGGGCTGGACGAGCTCAAGCGCGCCATCGCCGGCGTCGCCAAGGCGCTGCCCGCGCGCCCCTCGGAGGGCCCGGTCTACCTCCCGGTGGACCGCGCCTTCACCGTCAAGGGCTTCGGCACCGTCATCACCGGCACCCTGATGTCCGGCCACCTCGCGCTCGAGGAGGCGGTCTCACTCCTCCCCGGTCTCCCGGGCCCCCTGCGCGTCCGCGGCCTCCAGGTCCACGGCAAGTCGGCGGAGAAGGTCGCCGCCGGCCAGCGCCTCGCCGTCAACCTCGCGGACGTGGAGGCGGACGCCGTCTCCCGCGGGATGGCGCTGGTCCGCCACGACGAGTTGCCGGAGGGCCGGATGCTGGACGTAGAGCTCACCCTGCTCCCCGCCGCGGACGCGCCCATGCCCCGGCGCCGGAAGCTGCTGCTCCACCTGGGCACTGCGCAGGTGGAGGTCACGGTGGCGCTGCTGGACCGCGAGTCGCTGGAGCCCGGCAAGACCGGCTTCGCCCAGCTCCGCCTCGCCTCCCCGCTTGCCGCGCTCCCGGACCAGCGCTTCATCCTCCGCGGCGCCCGGGCCCTCCAGGGGCGCGGGGCCACCATCGCCGGGGGCCGGGTGCTGGCGGTCTCCCCGGCCCGCCGCCGCAGGGGCGCCAGCAAGGTGCTCGAGCCGCTGGTGGAGGCGGACGCGGACCGCCGCGTCGCCTGGCTCCTGGAGCAGTCCGGCTACCGCGGCTTCACCTCGCGCGAGCTGTTCGCCCGCTCCGGCGCCTCCCCCAAGCACGTCACCCGCGCGCTGGAGCTGCTCTCCACCCGCGGCCAGGCCATCCTCCTGGACAAGGAGCGCCGCCTCTACCTCTCCGGCGAGGTGTTCGCGAAGCTCCGCGGCCGCGCGCTGGCCCTGGTGGAGGACTTCCACGCCCGCGAACCGCTCAAGGAGGGCCTCCCCAAGGAGGAGCTCCGCCGCCGCCTCTCGCAGGAGCTGGACCCCAAGCTGTTCGCCCGCCTCCTCCCCGCCCTCGAGTCAGAGGGGAAGGTGGAGGTGCAGGGCGACGTGGTGCGCGTCAAGGGCAAGGGCCGGGCGCTCACCGCGGACGACCAGGGCGACCGGGCGCGCGTGGTGGAGGCGCTGGCCAGGGCCGGCCTGGCCCCGCCGCGCGTGGACGAGCTGGCGCAGGCCCTCCACATCCCCCCCGCCCGCGCCACCGAGCTGCTCAAGACCGCTTCCGCGGAGGGCCTGGCCGTCAAGGTCGCCGACGAGATGTACTTCGAGCGGCGGGCGCTGGACGGGCTGAAAGAGAAGCTCGTCGGCCACCTGAAGGAGCACAAGGAGATCTCCACCCAGGCGTTCAAGGAGATGGTGGGGCAGACGCGCAAGTGGGTCATCCCGCTCTCCGAATACTTCGACCGGGAGAAGGTCACCCTGCGCGTGGGCGAGAAGCGGGTGCTGCGGAAGGGATGAGCGGCGGCGGCGAACAGAGGAAGGTGTCGCTGGACGAGCTGCGCGCGGCCATCGAGCTGTTCGCGCACCCCATCTGCGTCGTCTCCGGGCAGCGCCTGGTGGCCTGCAACCAGGCCATGCTCGACGCCACCGGCTACCCGCGCGAGGAGGCCATCGGCAAGCACTACTCGGAGCTGCTCCCGCCGGAGGAGCGGCGCCGCCTCTCCGAGCTGGCTTTCCGGCGCGCCCAGGGCGAGGCGCTCCCGGCCCCCGACTTCGCGCTGATGCAGACCCGCTCCAGGTCGGTGCTCCCCGTGCAGTTCATGATGGCGCGGCTGCCCTCGGACGACGGACGCGTCCTCAACGTGGCCAGCGGCCTGGTCGCCTCCGCGCAGCAGGCGGAGCTGGACCTGGCGGAGCGGCTGGCCGAGGTGGCGGCGCTCTTGATGGCGCAGCGTTCGCCCAAGAGCATCCGCCAGGCGGCCGTGCTCGCCTTCGAACGCGCGCGCCTGTGGGCCGGCTTCTACGCCGCCGCCAACGGCGCCCTCTCCCCGCTGGTGATCTCCTCCCCGGAGCAGGCCCCGCCGGTGGACCCGGTCCACGCCTTCAACGCCCTCTACGACCAGCGTCCGGTGTTCTCCGCCGCGGGGGCGGGCGGATCGGCGGCGCAGGTGGCGTACCTCCCGCTCCGGCACCCCGGCGGCGAGGAGGTCCTGGTGCTGGCCGGGAGCATCACCCCGCGCTCCAGCGGCGTGCTCCGCCTGTTCGCCGAGCAGATGGCCAACGCCTACTCCAACGCCCAGCTCATCGCTGATCTGGAGACCGGCCACCGCGAGACGCGCCTGCTCCTGGAGCTGGCCCAGACCACCGCGCAGTCCCTGGAAGCCGCCGGCATCATGGACGCGGCAGCGGACTTCGTGGTGCGGCTCCTGGACGCCCACGCCGCGTTCATCTACCTGCTGGACGAGGACAAGCGCTCCTTGCGCGTGCGGGCGGTCTCCACCTCCGTCCGCGCCGACTTCCCCGCCGAGTCGAGCTTCCCGCTGGGGGACCCCGCGTCGGTGGTGGGCCGGGTGGCCCGCGACCGGGCGCCGGTGGCCATCGGCGACGTGGCGGCGGCGCCGGAGGGCGACTACTCGCGGACGATGGCGGACCGCTACGGCGTCCGGTCCGTGCTGGGCGTGCCCATGCTGTCCCGCGAGGAACTGGTCGGCGTGCTCCTGGTGACCGACGCGCGCGCCCGCCCCTTCGAGCCCAAGCAGATCGAGCTGGCCCAGGCCACCGCCAGCCAGCTGGCGCTCGCCGTCACCAACGCCCGCCTGGTCGAGTCGCTGCGGCAGCGGAACACCATGCTGCAGGAGACGCGCGCGGCGATGGTGAAGCGCGAGCGCCTGGCCGCCCTGGGCGAGCTGTCCGCGGTGGTGGCCCACGAGGTGCGCAACCCGCTGGGCGTCATCTTCAACTCGGTCAGCTCGCTCCGGCGGCTATTGCCCAAGGGGGAACCGGAGAAATTCCTCGACTACCTGGCCGAGGAGAGCGACCGGCTGAACCGGCTGGTGGGCGAGCTGCTGGACTTCGCCCGCCCGCGCGCGCTCTTTCGCCAGGCGGAGGACGTAGGCCGGGTCATCCAGGACGCGCTGGAGGCCGCCGGTGCCGACCCGGCCTCCGCCAACGCGAACGTGCACCTGACGGCGGAGGTGGAGCCCGGGCTGCCGCCGGTGCCCATGGACCGCCGGCAGCTCCACCAGGCGCTGGTGAACGTGTCCGTGAACGCGCTCCAGTCGATGCCGAAGGGCGGGTCGCTGCGGGTGCTCGCCCGGCGGGACGGCGTGGAACCGGGCGGCGGGCCGCAGCTCCGCATCGACCTGTGCGACGACGGGCCGGGCATTGGCCAGAGCGATCTCCCCCGCATCTTCGAGCCGTTCTTCACCACCAAGGCCAAGGGCACCGGGCTCGGGCTGGCGGTGGTGAAGCGGATCATCGAAGATCACGAAGGCACCGTGGAAGTGCGGTCGGAGGTCGGCCGCGGCACCACCTTCACCTTCCGCCTGCCGATACAAGGATGAGCACCGCGCTGCCCATACCCCGCCCCCGCGTGCTGGTGGTGGACGACCAGAAGAACATGCGGGTCACCACCGCCATGCTCCTGGACGCCGCCGGATACGCCATGCTGGAGGCGGCGGACGGCGAGGAGGCGCTGCGCCACCTGGGCAGCTCGGGCGTGGACGTGATGCTCACCGACCTCCGGATGGAGCCGATGGATGGGATGACGCTGCTCAAGCGCGCGCTGGAGGTCTCCCCCCAGACGCAGGTCATCCTGATGACCGCCTACGGCTCCATCGAGGGCGCGGTGGAGGCCATGCGCCACGGCGCCTACGACTACGTCAGCAAGCCGTTCCAGGAGAGCGAGCTGAAGCACAAGGTCGCCCGCGCCGTGGAGCGCGGCAAGCTCCTGACCACGGTGAACATCCTCGCCGGCGACTTCAACGCCCGGCACGGGCTGAGCGCGCTGGTGGGAAGGTCGCAGCCGATGCGCGAGCTCACCACCCGCATCCTTCGCGTCGCCCCGTCCGACGCCACCGTGCTGGTGAAGGGCGAGAGCGGCACCGGCAAGGAGCTGGTGGCGCGGGCCCTCCACGCGCACAGCCGGCGCAAGGACAAGCCCTACGTCCCGGTCAACTGCTCCGCCATCCCCGAGGGCCTGCTGGAGAGCGAGCTGTTCGGCCACGCCAAGGGCGCCTTCACCGGCGCGGTGCGCGCCCGGCGCGGCCTCTTCGAGGAGGCGGACGGCGGGACGCTCTTCATCGACGAGGTGACCGAGACCACCCCCGCCTTCCAGTCCAAGCTGCTGCGCGTGCTCCAGGACGGCGAGGTGCGGCGGGTGGGCGAGTCCACGTCCACGATGGTGAACGTGCGCATCGTGGCCGCCACCAACCGCGACATCGAGCAGGAGGTGCAAGAGAAGCGCTTCCGGCAGGACCTCTTCTACCGGCTGAACGTCGTCTCGCTGAAGGTGCCGCCGCTGCGGGACCGGGTGGAGGACATCCCGCTGCTCGCCGAGCACTTCCTGGAGCGCGCCAACCTGCGCTCGTCGCGGAAGAAGCGCCTCACCAAGGCGGCGGTGGACTTGCTCCAGTCGTACCCGTTCCCCGGCAACGTCCGGGAGCTGGAGAACATGGTGGAGCAGGCCGCCGCGCTGGCCGAGGGAGACCACCTGCTGCCGGAGGACTTCCCCGTCTCCAAGCAGGCCCCCACCTCGGAGGAGCCCCGGCTCGGAGCGGACGGGAGCCCGGCGGCCGAAATCGGCGGCGACCGGATCGGCCCCACCCTGGCGGACGCGGTCCTGGAAGCCGAACGCCGCGCCATCGCCACCGCCCTCGAACGCCACCCGCGCGACCTGGCCCGCGTCGCCGACGAGCTGGGGGTTTCTCCCACCACATTGTGGAGGAAGATGAAGCGGTTGAGCCTCAAGAACGGCGCGCTGCCTCCTTCCTGATCTATTTCAGAATTGCAATTCACATTGCAAAAATGAAAGCCCCGGGACCGGTCAGAGCGGGAAGGCCGGTGGGAAAGTCTGGTTTTTCCAGGTTTTAAGGCCTTTGACCCCATGGCACGGACACTGCTAGGATTTGCCGTGGCAGACGCGATCGGTCGTTGAAGGTGGTTCCCCCCCACCCCCTTCAGCGGGGACGAGTCGCCAGAGAAGACACTGCGGCCCGCTGGTCCATCGTGGATTGGCGGGCCGCCTTCTTTTTGGGGCCTGCGATACTCGACCGATGCAGTCCGCGCATGCTCGAGAGGGGTTGAGCCTCTTCGCCGAGGGCGACACGGAGGGCGGGCTCCAGACGCTCGAGCGGGGACTGGAAGCGAACCCGGAGGACGCCGACTGCCTGCTCGTGCTGGCGCGGGTCCACCTGCTCATCGACGCGTTCGACGAGGCGGAGCGCTTCCTGGCGCGGCTGGTCCGGTTGCAGCCGCTCCACGCGGAGGCGGGCAGCCACCTGCTGTTCCTGCGCTACCGCTCCGGGGACAAGGCCGCGCTGGAGCAGATCCGGGCCGCGGCGGCCGCGCCCACTGCCACCGCCTTCGAGCTGTTGAACCTGGCGCGGGCGCTGGACCTGACCGGGCAGGGCGCGGCGGCGGGCGACGCCTTTACGCGGGCGGCGCTGCTGGAGCCGTCCAACAGCCTGCTGCGGATGGAGGCCGGGGAGGCGGCGCTCGGGCGCGGGGACGCCCCGTCCGCGGTGGCGCACTACCAGGCGGCGGTGGACGCGGCGCCGAAGCGGTACCTGTTGCGCGCGTACCTGGCCAAGGCGCTGGTGATGGAGGACGAGCTTCCCCGCGCCCTGGAGCAGCTTTCCAACGCCATCGCGCTGTCGCCGGAGGAGCTGGCCCTCCACGAGGAGATGTTCCTGCTGCGCGAGCGGATGGGCGACTTCACGGAAACGTCCCAGGAGGCGGAGTGGCTCACCTCGCGCTTCCCGGAGAACCTCCGGTACCAGTACTGGCGCGGCGTGGCGATGCTGCGCCTGGGCAAGCTGGACGAGGCCCGGTCGGTGCTGGAGGAGGTGGTCTTGCTCTCGTCGCGGTCGGCGGAGGCGCGACAGGCCCTGGCCGACGTCTATTTCCTGCTCCAGGACCTCTCCAGAGCCCAGTCCCTCCTAGAGGAGGCCCAGCACATGGACCCGTCCTCGTCGGCCGTCGCGGTCGGGCTGGGGAAGGTGTACCTCGCCCTGGGAAGGCACGCCGAGGCGGGGGGGATGCTCACCCGGGCGGCCCGGTCGCCGGACGAGCGGATCCGCGCGGAAGCCCAGCGGCTGATCGAGCAGTTTCAGCCCAAACCTTAAAATTTGCGTACCTCTGCCGACCTTGCGCGACCGGCTCCTACAGGTCGTGTCTTAAAGGCTGAGAGTTGCTTCTCGCCCCGCGAGACGGCTCGGCGCACTTCAGCGCCAACTGGAACTGGAGCCCAGCCATGGACAGCGTTTCTTCTGCAGGTTCTTCCCCTTCGTTTGACGCAGGCAGCATGGGCAGCGGCGGGGCCGATTCTGCCCCGCAGGCAGATGCCGCACCCAAGGCAGACGGTGGGTCAGGCCTTACAGGGGACGTCAAGGCGACGCCCACAGGCGTCGAGGGTCGGTTCGAAGACAAGTTCGTCGACTCGAGCGCGAAGGCCGAGACCGAGCTCGCCCCCGGCGTGAAGGCTTCCGCCGAGGTGGACGCGAAGGCCGGCGCCAAGGGCAGCGGTGAGATCACCGCCACCGGGGCCAAGGGCAAGGCCGAAATCGAGGCCGGCGTCGAGGCGAAGGCCGGCATCGAGGGGAAGAAGGACCTGGGCGCCGGGGCGTCGGTGGACGCTTCGGCCCAGGTGAAGGCCGAGGCGAAGGCCAAGGCCGCGGTCGAGGGTCAGATCGGCGCGGACGGCGCCAAGGTGAAGGTCGGCGGCGAGGCCTTCGCGGGCGTCAAGGCGGGCGCGCAGGTCGGCGGCGAGCTGGGCGACGGCGCGGTGCGGGCGGGCGCCGGCATCGAGGGCCGCGCGGGCATCGGCGTGAGCGGGAGCGCGGAGGCGTCCTTCACCAAGGACAAGGTCGGCTTCAAGCTCTCCGGCAGCGCGGCGCTCGGCCTGGGCATCGGCGGGTCCGTGGACCTCAGCTTCAACCCGACCAAGGCCTGGAACTGGCTCACTGGCCGCTAAGGCCGACTGGTCCCTGAAGTACTGGACCCGCCGGCGTCCTTCCTCCTACCCGCCGTCCTCGCTCCTCGGGAAGCTGAGCGTGGGCGGCAGGTTGAGGACGCTGGCGGGGAACAGCTCGCAGAGCCATGCCACGATGTCCCGGACGGCGATGACGCCGACCGGGCGTCGTGCTGCGTCCACGAGCGGGATGTTGCGGTAGCCCTCCACCGTCATCTGCCGCAGCGCGAAGGCCACCGTCGCCTCGGCCGGGAGGGTGTCCGGGTCGCGGGTCATCACCTCCGCCACCGGCGTCTGCTCCGCGTCCAGCTTCCGCACCGCCACGCGGGTGAGCACGTCGCGCTCGGTGAAGATGCCCACCAGCTCGCCGGTCGCCTGGTCCGCCACCACCGCGCAGCCGGTGTGCTGCTGGTTCATGGCGCGGATGGTCTCCGCCACCGTGGTGCCCGGGTGGACCGCCACCAGCGGCCCGTGGGGGACGCTGGCCAGGCTCTCTTCGAAGAGCGCGTCCGTCACCTCGTTCCGCGCCTTGGTGCCGGGCTCCTCGCCCTCTTCGGTCTCCACCTCGTCGTGGGATGCCGCGTAGGCCATGGTCTCCTCCCGGTGCTGGGGGTCACGCTGGATGAGCCGGACGATGGTACCCGCGGACGTCCGGGAGGAGCCCGGTCAGAAGGTTTTTTCATCCGTCGCCCGTCGCCCATTCGCGGAGGCGCGGGAAACGCGAAGGGCCCCGCCCGGAACAGGCGGAGCCCCCGTGCCGCCGCAGCGGGCGTGCGTGCTAGCGAACGTCCTCATTCTGGCTGTCGGAGCCGAGCCCAGCCGACGAGGCGGTGAGGATGTACGTCCCGACGTTGGGCGCCCTGAAGTAGAAGCTCGCCGACATGGCGCCCGGGGCGATGGTCAGGCGGTTCGAGATCGCCTGGTTGCAGAACTGGTCGCTGTAGAGCATCAGCCCGGCCGGCACCGCCATGTCCACGGCGGTGCTCGCCTCCGCCAGCGTCCGGTTCCCCGAGGCGTCCTCCAGGCCCACCATGGTCGGGGCCGAGCAGGCGCCCGGGCTCAGCGACTGGGCCAGCGTTTGGAAGCGCAGGCGGGACGGCGCCGGGGCCCCCACCGACTCGGCCTGGGAGGCGCTGAACGCTCCGCCGAACGCGCCCACGGTGGCGGTGAGGGTGATGGCCTCGCCCTGCAGGGTGGCCAGGTCATCCTTGAACCAGAAGCTCACCGCCGCGGTGCCGCCGGTCATGGTGACGCCGGCGGTGGACACCATGCAGCGGTCGTCGCTGTAGAAGGTGACGGACCCGGTGGGCGCCGTGGCGGCGAGGGTGACGCGGGCGTCGTTGGGCACCGGGGCGCGGTTGCCGAACGCGTCCACGAACGCCACCGTCACCTCGGCCGAGCAGGCGTGCGAGTGCACCCGCTGCGTGGAGGTCACGAAGTCGAAGGCGACGCCGAGGCCGGGGTAGATGGTCTCGTCCTGGTTGCCCTGCCGCAGGTCGCGCGCCTGGGCGGTGAGGGTGACGGACCGGGCGACGCGGCCCCGGAAGTAGAAGGTGCCGTCGGTCTGGCGCGCCGGGATGGTGAGCGAGGAGATCTCCCGCTGGCAGGCGGCGTCCGAGAAGAAGCGGGTGTTGATCTCGTCGGTGGAGAGCGCCACCGCGGTGTCGTGCTGCAAAGGAGACCGCCGCCCCGACATGTCCACGGCCTTCAGCGTGACCGCCGCGGAGCAATCCCCCGCCTGCACCCGCTGCGGGGCCGATTCGAACTCCAGCGCCGTCGGGCAACGGCGCCCGCGGCCGCACGCGTGGAGGATGCCAAAGCGCCCGGCGCGCCGCGTGGTCCCGCGCACGATGCTCTCCGCCTCGTCGACGACCGGGTCCAGCAAAGGCTCCCACTCGCCGTCCACCACGGCGCCGATCCACGCCAGGTCGGTGCGGGTGGCGTCCGGGAGGGCGGTGCGGTCAAAGCGGAGCTGCACGGTCACCGGGGCGTTGAACTCCCGGCCTTCGGGTCCCACGTCCACGACCTTGCCGGCCACGCCCTCCGGCAGGCCCAGCAGCTGGTCCGCGGGCACCGGCGTGATGCTGAAGTTGACGGTGGAGTCCACCGCGCCTTCGGGGACGGTGACCACCGTGTCCCGGGCGCGGACCTCGCCGCCGCCGGTCCCGATGTCCTTGTACCCGGTCTCTCCGTTGCCATCGATGAATCCGCCGCAGGCCGCGCCGAGGAGCGCGCCCGTCACCGCCAAGGTCTTCAGGGTCCTGCTGTGCATGTGCTGTCTCCGTGTTCCGTTCGGCCCGAGTGGAGAAGCCCAATGCCCCTGGAACGTGGGAAGCCGATTTCGCGGCTCACAAGGCCCTGCACTTGCTGGCCGTTACTTGAGGTGGGCGGGGTAGGAGAGAAACTGCTTATGCCTACGCACCCGGTAAGTGGATGCGCGTCAGGTTAAGCGCTAGCCACGCCGGTCCGGGCCCCAGCCGCGAAGTCGCTCGCGCGCCTTGCGGCCCTGCGCCACTGGTCCCGTCTCGATGGCACCTACGCACCGCTCGCTCAGGCCCAAGACGCAGGAGGCACGCTCGTTCAGCGCGCGCGGGGATTTCGAGTCCAGGCGAATGGTGAGGGGCCGGGCGAGGCGACGGCGTGCCATGTCTTACAGGTAGGCTTGGCAGGGCTTACAGGTCAACCCCGGCAGGTGAAAGGAGAGTGCGATCAGCCCGGCTCCCAGTAGCTCTCCAAGGCTTCCTTCGCCGGG
>DATBSS010000333.1:0-1543 GCA_036559665.1 Myxococcaceae bacterium
CACCCGATCGTAGATGTCGATTTCCACCACGATGAAGTGAACGAGCACGGCCAGGGTGAAGGCGCCGCGGGCCACCGCAAACACCCTCTCGTTGGCGTCAGCCGTGTCCTCGACGAAGGCATGGGGGAAGTCGCGCATCTCGCCCAAGTTGCCCACGCGCGACCGCGGCTCAAGACCTCGGGCAGCGGGTATGTTCCAGAAGCGAACAACAAAAGGCACCGCTGGGCCGGATGATGCCCCGAGCGCCCGGACCGTCACCGCGCCGCCAGCCACGGTAGAGTCGCCGGCCGCCATGGACCTGATCATCGAAGGGCTCTCCAAGCGGTACCCCAACGGCGTGCAGGCGCTGCGCGACGTCTCGCTCACCATCCGCCCCGGCATGTTCGGCCTGCTGGGCCCCAACGGCGCCGGCAAGTCCACGCTGATGCGCACCCTCGCCACGCTGCAGGAGCCGGACTCGGGGAGCGTCCAGCTGGGGGGCCTGGACGTGCTCCGCCAGAAGGACGAGGTGCGGCGGTTGCTGGGCTACCTCCCCCAGGACTTCGGCGTCTACCCCAAGGTCACGGCGTGGGAGATGCTGGAGCACTTCGCGCGGCTGAAGGGGATCTCCTCCGGGAAGCAGCGCCGCGAGGTGGTGGACGCGCTGCTGCGCCAGACCAACCTCCACCAGGTGTCCGGCAAGCCGCTGGGCAGCTTCTCCGGCGGCATGCGCCAGCGCTTCGGCATCGCCCAGGCGCTTTTGGGCAGCCCCCGCCTCATCATCGTGGACGAGCCCACCGCCGGCCTGGACCCGGAGGAGCGGGTGCGCTTCCACAACCTGCTCTCCGCCATCGGCGAGGAGGTGATCGTCATCCTCTCCACGCACATCGTCAGCGACGTGAGCGACCTGTGCCGCGACATGGCGGTGATCAACCAGGGCGGGGTGCTCCTGAACGGAGATCCGCTCCAGGCCGTCGCCGCGCTCCAGGGGAAGATCTGGCGGAAGTTCGTCGGCAAGGCCGACCTGGCCGACCACTCGGCGCGCTTCCCGGTGATCTCCTCCCGGCTGTTCTCCGGCCGGACGCTGATCCACGTCTACGCCGGCGAGCGGCCGGACCCCTCGTTCGAACCGGCCAACCCGGAGCTGGACGACGTCTACTTCGCCACCATCCGCGGGAAGCTGGGCCCGCCGGTCGCCGCCGCGGTGCCGGTGGCGCTGGGGGTGGGGTGATGGTGGCGCTGGCCATCGCCGGATTCGAGCTGGTGCGCCGCATCCGGCTCCTCTCCACCTGGGTCTACTTCGCGGTGTTCTTCGCCGCCGCGGCGCTGTTCACCATCGCCGCCGGAGGCGGGTTCAAGGACTCCGCCGTCTCCTTCGGGTCGAGCAAGGTGATGATCAACGCGCCCTACGCGCTGAGCCAGACCATCACCGTGCTCGGGTACCTGGGGGTGCTGGTCACCGCCGCGATGATGGGCCGCGCGGTGCAGCAGGACTACGAGCACGAGACCTTCCACTTCTACTTCACCAGCCCGGTGAAGAGCTCGCAGTACCTCGCCGGCCGGT
>DATBSS010000334.1:0-12581 GCA_036559665.1 Myxococcaceae bacterium
GTTGGTGGGCGAACCGTTGATGATGCCGGCGAGGCCCATCACCAGCCCGCTCGGCAGCGTGCCGGTCGTCACCGACCAGGTGAGCGGCGCCACGCCGCCGGTCGCCGCCAGGGCCGCGGACCCGTACGCCACCTGGTAATAGCCCTGTGGGAGCGAGCTGGTGGTGACGGCGGGCGGCGCGTAGACGGTGATGGTGTGCGCCATCGGCGCGGTCCGGCTGTTGGCGTCGGTGACGGTGACGGTGAACGAGCTGGTGCCCAGGGCGCTCGGGGTGCCGGTGATCATCCCGGTGCCGGAGCCCAGCGCCAGGCCCGCCGGCAGGGCGCCCGCCGTCACGGCGAAGGTGAGGGGCGCCTTGCCGCCGCTGGTGCCGATGGTCGTGCTGTACGAGCGCCCGGTGTACCCGTCCGCCAGCGCCGCCGGCGAGGTCTGCGCGGGCGGCGCGTAGGCGGCGATCGACAGCGGGCGCGTGGCGGTGCGGCCGTTGGCGTCCGTCACCTGCACGGTGAAGCTGGCGCTCCCGGCGGCGGCGGGCTGCCCGGTGAGCGTCCCGGTGCTTCCGCCGTTGAAGGTGATCCCGGACGGCGGCGCCCCCACGGTGATGGCCCAGGAGTACGGCGTCTTGCCGCCGCTGCCCGACAGCGACTGGCTGTATGCCTGGTCCGTGTACGCGTCCGGCAGCGACGCCGTGGCCACCGAGGGCAGCGTGTAGACGGTCTGGGTGAAGGCCTTGGACGTGGTGCCGGCGATGGTGTCGCTCGCCTGGATGGTGAAGTTGTACGTGCCGGCGGCGGCCGGCGTACCGCTCAGGATGCCCGTGCCCGCGGCCAGCGAAAGCCCCGGCGTCAGCGTGCCGCCGATCACGCTCCAGGTGAGCGTCCCCATCGCGCCCGACTGGGTGAGCGTCTGCGAGAAGAACGAGCCGACGTAGCCGTCGTTGATGGCGCTGGTGGTGATGTTCAGGCCGGTGACGACCTGGAGCGAGAGCGTCGTGCCGGCCGTCTTCCCGTTGGCGTCGGTGACGGTGGCGGTGAAGATGAACGAGCCGGGCGTCACGTTGGTGGTGCCGCTCAACGTGCCGTCCGCGGCGAGGGTGATCCCGGCCGGGAGCGCGCCCGCGGTGACCGTCCAGGTGTAGGTGGGCTTGCCGCCGGCCACCGCCAGCGATGCCGAGTACGGCGCGCCCACCGAGGCGTTGGCCAGGCTGGAGGTGGTGATCGACGGGAGCGCGAAGGTCTGGATGCTCTTGGCGCCGGTGGCGGTGACGCCGTTGGCGTCGGCCACCTGGGCGGTGAAGGACGCGGTCCCGGCGGCACCCGGCGTGCCGCTCAGCCCGCCCGAGGAGGGGTTAAGCGTCACGCCCGAGGGGAGCGCGCCGCTCGCGACGGACCAGGTGTACGGCGCCTTGCCGCCGCTGGCCGAGACCGTCCCCGAGTACGCGTCGGTGAGGTACCCGTCCGGAAGGCCGCCGCCGCCCACCAGCAGCGCCGACCAGACGGCGATGGTGAGGTTGGCGGTGGCAGTGACGCCGTTGGCGTCGGTGAGGGTGGCGGTGAAGGGGTACGAGGTGGCGGAGCCGGACGGCGTGCCGGAGAACGCGCCCGCGCTGGAGACGCTCACCCCGGGCGGCAGCCCGCTGGCGACGCTGAAGGTGTACGGCGCCCGCCCGTTCGTCCCGGCCAGGCTGGGCGCGGAGTAGGCGGTGGAGACGTAACCGTCCGGTAGCGCGCTGGTGGTGATGGAGGGAACCGCCAGCACCGGGAGCGTGAAGGACTGGGCGGCGGAGACGCCGTTGGCGTCGGTCACCGTCACCGTGAGGCTGGAGGAGCCCACCGCGCCCGGCGTGCCGGAGATCAGCCCGGAGCCACCGCTGAGGGAGAGGCCGCCGGGCAGCGCGCCGGAGGTGACCGCGAAGGTGTACGGCGTCCGGCCGCCGCTGCCGGCCAGCGTCATCGAGTACGACCGCCCCTGGTACCCGTCGGCCAGCGAGGAGGTGGCCACCGCCACCGGCGCGAGCGTGCTCACGTTCAGGTTCCGGGTGGCGGTGACGCCGTTGGCGTCGGTGAGCGTGACGGTGAAGCCGGAGCTGCCGGCGGTGGTGGGCGTGCCGGTGAGGGTGCCTCCGCCGGAGAGCGAGAGCCCGGCCGGCAGCGCGCCGGAGGTGACCGCGAAGCCGTACGGCGCCTTGCCGCCCGAACCGGTGAGCGCGCCCGAGTACGAGGTCCCCTGGTACGCGTCCACCAGCGTCCCGGCGATGCTGGGCGCGCCGTACACGTCCAGCGTCAGCGTCCGCTGCGCCGTCGCGTTGTTGGCGTCCGTCACCTTCGCGTCGAAGGTGGTGGTCCCGGAGGCGGCCGGCGTCCCGCTGAAGGTGCCGGCGCCGCTCAGCGAGAGGCCGGAGGGGAGCGCTCCCACCGCGCTGAAGGTGTACGGCGACCGCCCTCCGGTCGCGGCCAGCGCGGCGGTGGAGTAGGGGCTGCCGGCGTAGCCGTCCGAGACGGCGGCGGTGGTGACCGACAGCGCGGACAGCACCGCCAGCGAGAGCGACCGGGTGGCCTGCCGCCCGTTGGCGTCCGTCATCTGCACGGTGAAGGTGCTGCTGCCCGCGGTCCCGCTCGAGCCGCTGAAGATGCCGCCGCCGCTCAGGCTGAGGCCCGCGGGGAGGGTGCCGGAGCTGACGCTCCAGGCGATGGGCGCCTTCCCGCCCGAACCGGCGAGCGTCCCGGAGTAGCTCGCCCCGGCGTACGCGTCCGCCAGCGAGGCGGTGGTGACCGAGGGGAGGTCGTAGACGGGCAGCGACATCGGCAGGTTGGCGCTGCGCGCGTTCGCGTCGGTCACCGTCACCGTGAAGCTGGCGGTGCCGGCCGCCGCCGGCGTCCCGGAGAACGTCCCGGTGGCGCCTGCGAAGGACATCCCGCTCGGGAGGGAGCCGGAGGTGATGTTGAAGCTGTAGGGCGGCTTCCCGCCGTTCACCACCAGGGTGGTGCTGGGGTACGCCGCCCCGGCGTAGCCGTCGCCCAGCGAGGTGATGATGGAGGGCGGCGCGTAGATCTGCTGGGTCACGATGCCGCTGGCCGCCCGGCCGTTGGCGTCGGAGAGGCGGACCGTGACCGAGGTGGACTGCACGGCCGACGGCGTGCCGGTGACGGTGCCGTTGCCGTTCAAGGTCAGCCCCGCAGCGAACGAGCCCGCCGCCAGCGACCAGGTGTAGGGCGCCTTCCCGCCGGAGCTGGCCAGCGCCTGCGAGAAGGCGTCGCCCACGTAGCCGTCCGGCAGCGAGGTGGTGATCACCGAGGGCGTGGCGTAGGTGCCGAAGGCGTAGGGGCGGCTGGCGGTGAGGCCGTTGCCGTCGGTGAGCTGGACGGTGATGGTGGCGGACGCCGCGGAGCTGGGCGTGCCGGAGATCTGCCCGGTGACCGGGTCCAGCGACAGCCCGTTGGGGAGCGCCCCGGTGAGCGAGAAGGTGTAGGGCGGCTTCCCGTCCTGCGCCTGCACGGTGATGCCGTAGGCGACGCCGATGTAGCCGTCGTCCAGCGAGGCGGTGATGATGCTGGGCGCCGGGACGACTCCCAGCGAGAGCGCCTTGGTGGTGGTGGCGGAGTTGGCGTCGGTTACCTGGACGGTGAAGTTGGCGGTGCCGGACCCGGCCGGCGTCCCGCTGATCGCCCCCTGCGCGTTCAGGACCAGCGGCGGCGGCAGGCTCCCGGAGACCAGCGCCCAGGTGTACGGCGAGCGCCCGCCCGCCGCTGCCAGGTTGGCGCCGTAGGCCACGCCGCCCGCGTAGCCCACCGGCAGCGCGCCGGTGCTGATGGTGAGCGCGCTGTAGACGGTGCAGGTGACGGTGCTGCTCCGGGAGCGGCCGTTGGCGTCGGTGACGGTGACCACGAAGTTGGAGCCGCCGGCGGTGCTGGGCGTCCCGCTCACCAGGCCCGACGACGACAGCGTCAGGCCGTTGGGGAGGCTGCCGCTGCCCAGCATCCAGGTCAGCGGCGGTTTGCCGCCGGTCCCCGCGAGCTGGTCGGAGTAGACGACGTTGAGCGTCCCGTCCGCCAGCGCCGTGGTGGCGATGTTCGGCTGGTCGTACGTGCCCAGGGTGAACACCCTGGTGTCGCTCCGGAGGTTCCCGTCGGTGGCGGTGACGCTGAAGGTGGAGGGGCTGGGGTTCGACGTGGAGGGCGACCCGGTGAGGTGGCCGTCGATGGAGAGCGAGATGCCGGCCGGCAGCCCCGAGCCGGCGATCCAGATCACCGTCCCCTTGCCACCGGAGCGCGTGAGCGTGACGTCGTAGCCGGTCTGGGTGTACGCGTCGGGGAGCGTGGTCGCGGAGGTGATGCTGACCGGCGCGTAGATGCCCAGGGTCAGGGGCCGGCTGGCGGTCTTCCCGTTGGCGTCGGTGGCGGTGACGATCAGGCTCACGTTCTGCGGGACGCCGGGGTTGCCGGAGATCTGGCCGCTCATCGCGTCCAGGGACAGCCCGGGCGGGAGCGTGCCCGCGCTGATCGAGAAGGTGTACGGCGCCTTCCCGTCCACCACCGCCAGCGTCACCGAGTAGGGCTGGTCCGTGTACCCGTCCGGGAGCTGCCCGGTGGTGATCGCCGGCGGCGCGTAGATGGTGATCGGCAGCGGGGTGGCGGTCACCTGCGTGTTGGCGTCGCGCACCGCGATGGTGACGATGCCGCTGAAGGCGAACGTCGGCGTCCCGGAGAGCACGCCGGAGGAGGAGAGCGACAGCCCGTCCGGCACCGTTCCCTGCACCGCGAACACGTACGGCGGCTTGCCGCCGGTGGCGGCGATGGCCTTCGAGTACGCCTGCCCCGTGTACCCGTCCGGCAGCGCGGTGGTGGAGAGCGCCAGGGCCGGCAGCACCTCCAGGGTGAGCGGCTGGTCCGCGGTGTTCCCGGCCGAGGAGACGGTGACGGTGAAGCTGGCGGGGCCCGGATCGGTCGCCGTCCCGGAGAGGACGCCGTCCATCGAGAGCGCCAGCCCCGCGGGCAGCGCGCCCGCCGACACCGACCAGGCATAGACGCCGGTGCCGCCGGTAGCGGCGAGCGTCTGCGTGTACGTACGCCCGGCGTAGGCGTCCGGGAGCGCGGTGGTGGTGATGGTGACCGGGCCGCCCGTGCCGCCGTCCCCGGTGCAGAAGCCGCTGGTCTTGCAGTCCTCGAAGGCCTTGTCGAAGTCGAAGCAGCCGGAGGCGCCCAGCGCTCCCAGCGCCAGGGCCGCCCACAGCGCCAGTCGTCCAGGGAAGGTCCGATTCACCATGGCAGCACCCCTGTGACCCCGACGGCGAAGCCGCCCTCCGGTAGCACCGCGGCCGACGCGCCCGCGGCCGGCGCTCCGTCTCCGCCGCCCAGGAAGAACATCGCCCCGGAGGCGATCAGCGCCGCGCCGCCCACGCCGAGCCCGGCCAACCCGACGCCCTGGAACGTCTTCCCGCTCGTCCGGATGGCGTCTCCCTGGGCGATGGTCATGGGAGCGGTCGGGTGCGTCAGCTGGTCGTAGCGGACGCTCGCCTGGTACATGCAGAAGCCGCCGCCGCCCGCCGCCAGCGCGCCGGCCACCGCCGGGAGCCAGGCGTAGTCGCGGGGGGTGGCCTGGCGCTCGCGGACGATGGGCTTGAGCGTGCGGCCGAAGGCGCGGGCGATCTCGGGCGCCATGATGTGCGCGGCCCTGGAGATCTCGTCCAGCACGCCCTCCTCGCTGGAGGTGCGCGCGCTGTAGGAGCTGAGCTGCCGCCCGTCCAGCGCCGAGTTGACCTTGAGGAGGAGCTGGTACTTCCCGCCCAGCTTGCCGATCTCCCCGGAGATGATGGCGTCCACCCCCAGCGCGTTCGCCAGCTCGGAGAGGCAGGCGCTGTTCTCGTCGCAGCCCACCAGCTGGCGGCGGCGCTCCAGGCCCACCAGTTCCTCGATCTCCTTGGCGGTGGTGACGCGGAAGCCTTCCGCGGAGAGGCGTTCGGCGACGTGCTCGTTGAAGAAGGTGCCGGCGCGGGCATCCATGTTCAGCACCGACAGCTGCGGCGCGGCCAGCTTGATCGGCGTGTCCGGGGACACCGCGGCGGGCTTGGCCCCGGCAGTGGTCCTGGTCGGAGCAGGTGCGGGGGCTGCGGCGACCAGCGCCGCGACGAAGAGTTGGAGCATGGGCATTTCCCCCCTGCGAAGGGTTTCCCAGTCTATGTCCCGGGCGAAGGGCGAGGTAGCGGCGCGGACGGAGCGGGGTAGCGTGATGGCGCCATGCTCCTACCTGCTCCGGCGCTCGTGGTCTGGATCCTCGCCGCGCGGCCCTTCGGCATCACCCTGGTGGACCGGGACGGGGGCGCCCCGGTCGCCGGCGCGGTGCTGGAGACCAACCACCGGATCGCCCTCGCCACCGACCAGAACGGGACCGCGGCGTTCGAGGAGCCCGGGCTGGAGGGGCAGGAGGTCTTCTTCATGCTGACCGACCCGCGCTACCAGCTCCCGGCGGACGGGTTCGGGATCCGCGGCGTCCGGCTCACCGTCACGGACGGCGGGAGCGCCGTGGTGAAGGCGGACCTGGCCCCGGATGCCGGGGTTGCGCCCTCGGGCCCGTTCGGCGACGAGGCCACCCGGCTGCTGGCGCGCGACTCGCCGGCGCCGTTCGAGCGGTTCGAGATCGACGTGGTGGACGAGGCCACCGGCCGCGGGGTGCCCATGGTGGAGCTGCGCGGCCCGCGGCACGCGTACGTCACCGACAGCGCGGGGCGGATCGCCTTCTGGGAGCTGGACGGGATGGGGGTGCCGGCGGCGTTCGAGGTGGTCTCGCACGGGTACGCCTTCGAGGGCGGGGAGGTCACCCTCACGCCGCGCGCGGGGGAGCGGACCACGCTCTTCGTCAAGCGCCGGCTCCCGGCCGAAAGGCTGTACCGGGTCACCGGCGGCGGCATCTACCGGGACACCGTGCTGCTGGGGCTGCCGGCGCCGATCCAGAAGCCGGTGCTGGACGGGAAGGTGATCGGGCAGGACTCGGTGCAGAGCGCGATCTACCAGGGGCAGCCGTTCTTCATCTGGGGGGACACCGTCCGCCCGGCGTACCTGCTGGGGAACTTCTTCGCCTCGGGAGCGAGGTCGCTGCTGCCGGCCAGCGGCGGCCTCCCGGCGTCGGTGGGGATCGACCTGCAGTACTACGAGGGCGAGGACGGGTTCAGTCGGCCCATGGCGCCCATCCCCGGCCCCGGCCCGACGTGGCTGGACGGGGTAGTGGCGGTGCCGGACGCCGCCGGCCGGGAGCGCCTGATGACGGCGTACGGGAAGTTCCCCGTGTTCGCCGACCCGGTCGAGGCCGGCATGGCGATGCTGGACGACGCCATCGGGCAGTTCCAGAAGGTGGTGGTGTGGGACGGGTCGGCGAAGGTGCGGCCCGGCGGGCACGCGTTCGTGTGGCGCGGGCCGTCCGGGGCGTTCGTCCAGTACGGGCGGTTCGTGCGCGCGCCCGCCACCGCGGAGGCGCTGGCGGATCCCTCCACGTATGAATCATTCACCCCGCTGCGGGAGGACGGGACCGTGGCGCGGGACGGGGCGTTCGGCGCGCCGGCCTGGGCGTGGCGGGCGGGTGCTCCGTCGCCGCGGGCGGACGGCGTCCCGGTGGGGATGAGCGCGGACCAGCTCCTGGCCGGGCACGAGCGGGCGTTCCCCGGGGGCGAACGGGTGAACGCGCACGCGGACAGCATCGCGTGGAACGCGTACCGGCGGCGGTTCGTGCGCATCTTCGGGGAGGCGTACGGGGCGACGTCGTTCCTGGGAGAGATCTGGTACGGCGAAGCGGAGACGCCCATGGGGCCGTGGGTCTACTCGGCGCACGTGGTCACCCACGACGGGTACACCTGTTACAACCCGCACCGGCACCCGTTCCTGGACGAGGAGGGTGGCCGGCGGATCTTCTTCGAGTGCACCTACTCCTCGGCGTTCGCCGGGGAAGCGACCGCCACGCCGCGGTACGACTACAACCAGGTCATGTACGGGATGGACCTGGACGATCTGCGGCTGGCGCTGCCGGTCGCGGTGTACGGGACCTCCCTGGCGCGCGACCTGCCACCGGACGGGCCGCCGCGGGCGCCGGAATTCTTCGCGCTGGATCGGCCGGCCACCGGCGCGGTGCGGGTGACGCGCGCGCTCCCGTGCGAGGTGGCGGACCTGCACGTGGAGGGGCCGGCGGCGGAGGAGGTGGCGTTCTGGGCGCTGCCGGAGGACGCGGCGGCGCCGGGCGCGGTGGCGCTGCACCGGTACCTGGGCGGGGGCGGGCTGATCTTCTCGACCAACCCGGCGCTCGGGCTGATCGGGCTGACGCCGGACGGGACGGTGGGGAAGGTATGGGAGAGCCCCATCACGGTGCCCATCCCGCTCTCCGGGTACCGGGGGCCGGTGGTCGCCTCCGCCGGGCCGGACGTCTGCGCGGCGCCGGGCATGGTGACGCTGGATGGCTCGAAGAGCCTGGCGGTGGATGGGCCGCTCTCGACGATGCGGTGGACCGTGGAGGAGGTGGCGGACGCGGTCGCGCCGGTCACGGTGGAGGGGGAGCGGGCGGTGCTGGCGCTGGTGCCCGGGGTGTACCGGGCGACGCTGGAGGTGACGGGTCCTTCGGGGGAGCGCGCCTCGGACGTGGCGATGCTCCAGGTCCGGCCGGCGTCCGGGTGCGCCTGCTTCTCGGGTGGAGCAGGCGCGTTCGCGGCCGCCGCGCTCCTGGCGTTCGCCCGGCTGCTACGTTCGAGGCCCACATGGAACCGGAGAGCGTGAAGCGGGTGCGGGAGTACCTGGCGGCGATCGAGCGCGGCGAGACGGGTGAGTCCCTGTCCCGCTTCGTCCACCCCGACGCCGTCTTCGAACAGCTCCCCAACCGGATCTACCCGAACGGTTCCCGCACCGACGCCCGCGGTGCGCTGGAGGCGTCCCGCCGCGGGAAGGACCTCCTCCGCCGCCAGCGCTACGAGGTCCGGAGCGTCATGGCGGACGGGGACCGGGTGGCGATGGAGGTGGACTGGCGGGGCGAGCTCGCCATTCCCATGGGCAAGCTCCAGCCCGGCGCCGAGCTGCACGCCCAGTTCGGGATGTTCATCGAGCTGCGCGACGGCCGGATCGTCTCCCAGCGCAACTACGACTGCTACGATCCATTCTGATCACAGGCTCCCGGCGTCCTGCGCCGTGTAGACGGTCGGGTAGAGGGGCCGGAACCCCAGCTTCTCGCGCACCAGGGACGTGTCCATGATCCCCTCCCATGGGTCGGCCAGCGTCCGCGCCGCCGCCTCGGGTGGGACCGGCCGGCCGTTGAGCACGTGGAGCTCGTGGGCGGTGAGCGGCGCGTCGTCGGCGACGTTGAAGATCCGATGCTTGTCCAGGCCCTCCGCCAGCAGCACCCGCATCAATGCCTGGCCCACGTCGGCGTGGTGCACCAGGTGCAGCCGCTTGTGCGCGGGCCAGTCGCCGGCCCACTTGAGCGACTCCTCCAGGTTCGGATCGCCGTCGCCGTAGACGAAGCCCAGCCGGGCCACGCGCAGGTCCAGCCCGCCGCGCTGGAATTCGCCCAGCACCTCCTCCGCCTGCGCCTTGGTCCTCGGGTACGCCGCGTTCGCCGGGGGCTGGGGCTGATCGTCCTCGCGCGCCGGCCGCCCCCGCCCGGGCCCGTACACCAGCCCGGTGGAGGCGAAGACGAAGCGGCGGGCGTTCGCCATCCAGGCGAGGGTCCGGGTGGCCTCCACGTTCACCTCCGCCATCTCCTGGTCGGAGACGCCGCGGAAGGCCGCCGCCAGGTGGATCACCCCCCACACCTCCTCCAGCGCCTTCTGCACCACCTCCGGGTCCCGCATGTCTCCCACCATGATCTGGGCGCCGCGGTTGGCGAAGGGCTCCACCCGGTGGCGGTTCCGCACCAGCAGGCGGATCTGGAAGTTGGCGCGCAACAGCCGCGGGATCAGGCGGAGGCCGATTCGCCCGGTGGCGCCGGTCACGAGCACGAGCATGGTGGTCACAGCGCTTTTCTCGCCCAGCTCGGCGGAAATTTCACGGACTTCCGCAAGAGAGGGCGCTACCGGCCGGCCGGCCGCGCGTGCCGCGGCGGCGCCACCGGGTCCGGCGGGAGCAGGGGGCCGCCGTCCCCTCCGCCGGGGCGTTCGAGCTGGATGTCCAGCCGGGCGATCTCGGCGCACTTGGCGGTGTAGGGCACGTCCGGGTCTTCCGTCCGCCCTTCTTCACTGACCAGGCGGAGCACCTGCGCCGAGGCGCCGTCCTGCCGGCCCAGCTCGAAGAACGTCCGGCGGAGCGTGTGCAGGTTCCCCTTGCGCGCGCCCACCGCGTCCAGGTCGCGCTGCAGGTGGGCCAGCGTGGTGCCCGCCTGCTGGGGCGCGCCGCCGGCCGCGGGGAAGAGCAGGTCGTCCGGGTCCGCCGGGCGGCCCAGCCGGACCGGCAGCGCCGCGCGGAGGTGATCCTGGAGCAGCGCCGCCAGCGCCCGGTGCACCGGGACCTCCCGCGGGAGGCCGGACCTGGACGGGGTGACGCGGCGGAGCTTGCTGTCCCAGCGGCCGGTGACCAGCAGCCGCCCCAGGGGCTGCCGCGCCAGGTCGCAGTGCCGCACCCTCAGGCACAGCACCTCGCCGATCCGCGCGCCGGTGAGCGCCAGCACGGCCCACTGGCACCGCCGGAAGCGGTCGACTTGAGGGTCCGAGATCAGCCGCTCCACCTCCGCCCGCGTGAAGTGGTTGGAGAGGTGCCGGTCCAGGTCCAGGTGGACGCCGTCCTCCGGCTCCTTCTCCGACCGGCAGGGGTTGGACGCCAGGAGCCCGTCCGCCACCGCGTCGTCGAACAGCCGGTACAGCTGCATGTAGAGCGCGCGCACCGTCGGAGCGTCCGGGAGCCGGTGCTCCGGCAGCTCGTGCATCCAGTCCACCACGTGCTGGTGCCGGACGTCGCAGAGCGCGGCCGACGCCAGCTCCGGGGTGAGGTTCGCCAGCAGCGCCGCTGCCTCCGCCCGGGAGCGCGCGTAGTCCCCTATCGTCTGCACCGAGGCCAGCGACAGCCGGCGCTTCGCCGCCACCCGGGTCTCCAGCTCATCCAGCACCCGGCGGGCGGCCTCCAGGTCGGTCAGCCCGGTGCTCTCCCGGCGGCGCTCACCGGTGATGTCGCTCCAGCACACCCACCACAGCCGGCTGTCGCGGCGCCTGTACAGAAATCCCATGGGGGAGCACTCCCGCCATCACTTCACTTCTTGGCCTTCGCCCGGCGCTTCTTCTTCTTCGGCGGCGACGGCGGCGGCCGCTTCGGCAGCTCCACCGGTTCGCCCGCGTACCAGGCGCGCACCTTGGCGGGCGGGAACTCCCATCCGCGGCCCACCTTGACCGCCGGCAGCTTCCCGCGGCGCGCCATCCGCTTCACCGTCAGCTCCGACAGATCGATGAGGTCCGCCACGTGCCGCGCTGCCCAGTTCCGCCCGTTCACCTCCAGCTCCGCGCGCTCGGCGGCCAGCTTGCTCGAGGGCGGCCGCCCACGGCTCGCCAACTCCATCATCTCGTCCAGCCTGTCCTTGCCCATGGTATCGAGTGAAACATTTGTCTCTTGATTTGTATCAAAAAATGCTGCTGAAATGGCCGCGGATGCTAACCGCCGGACCATCAGCCGGGAAGGCGAGGCATCTGGAAAAATTCTGATGCGGCGCGCCTTTCCGAGGGAAAATCGGTCCTGTCGCAGCGCGTTTCGAGACGCGAAAAGACGCCAAAAGAACCGAAGAGACCTGAAACAACCAAGCCCGGCGTAACAACTATTAGGGACTCTTCTTGGCGATCCCGGGCGATTCGCATGGCCTCTCCATCCCGCGCTCAGCGAGCGACTGAACGGATGTACAGTATTGATCCCGCGCGTCGCCCGGTCAAGGGCGGCCGGGTGGGAGGGCCTAACCCGCGGTTTCTCCGATGGCGCGCGCCTCGCGGTACGCGCGCTGGACGATCTCCATGTACCGGACCAGGCGCGGGAGCTGGTCCAGCGTGAGGGCCTGCGGGCCGTCGCAGAGCGCGGCCTGCGGCTTGGGGTGGAAGTCCACCAGCACCGCGGAGGCGCCGGTGATCAGCCCCTGGCCGACGACGTGGAACACGTCGGTCAGCCCGTCCGGCGCGGCGTCCAGCCGGCCCACGCTGTGGGACGGGTCGATGCACACCGGCAGCCGGGTCTGCCGCCGAACCACCGGCACGTGCGCGAAGTCCACCAGGTTGCGGTGCGGGTCGCCCAGGTGCGTCTTCACGCCGCGCAGGCAGAAGATGATCTTCCCGTTGCCCTCGCTGGCCACGTACTCGCAGGCGTTGAGCGACTCCTCGAGCGTGATGCCCATCCCGCGCTTGAACAGCACCGGGAACTGCGCCTGCTGCCCCACCGAGCGCAGCAGCTCGAAGGCCTGGGTGTTGCGGGTGCCGATCTGCAGCATCACCCCGGTGGGGCGGCCGGCGTCCTCCAGCGCGCGGGAGATCTCCTCGATCTGCCGCGCGTCGGTCACCTCCATGGCCACCACGCGGATGCCGTGCTTGCCGCACAGCTCGAACACCCAGGGCAGGCACTGCTTGCCCAGCCCCTGGAAGTCGTACGGGCTGG
>DATBSS010000335.1:0-7481 GCA_036559665.1 Myxococcaceae bacterium
CACCTCTGGCTGGCCTGTGTCCAGGTCGAAACGCCACAGACCGGGTGGCTGATCGATTGGGTAGGGAACCGCGTAGATGTATCGCTCCACCACGGACGCGATCGACACGCGGAGGTCGCTGAAGCTGCTCCACGTGGCCCCGTTCCAGCGGAAGGTCCAGCCATTGTTGGTTGCGAACACCTGGTTCGGGTCGGTGGGATGTGCGCGGAGACCGCAGTGGGGTTCGCCGAAAAGCGGCTGTCGTATGGGTTGCCAGGCCTGACCGTGGTTGTACGACTTGAAGACTTGCCCATCTTCCGTGCAGGCATAGAGACACTCCGGGGCCTGAGGAGAGGCGACGATGCTCCACACATGGGCCTGCTGCAGGCCGAGCGACCGGCGTTGCCAGGTGATGCCGTTGTCCGTGGAGCGATACACGCCTCCGGTGGTCGCGGCGTACACCATCGGTGTCGGTCCGGTCGTCGCCGCGATGCTGTGGACCCACCCGTCGGAGCTGAGCCCTTGATTAGCCCCCACCAGGCCGTCGCCGAACGAGATCGGGACCTTGTTGGAGCCGCCGCCTTCGCTCGTCCGGGCGCCGACGAAGGCGACGCCGCTCCCGGAGGGAAAGGTCCCGACCACCGAGCCCTCGTCCATCCTCTGGAAGACGACGGAGTCGCCCAGTCCTTCGAGGCGCGTGTCGTCGCCGAAGCCGGCGCCGGCGATCTGGAACTGGTCGCCGGGCATCACGACGTTGGGCGAGATCTCGAAGAGCAACGGACTGTGCGCCGTCCCCAACTCGGACGAGACCGCCGGCATGCACCTCGAGGGCGGGTCCGCCGCCTGGCCCGGAGCGCAACCGGCCCCGGCGATCAGGGCAAAGACCCCCCAGGGCGGGACCCTGATGGTGATCGTCACGATTTCCCCCCCAAATGGCCCCGGCAGAACCCGCCCGGGCGGTGCCCACCCTGACACGAGACTCGAGGAGCACAATTTATTCAGGGCTCCGTCGACGAAGGGCCCCCACCCCCCAAGGTTTCGGGCCGTGTCCGTTTGAACAGTCGGACCGTGTTCGCTTCGACCGCCGCAACGTGGTACCTGCGCCCCGTGGAGTCGGAGGACGGTGCCCGGAGCCGCTTCGAGGACTTCGCTCGCCACGAGCGCAGCGCGCTCCTGGGGATTGCCCGGAGGCTGTGCTCGGGCGGCTCCATCGACCCGGAGGACCTGGTCCAGGAGGCCCTGGAGCGCGCCTTCCGCCAACGCCAGCGGCTGGACGGCCAGCCGGACGCGGCGCGCCGGGCCTTCACCCGCACCGCCATGACCAACCACTTCCTGGACCTGTGCCGCAAGCGGCAGACGGAGCGCGCCGCCGCCGACCCGGGCCCCGCGGTGGAGGCGGCCGCCTCGCCGGAGCGGGCGGAGCCGGAGCAATGGATGGTCGTGTCGGACGAACAGTTCCTGGCCGCCATCCGCAGGCTCCGGCCGGACAAGCTCCAGCAGGCGTACCAACTCCACGCGCGGGGGATGCGCTACCGCGAGATCGCCCGGCAGCTTGGCGCGCCCGAGGGCACCGTGGGGGCGTGGCTCACCGGCGCGCGCGATCAGCTCCGGCAACTCCTGAGCGAGGTCTTGTCATGAGCCCGGCTTCCCCCGACCTCCACGCCGAGCTGGACCGCTTCGTCGACGGGGAGCTCCCGCCCGAGGAGGCCGAACGCTTCCGGGAACACCTGGCCGGCTGCGCCCCCTGCCAGGCGCGCCTGCACGAGCGCGTCCAGCTCGCCGGCATGTCCCAGCACGCCCTGGGAGGCGAGGCGGCCGGGGCCAGGGTCATCCGCCCTTCGCGGTGGATCGCCCGGGCGACGGCCGTCGCGGGCGTGGCGATGGCGGCGAGCCTGGCGCTGGTGATCTCCGGGCGCCTGGGCGGCGACCCGGACCCGTCCCTGTGGCTGGCCGCCGGCGCACAGCGGCCGCTGGAGGCGCGCCTCTCCACGCCCGCCGCGGACCGCTGGCGGCCCTACGAGATGACCCGCGGCGCGGAGCCCGCCCCTCCCCCGCCCCTGCCGGAGCTGGCGAAGCTGGAGGCGCGGGGCAAGCTGGTGGCCATCGCCGACGCGTACCTTTCGCGCGGCGCTCCGGAGGCCGCCCGGCCGTACCTGGACCGCGCTGGGGAGAGCCCGCAGGCGTTCTCCACCCGCGCCGCCATGGACCTGATGCTCGGGCACCCGGCCGAGGCGCTGCGCCACTCGGCGCGGGCGCTGGCGCTGCGGCCAGGGTCCGGGGCGGCGCGCTGGAACCACGCCCTGGCCCTGCGCGCGCTCGGGCTATCCATGGCCGCGGCGGCGGAGCTGGACCAGGTGGCGGCGGCGGGCGAGCCCGGGTGGTCCGGCGAGGCGAAGCAGCTGGCCGCGCCGCTCCGCGCGGAGGTGGAGCGCCGGCGGGCCGCCTACGCCTCGGCGAAGGACCTGTGCCAGAAGGCGGGGCGGGGCGAGGCGCCGTTCCCGGCGGACGCCAGGGACGCGCCCCTCTCCCTGCTGCGGTCCTACTTCGACGACGTGCTCGCCCGTGCCGGCACGGCCCAGGCGGTGCGGGCGCTGAGGCCGGCGGCGGAGGCGCTGGATGCCCGCTCCGGCGGCGACGGGGCCCGCCGCGCGGTGGACCGCGTGCTGGCGCAACCGTTCCAGGGCCGCGAGGCGCTCGCGCGCGAGTACGCCCGGCTGACGGACGGCGACCAGGACGCGGGCGCCCTCAAGGCCCTGGCGGAGCGCGCGCGCCGCGCGGGCCAGCTCGACCTCGAACGCCAGGCGCTCGAGCTGCTCCCGGAGCGGCTCCAGGAGGTCGAGCGGCAACGCGCGCTGGCACTGGCGGCGGCGGATCCGTGGCTGCTGGCCGTGGCGGACGAGCACGCCGCCGTCCGCGACATGTCCGGCGGGCGCGCGGGGCAGGCGCTCCAGATCCTCGAGGGGCGGGTGAAGGACTGCGCCACCATCGACCGGGCGGAGCTGCGCTGCCTGTATGCCGAGCGGGGAACGGCGCTGGCGCACCTGGTGCTGGGGGCCGGTGCCGAGGCCGGCGCGATGGGCCTGCGGGCGCTGGAGCGGGCGCGGCGCGAGGGGAACGCGGTGGAGGAGCGGATGGTCCTCATGGACCTGGCGCGCGCGGCGGAGGCGCGAGGCGACGCGGCCCTGGCGCGGGCCTACGCCGAGGAGTACCGCCTCCGGCCCGTCATCCCTTGAACGCGTACAAGACGTCCGGGTCGCCGATGGAGAAGCCCCGGACGCGCTTCCCCGGCTGGGACTTCGGGTCGAGGAGCTGCATCCCGCCCTGGACGAACCCCATCACGCCGTATTCGAAGTAGAGGTGCGGCGGGACGCCGGTGATGGCGACCTCCACCGCGTCCCCCTTCGAGGCGACGGTCAGCTCCCCACCGTCGAAGTACCCGCGGAAGACGTTCGGCATGAAGAGCAGGAAGCGGCGCGTCTCCCCCGGCCTGAACAGGCCCTTGAGCTGGCCGGTGGTGAGCGCCACGGCGGCAGACTTGATGCCGATGTGCCACCAGGCCATCCGGTCCCCGCTGTAGAACTCGCGGAGCACCGCTTCCTGGAGCTGGAGGTAGGGCTCCAGCGGGAGCTTGGTGATGGGCAGGATCTGCGCCGGGAAGCCGGGGTGGCTTTGGAGCCAGCCGTTCATGAAGTCGCGCCAGCGCACTTCGCCGAACTCCTCCACGATGAGGTCCTGGCGCGCCAGGTGGCTGATGCCCTTGACGTTCATCCGCGGTTCACCGGAGTCAGACCTTCACCTCGTAGAGCACCGTGGAATCGCCCGCGGAGAACCCCTTCACGCGCCGGGGCCGCTCCGCCGCCGGGTCCAGGAGCTGGAGCCCCCCGTGGAGGAAGCCCAGGACCGTGTATTCGAAGTACAGGTGCGGCGCGACGCCGGTGATGGCGAGCTCCATCCGCTCCCCGGCGGGCGCGACGCTCAGCTCGCCGCCGTCGAAGTAGCCGCGCCAGATCTGCGGGCAGAACAGCACCAGGCGGCGCGCCTCCCCCGGCTTGAAGATCCCCCGGAGCTGGCCGCGGGTCATGGCGTACTGGCCGGACAAGTACCCGTGCCGCCAGTACGCCTCCCGGTCCCCCCGGTACAGCTCCTTCACCAGCGACTCCTGGAGGTCCAGGAACAGCTCGGACGAGACCTTGGTCAGCGGCAGCACGACGGCGGGAAAGTCGGGGTGCGCCCCCCGCCAGGCTTCCAGGAAGGCGCGCCACGCCGGTTCGCCGAAGTCTTCGACGACCATCGATTCGCGGGCCAGGAAGGCCATGCCTTTCACGTTCATGTCGAGACGGCCCCAGCCTACGGCGCCTTCGGGAGGACGTCGTAGAAGCTCACCCCGTCCACCCGCCACTTCTCGTACTTCGCGTTCCGGGAGAAGAAATTCTCCACGTCCTCGTCCACCACGCGCATGAACGGGTTGCGCGAGCCGTGCCGGAGGAAGGTGCGCTTCCCCTTCTGCACCACGAACCCCAGGTGGGTGATGCGCGTCACCTTGCCGGGGAGGTCCTCGCGCACCACCAGCATCAGGGTGCCGGAGGGCACCTCACGGATGTGCGCCAGCGCCTTGTCCAGCGGGAGGAGGTCCAGCGGGAAGCGGCCCACCAGCCGCTTCTCCTCGGGCAGGTCCAGCTCCTGCGACGACGGGGAGCGCCAGGTGGCGATGGTGATCACCTTGGCGGCGTGCTGGACGTCCGGTCCGCCGTAACGCGCGGTGGCCTCCTTCAGGAACCCCTTCTTCACGTTGGAGGGCAGCCACTGCGCCTCCATGAGGTGGTTGCGCTCCTCGTACGCCACCAGCTTCTGGTAGCGGATGGCCGCCAGCAGCGGGTCCACCTGGTCCGGGGACCGCGCCAGCGACAGCGCGATGGTCTCCTCCACGTAGGTGAGGCAGTCCACCTGGTCGAACCGGATCAGCGGGTCCGGGTCCCTCCCCTGGCCCTCGCCCAGCGGGGAGAAGCCGTACGGCGTGTTCAGGAAGCGCTCGCTCACCGCCAGCAGGCGCAAAGGCAGCGGCCCCTCCGGCAACGCCGCCTGGGCCTGGAGGCGCCGCTCGTCCGGGAGGTCCATCCACCGCTCCGGCGCCGCCGCGCCGGCCGGGGCCGGGGCCGGGGTCCCTGCTCCCACGAGCGCCCAGAGCAGCGCCGCCGCGGTCATTGGGTGGGGGCCTTGATGCCGGCGCGGGCGAGGATCTGCTTCCTCCGGTCGTCCGCCAGGTGCAGCTGCTCCAGCTCCGTCTCGTAGGCGAGCCGGGCGGAGTTCGGCGCCTTCGCCGAGGTCACCACCAGCCAGTCCAGCATCTTCGCGTCGCCGCCCTGGTAGAGGATGCGCGCCGCGGTGGCGGAGACCGTGGGGTCCGGGTCCTTCAGCATGGGCCGCAGAATCTTGTCCGCCTCCCTGGCCCTGGAGCCCTCGAACAGCGCCAGGCCGTGCCGCCGCTCGTAGCGGTCGGAGGAGCTGAGCAGCTTGTGGGCGACATGGTACCCGGAGGGCGCCCCCAGCCGGCAAAGCGCCTGCGCCGCCGCGAAGCGCGTGCTCTCCGAGGTGGACTTCAAGAACCCCTCCAGCGCCCGCGTCTGCTTCCGGTCCCCGGTGTCGCCGGCGGCGATCAGCATCACCGCCCGGACCTCCGGCTCCGACTCGTCGCGGGCCGCGTTCATCAGCATCTGGGAGTCCTGGGCCCGGCCGGCCGCGCCCAGCGCCCGCGCCGCCTCCCGCCGCACCCCCACGTTCTTGTCCCGGAGCAGCGGGCCGATCTTCCGGGCGTCCGCGCTCTTGAGCCGGGCCAGCGCCTGGAGCGCGTTCATCCGCACCCCGGCGTCGTCGTCCTTCGCCAGGGCGTACAGCGGCGCCTCTCCATTCTTGGACCCGAACTGGGAGAAGGCGAAGGCGATGTTCTGCTTGGCCCGCGCGTCCGGGAACCGCTCCAGCGCCCGCGCCAGGATGCTGGTGGCGTAGGCCTGGTTGCCCAGGTACAGGATGCGGGAGACGGCGGACTGGACCCCCTGGCCGGAGAGGATCTGGTCCACCGCCTTGTCCGTCTCCTGGCGGCGGCTCTGGGCACGCGCCTCGCTGGCCCTCCCCGCCCAGGCGGGTGAGAGCGAGCAGGCGAGCGCCAAGAGGAGGGAGATGCGCACCATCCGGCCGCAGATGCTACCTCGAATTCTTGACCCCTCAGGGCGCGGTTGCTTTGCTCGCTGGCGCACTGCCACCGCAGCGGCCGGCCACGCTCACGCTCGTCCAGGCTCTTACAGATGACGCCCAGAATTCCACGCCTCCTCGCGGCCTTACTCCTGCTGTCCGCAGGGCCCGCGCTCGTAGGATGCGGCCCGCTCCGCTCCACCGCCTTCATCCTCGACGCCGAGGTGCAGATCGAGGCGGCGCGGACGGCGGGGGCGGAGAAGTATTCGCCCTACGAGTTCACCCTCGCCCAGCTGTACATCAGGAAGGCGCGCGAGGTGGTCGGCTTCTCCGACTACGAGGTCGGCGTAGGCTTCGCCGAGCAGGCGTCCGCCAAGGCCCGCGAAGCCAAGGAGAATTCGATGGCGGCGGCCGCCAAGACCGACGTCACGCCGTCGTTCACCACCGCGCCTCCCGACAAGCCTCAACAATGAGAGCCCTTCGCGCCGCCTCCATCGCCGCGGCCCTCGCCCTCTGCTCCTGCGTCGCCGGGAGCAAGATCAGCGCGGACGCCGAGGTCATCACCCACGACATCGAGTTGGCCACGCGCTCCGGGGCCAAGAAGTGCGCCCCGACCGAGCTGGCCAACGCCGTGGCCAACCGCGACTTCGCGGTGGGCGAGCTCAACCGGGGCAACAACTTCCGGGCCCAGGACCACATCCGCATCGCCGAGGAGAACGTCAAGAAGGCGCAGGCGCTGTCGAAGGGATGCGCGCCGAAGCAGATCCTGGTGCGCGAGAGGGACGGGGACAAACCACCCAAGCCGCCGCCGCAGGTGGTGAAGATCGAGATCGTCGACACCGACCGCGACGAGATCCCGGACAAGGACGACAAGTGCCCTGACAAGCCCGAGGACAAGGACGGCTTCCAGGACGACGACGGCTGCCCCGACCCGGACAACGACAACGACAACGTCCTCGACACCAACGACCGCTGCCCCAACGAGCCCGGCCCGTTCCTCCCCAACCAGGGTTGCCCGGTGGCCGTGCCCAAGGACAAGGACGGCGACAGCGTCACCGACGACATCGACAAGTGCCCGGACCAGCCGGAGGACAAGGACGGCTTCCAGGACGACGACGGCTGCCCCGACCTCGACAACGACAACGACGGGGTGCTGGACGCCAAGGACAAGTGCCCGACCGAGGCCGGCCCGCTGGAGACCGGCGGCTGCCCCATCAAGGACAAGGACGGCGACGGCCTCTTCGACGACAAGGACAAGTGCCCGGAGGACCCGGAGGACAAGGACGGCTTCCAGGACGACGACGGCTGCCCCGACC
>DATBSS010000336.1:0-10455 GCA_036559665.1 Myxococcaceae bacterium
CTGGACTGAAAGGCTGCTCGTGGTGTCGCCGAATCGAGCCTGGGTCGCCCCATGCGCCACCTCCGTTCCTGCGCTCTAGTCGACTGGAGTCTGCGGCGTCGCGATCCATTCAGGAGCAGAGGTGGGCCAATGTCGGCCCGGCACTCGTCGCAGCCCGGACGCGAGCTCGGGATCTCGTCCGGGTCCTTGGCCAAGCGCCTGTTCGACGGCCTGTGAAGCTCCGGCGCCTGCTGAGGCCGGTGCTCCACTGAGACGAGGCCTCTCCTCGGTACGAAGGTCTTCGTCGCCGGCCCGCTGGCGACAGTAAGCCTGTCACCGCGCGCCAATTGGCGCCCCCCGCGGGGTCCATAGGTTGGCGCCCATGAGCTCCAACGGACTTCAAAGCTTCGCCTTCCACCGCCACGAGCAGGCCGCCGTGGCGGACGCCATCCGGCCGCTCGTCGGCGACCTCCCACCCCAGGGGAACCAATCGCTGGCAGGGTTCGACCCGGAGGCGGTGGCCCGGCGGTACCTCAACGAGGCCTTCGCCAGCCGGGCCCTGCCCACCTTCAACAAGCCGGAGTTGGGGGACACGCAGGCCAACTTCCGCACGCTGGGAACGGAGGTCGTCCCGCTCACCGGCACCCGGGTGGTGAAGTTCCGGCAGGAATACTGCCGCATCCCGGTCTATGGCTCGCTGGTCACCGTGGAGCTGGACGAGAACAACGAGCTGCTCGCCCTCAACTCCGCGCTCGGGATGCCGCCCGAGGACCTGGATCCGGTCGCCAAGCGCTCGCCCTCGCAGGCCATGGAAGCGGTCCGCCAGCGCGCCGGCGACGAGGCGCAGCCCCTGGACACGCTTCCGCGGCTCGTCTTCTACTTCAACGAACCCAACCAGCGCTGGCACCTGGCCTACCTGGTCCAGAACGTGACCCGGTCGAGCACCGCAGACCGGGGTCCCGGACCGTTCGACTATCTCGTGGATGCCCACGACGGCTCGCTGATCGTCGAGCTGCCGAGGGTGCAGAGCGTCGGCGGGCCCGATCTCGGGCAGGAGCGGCAGCCGATCGACTTCCGCTCCCCGGACCGCCCGGGCAAGGCGCAGTCGATCGCGCAGAAGAGCATGGACGGGGTCGGCAAGCTCCGGCAGTTCAAGGCGAGGAAGGTCGGGGACCTCCTCGAGCTCGTCGATGAAGAGCTGAACGTGCACACCTACGACTACGGGTTCGGCGACGTGGACCGGGGGGAGGGCTTGCCGGGAAAGTACGTGGCGGCGCCGCCGGAACCCTGGGACGCGGCGGCGGTCAGCGCGCACGCCAACGCGGTGGAGGTGGTGCTCTTCCTCCGCCGCGTGTTGCGCCGCGAGGGGTTGGACAACCGCGGAGGGCCGCTCATCTCCAGCGTCAACTGCTGCTGCGCCCCGCGCGCCGGCAATCGCACCTGGAACAACGCCGCGTGGATCGGCACCCAGATGGTGTACGGCCAGCGCATGACCGAGCACGGCGAATTCCGCTCCTACGCGGTGGCCAAGGACGTGGTGGCCCACGAGATCATCCACGGGCTCACGGACCACACGGCGCGGCTCGAGTACGCCGGCATGTCCGGGGCGCTCAACGAGTCCTACTCGGACATCTTCGGCATCATCATGTCCAACATCGACAACCCGGACGTGGGGAGCTGGAACTGGGAGATGGGCGAGGACCTGGAGGAGACCGGCATCCCCATCCGCGACATGAGCCAGCCGTCCAGGTACGAGCAGCCGGAGCACATGAACGACTACGTGTTCCTGTCCGTGGGCCCGATGACGGACTGGGGTGGGGTGCACGTCAACAGCGGCATCCACAACAAGGCCGCCCACCACCTGCTCACCTCGAAGGACGTCAACGGCAACTTCATGTTCGACCCGCGCGAGGTGGCGGCGCTGTTCTACCTGTCGCTCACCCAGCACCTGTCGCGGACCTCCCGGTTCATCGACAGCCGCCGCGGGGTCGAGCTGGCCGGCCGCTCCTTCTTCCGGCGGGATCCGCGCCTGGACGAGAAGCTCGAGGCCATTGGCAACGCGTTCGAGGCGGTGGGCATCACCTCCAACCTCGGCGTCACCTTCGAACCGAACCGGCTCTCGAGCTGAGCGGGTGGGTTACGGCGCGTGCGCGCCGCTGGCCGCCGCTTCCGGGAACCGCGCCACCAGGCGGTAGACGCCGCCGTCGAGGTGGGACTGCACGCCCAGCGCGCTCTTGTGGACCACCGAGAGCATGGGCCGGTTGGTGGCCAGCACGTCGAGGGTGAAGCCGGCCAGCCCGCGGCTCCGGCCGATCTCGGTCATCCGGCGCATCAGCGCCGTGCCGATGCCCTTGCACTGCCAGTCGTCCCGGACGAGGAAGGCCAGGTCCGCCAGGTTGGTGGCCGGGTCCACGTCGTAGCGGCACAGGCCGATCAGCTCGCCCGAATCGACGTCCGCAGCGACCAGCGCCATGTTGGCCTCGTAGTCCAGGTCCACCAGATCCTGGACCTCCGGCCGCGGGTGCGTCCGCTTGTGCGCGAGGAAGCGCCGGTACACCGAATCGTCGGAGAGCCGGTAGAGCAGGTCCTGCAGCGCGCGCTCGTCGGTGAGCTTGGCCGGCCGGATCACCACCTTCTCCCCGCGTGGGAGCACCTCCTCGCGCTTGTCGGCCCACGGGTGGCGGCCGCGCGGCACCGGCTGGTCCGGCATCACCCACTTCCGGCCCTTGGCCGCGGCCATCAGCTCCGCCCGGAAGTCCGGGTGGGCGATCCCGATCAGCGCCATCGCGCGCTGCCGCACGCTCCGGCCCCACAGGTCCGCCACCCCGTACTCGGTGACCACGGTGCGCACGTCCCCGCGGCTGGTGACCACGCCGGTGCCCGCCTCCAGCAGCGGCTGGATCCGGCTCACCGTCCCCTTCTTGGCGGTGGAGGGCAGGGCGATGATCGGCCGGCCACCGCGGCTGCGCGCGGCGCCGCGGATGAAATCCACCTGGCCGCCGATCCCGGAGAAGAAGCAGCCGTCCAGCATGTCCGCCGCCACCTGCCCGGTGAGGTCCACCGCCAGCGCCCCGTTGATGGCCATCATCCGGTCGTTGCGGGCGATGGTGAACGGGTCGTTGGTGAACTCGCTGGGGCGCATCTCGATGGCCGGGTTGTCCGCTACCCAGCGGTAGAGCGCCTGGGTCCCCATGATGAACGAGGTGACGATCTTCCCCCGCAGCAACGTCTTGCGGCGGCCCGTGATCACCCCCGCCTCCGCCAGGTGCATCACGCCGTCCGAGAACATCTCGGTGTGCACGCCCAGGTCGTGGTGGTTCGCCAGCGCCGCCAGCACCGCGTCCGGGATCCGGCCGATGCCCATCTGCAGCGTGGCGCCGTCCGGGATCAGGCTGGCGACGTGGCGGCCGATCTCCTCGGCGACCCGGTCCAGCGGCTCCGCCGGGCGCTCCAGCAGCGGAGCGTCGACCGGGACCAACGCACGGAGCTGCCGGAGGTGGATGAAGGAGTCGCCGTGCGTCCGCGGCATCCGCGGGTTCACCTCCGCCAGGACGAGGTCCGCCGACTCCACCGCCGCCCGCACCACGTCCACGGAGACGCCCAGGCTGCAGTAGCCGTGCGCGTCCGGCGGGCTCACCTGGATCAGCGCCACGTCGATCCGCACCCGGCGGCTGCGGATCAGCTCCGGGATCTCCGACAGGAACACCGGCATGAAGTCCGCGCGGCCTTCCTGGACCGCCTCGCGCACGTTGGCGCCGATGAAGAAGGCGCAGTGGCGGAAGCGGTCCTGCTGGCCCGGCTCCACGTACGGCGCCGGCCCCAGGGTGAGCAGGTGGACGATCTCGTTGTCCGCGCACTGCGGCGCGCCCTGGACCAGCGCCGAGACCAGCGACACCGGCTCGGCTGCCCCGGAGCCGATCAGGATTCGCCGCCCGGCGGGGATCAGCCGCACCGCCTCCTCGGCGGACATCACCTTGTCAGGAGCGGCGATGGTCCAGACGGGCATGGGCGGGCTCATGACACGCCCTCATAGCAAGGAACGTTCCCCGTCCCGGAGCCTGCCCGGCGGAGACGCGCGGTCCGGACGCTCGACGGCGCGCAAACGGTGCAGGGCGGAGGAGGCCAGCGCAGCCATTGCGGGCTGGCGGGTCGGGGCCGTGCCGGCGCGCTGGCAGGGCCCTTGCTCTGGTGCCTGGCATGACCGGGCGCTCTCGACGGCGTGGCGCCGGGAGCGGCCTGGCCCCACAGGAACGATCGATATGACCCGAGGACGAAGACCTCTCACGGTTCGCTCGCAGCGCTCATCCGGCCGCCGCACTCCCGGCCGCCGCACTCCGCCGCCGCGCCGGGCGTACGTCTACCGCCTGGATCAGCTCGGCCTGGTGAAGCGCGTGGCGCCGACCTGGAACGACGTGAAGGGCTTGCTGGGCGGCAAGGGCGCCAACCTGGCGGAGATGACGCGGTTGGGGTTGCCGGTGCCGCCCGGCTTCACCGTGACCACCCAGGCCTGCAACGCCTTCCTCGCTGCCGGTGGCGATTTCCCGCCGGGCATGTGGAAGCAGGTGGAGGAGGCGATGCGCCGGATGGAGGAGGCCACCGGCAAGCGCTTCGGAGATCCGGAGAACCCGCTGCTGGTGTCCTGCCGGTCGGGGGCGAAGTTCTCCATGCCGGGGATGATGGATACCGTCCTCAACATCGGCCTGGACGACCGCGTGACGGAGGGGCTGGCCCGCCTCACCGGCGACGAGCGCTTCGCGCAAGACTCGTACCGCCGGCTGATCCAGATGTTCTCCACCGTGGTGCTGGGCGCGCCGGACGAGCCGTTCGAGGCCGCGCTGGCGGAGCGGCGCCGCCGCCATGGGGTGGAGAACGATGCGGATCTCTCCGCGGACGACCTGCGCGCGCTGGTCGCCGGGTTCAAGCAGATCGCCGAGCGCCAGTCCGGCCGCCCCTTCCCGACCGACCCGATGGAGCAGCTCCGCCTGGCGACGATGGCGGTGTTCCGCTCCTGGAACGGCAAGCGCGCCCAGGATTACCGCAAGGCGGCCGGGATCCCGGACGGGCTGGGGACGGCGGTCAACGTGGTGGCGATGGTGTTCGGCAACCTGGGGAACGACTCCGGCACCGGCGTGATCACCACCCGCAACGTGACCACCGGTGAGCCGGAGCTGCACGGCGACTTCCTCCTCAACGCGCAGGGCGAGGACGTGGTGTCGGGCACCCGCGCCACGCTCCCCATCGAGGCGCTGGCGGAGAAGATGCCGGCGGCGGACCGCAAGCTGCGGCAGATCGCCCGGAAGCTGGAAGCCCATTACCGGGACGTGCAGGACGTGGAGTTCACCATCGAGCGCGGCAAGCTGTGGATGCTGCAGACGCGGGACGCCAAGCGCACCGCGCGCGCCGCGGTGCGGATCGCGGTGGACCTGGCCAACGAGCGCCGCATCTCCCGCGCCAGCGCGGTCCGCCGCGTCACCCCGGAGCAGGTGGACGACTTCCTCCATCCCCAGCTCGACCCGGAGGCGCGGCGCGCGGCGCGGGCGGGCGGGGCGCTCCTGGCGGAAGGCCTGAACGTCTCCCCCGGAGCGGCCATCGGCCAGATCGCCTTCGACGCGGACACCGCCGAGCGCTGGGCGAAGCAGGAGAAGCGGCAGGTGATCATGGTCCGCCCGGAGACCAAGCCGGACGACGTGCACGGCCTGCTCGCCGCCGAGGGCGTGGTCACCAGCCGGGGCGGCCGCACCAGCCACGCCGCGCTGGTGGCGCGCCAGTTCGGCAAGCCGGCGGTGGTGGGCGCGCTCTCCCTGGAGGTGGACGTGGCGAACCGCCGGATGAAGGCGGCGGACGGCCGCGTGCTCTCGGAAGGGGACTGGATCTCCATCGACGGGATGACGGGGGAGATCTTCGCCGGGAAGCTCTCCACCATGGTGCCGGACCTCCAGGATCCCAGTCTCCTGGCGCTGCTCTCCTGGGCGGACGGGTTCCGCCGCCTCGGGGTCCGCGCCAACGCCGACTACCCGGTGGACGCCCAGCGCGCGCGGGCGCTCGGCGCCGAGGGCATTGGCCTCTGCCGCACCGAGCACATGTTCTTCCAGACGGAGCGGTTGCCGGTCGTCCAGCGGATGATCCTCGCCGCCAACGCCGAGGAGCGCGCCGCGTGCCTGGCGCAGCTGCTCCCCTTCCAGCGGGAGGACTTCACCGGGCTGTTCCGGGCCATGGACGGGCAGAGCGTCACCATCCGGCTGATCGACCCGCCGCTGCACGAGTTCCTCCCCGACCACGACCAGCTCCAGCGCGAGGTGACCGAGCTGCTCTTGAAGCAGGAGCGGGGGGAGGGCGGCGCGGCGCTGGAGGCGGAGCTGAAGGAGAAGCGGCGGATGCTGGAGGCGGTGGAGGGGATGCGCGAGCAGAACCCCATGCTCGGGCTGCGCGGCGTCCGCCTCGGGATCCACATGCCGGAGCTGGTGGCCATGCAGGTCCGCGCCATCTTCGAGGCGGCCTGCGCCTGCGTCCGCGAGGGCGTGGACGTGCGGCCCAAGGTGATGGTCCCGCTCTCCGTGGACGGCAACGAGCTGAAGGTGGAGCGCGCGCTGCTGGAGGAGCAGGCGCGCCAGGTCATGAAGGAGCAGGGAGTCCAGGTGAAGTACGAGCTGGGCACGATGATCGAGGTGCCGCGGGCCGCCCTGGTGGCGGACCGCATCGCCGAGTACGCCCAGTTCTTCTCCTTCGGCACCAACGACCTTATTTAGACCACCTTCGGCATCTCGCGGGACGACGCGGAGACGGGCTTCCTGCTGGAGTACCTGCAGAAGGGCATCCTGGCGGAGAACCCGTTCGCCACCCTGGACCAGGCGGGCGTCGGCAAGCTGATGGAGACGGCGGTAGAGCTGGGCCGGAAGCGCCGCCGCGGGCTGGAGGTGGGGATCTGCGGCGAGCACGGGGGCGACCCACGGAGCATCGCCTTCTGCCACCGGCTGGGGCTCGACTACGTGTCCTGCTCGCCGTTCCGGATCCCCGTCGCGCGCCTGGCCGCGGCGCACGCCGCGCTGGCCGATCGGGCGGCGAAGAGGTGACGCCGGGCGATCCACCACAGCAACACCAGCGCCCCCACCATGCTCCCGGGCGCGGCGACGCAGCCACACCCGGCCTCGTGGGGGGGCGGGCGCTGACAGAGACAAGTGAGCGGATCGCACTTCTCTCCCGCGTCCGCGTCGCATCCACACTCGAGATCGAGGGACGGCCGGCAGACCCCGTGCCCCAGTCGGGATGGGGTCGTGTCGCATCGCATCCCGAGCACGCAGTCGGAGTCGGCGCCGCAGATGATCGCGCAGTAGTCCCCAGCGATGCAGGCGGTGGGGAGCGGGCCGCCGGGTGGAGCGCAGAGCGTCTCATCGCCGAAGCACGCGCCGCCCGTGATCCCGTCCTCGCCGACCATGAACGCCCGGACCTCGCTGGCATGGGAGAGGTGCGCGCCGGTCCAGGCCCACGCCGCCCAGTAATACGCCTGCCCGCGGACCAGGTCCGGCGGCACCTCGTCCGAGAGCTGCGGCTGGCCCGGGGCCGTGGTGTCCTGGACGCGCCGGCCCTGATCCCAGGTCGCGACGTTTCCAGGGGCGGTGGGATCAAGGTTGGAGTGCCAGGCCCAGGCGACGGTGTCCGCGTCGAAGTTCGAGATGACGTCCGGTTCGTCCAGGTACCGGGGCGGCTCCCGGAAGACCGCCACCGCGACGAGGTCCGCGCCCTGCGGGAAGTCCCAGGTGAAGGTCGGGCGAGCGGTGGCGAACGAGCGCTGGACGGGAGTCCTCAGCGTCAGGGGCGCGAGCGCGGGAGAGACGCCTTCGAACAGCTGGACCTGCTGGGCCAGCGGCGGGATGGACGTGCTCGCCCGCGGATCGCAGACCTGACTCGCCACCAGGGCAACCAGGAGATGGACCATGGTCACTCGAACGAGAAGCGTATCGTGGGTCGGATCCAGACCGAGTGATCGGCGAGCACTCGCTGGATGCCATGGCTCTGGCCGGCGAGCGTGAACTCGCGGCTCTCCACCGGCTGCCAGGACCAGATCCGCCAGCCCACGGCGAGCGCGAGCCAGGCCGGGTGGGGCAGATCGCCCGGGTGCCACGCCAGCTCCAGCTCCGAGTCGAGGGCCAGCCCGAGCGTGAGGTCCTCTCCGAAGGGGATCGGCGCGCGCACCCACAGCCGGGTGCCCAGCTCGAGCGGGTCCAGGATTCGCCAGCGCGCCGTCGCCCCGACGCCCGGCGTGACGATCGACTCCGCGACGGGAAGGTAGGTGGCCTCCGTCCCGGGGTAACCGGTGATGACGAGGTGCCGCACCCGCTGTTCGAACGCGAGCGAGCCGGCCAGCCCCAGTCGACCGTTCCAGGGGAAGCTGCCGATCCGGAGCTCGGCGGCCGCGGCCACCTCGGGAAAGAGCACCTGCTGGTCGGCGGTCCGGGCGGCCGGCGTCCACACGCGCTGGTTCGGATCGGCGAGCCACAGGAGCGGAGCGACCTGGAACCAGGCCGCGCCCGAGACGCTGTACTGCGGGCCGATCGAGTAGAGCGGCCCTGGATCGTGCCTGGCGAGCGCCCGGAGCGCCTGCGAGAGATCGTCCACGGCCGTGCCTCTCCACTGGGCCTCGCTCACCGGGCTCCAGCGGGCGTCCCGGAGCGGCGCGCCCCAGGCGTACTGGCACTGGCCGCCGCACAACCCACCACTGGCGACCCCGAGCGCCGCGCCGTCCGGGGTCACGACTGGCCCACCCGAGTCGCCGGGCCCGATGGAAATCTGGAGGCTGAGCAACTCGACGTCGAGGCGGGGGCTGGCGCGCCGGCGGAGCAGGTCCTTGTCATCCCCTTCACTCACGAGGGCGTCGAGGGTGGCCCGCACGGACGTGGCGCGCAGCGTTCCCTCCTTCGCGGTGGCTACCTCGCTCCGCGAGAAGCCGAAGACCGCCACGGCGCGCCGTTGCTCCGAGGCGTCGCCCACCTCCAGCGCCTTCATGCCCGGAAGAGGGGAGGCGAGGTCGAGCAGGGCCATGTCCCGGTCGATGTCGACCGCGATCACGCGCGCGGCGACGGCCACCGACGTTGAAGACTGCCAGACGCGCACCTCCCGGCAGCCGGCGACCCCGTGCAAGGCCGTGACGATGACCTGGCGCGCGCCGCCGGCAGGCGGTGGGTCGACCTTCACGGCGAAGCCGGTGAGGTCCCGGGGACTCGACGACGGGCACCGGAGCCCCCGGACGTGAACGACCGCGGCCCGGGCAGCAGCGAAGTCCGCCGGGCCGCCGTGGGCCTCCCGGGCTCCTCCCGCCAGCGCGACCGCTACCGCGAGGGCGAACCCGCCGCGTCGTCGGAGCAGACCAGGTCGATGACGGCTTGCAGGCACGCATCCCCTCCATTGCAGGCGGCGATGACGCGATCCCCTGCCTCACCTCGGCGCGACAGCGCGGCGCGGCGGTCCGTGGTTTTCCGCAACTCCGCGCACGAATCCGTGATCTTGTCGTACCAGCCGACGCCGCCCGCCGATCGGTGGGTCTTCTCGGCGTCCGCCGCGGGCTCTTTGTTCGAAGCGCTCTCTGCTGCGGGGCCGAGCCACGCGTGCGCGCGGACCACGATCCCCGCCGGAACGCCGAACGCCATCCCCAGCACGACGAAGGTGATCGCCGCCGCGGAGGTGGTCGCGTCCAGGCGGGTGCCGCCCGGCGCTCCCTCCTTCGCCGGCCGGAGCAGGGTGCTGGCCGCGCCGACCACGGCGGCGACGATGGCGGTGAGCAGGGAGCTGGCGACGGGTGACTCGCTCAATCCACCCAGCCATCCGATCGACAGGCCGGCCAGGAACAGCATCACGTACCTCATCAGGCCGCCTCCAGCCGCTGCTTCGCCTGGGCCTGCTGCGCCGCCGTCAGCTCCAGCGGGGAGAAGTCAGCGCCCAGCAGCATCACCAGCTTGGGCTTGTCCGGGGTCCACACCCCCACGACCCGGTCCTTGACCGTGAGCGGGCCGCCGCTCTTGGGAGTGAAGACTTGCTCGCGTTCGAAGGGCTGCGGGCGCGGACCGGCGGGGATGCGATACCGATAGGTGGTGCTCACGTGCCGGCCGTACTGGCGCATCTCGGTGGTTTTCAGCAGCTCGCACAGCACCACCTGCCCGTTGTCCGCGATCCGGCGGAAGGCGAGCGCGTTCCTCAGCGCCGCCCAGCCCAGGAAGCCGAAGGAGCCGCCGACCAGCAGCGCGCCGAGGAGCAGGACTACCAGGATGGAACCGAGCCGCTTGTTGTACTCCTTGACCGCGTAGCTGAGGACGAAGCGCGTGGGGTCCGCCCGGTCGTAGTGCACCATCGGGGAGCTGACGTGCTCCAGCTCCGGCAGCGTGGAGAACTCCACCTTGCTGGTGTGCTGCACCCCGGCCTCGTCGGTGTACTGCACGTTCAGCTTGTACTCGTTGAGGAGCAGCTGGCTCTTGACCTCGCCCTCCG
>DATBSS010000337.1:0-4517 GCA_036559665.1 Myxococcaceae bacterium
TACGACTACGCGGTGCAGATCGCCCGGGCGCTCGAGTACATCCACGCGCAGGGCTTCATCCACTTCGATCTCAAGCCGGACAACATCATGGTGCGCGAGGACGGCACCGTGAAGGTGATGGACTTCGGCCTGGTGGAGCAGTCCTCCATCGGCAACCCGGGCGTGCTCAAGGGGACCGTCCACTACCTGGCCCCGGAGATGCTGCGCGGCGACGCGGTGGACCCGCGGCTGGACCTCTACTCGCTGGGCGCGGTGCTCTACCACGTCATCACCGGCCGCACGCTCTTCGAGGGCACGGTGGAGCAGGTGATGTACCACCACCTCCAGGACGAGCCCGACCTCAACGCCCCGGCGCAGCGCGCGCTGCCGGACGCGCTCAAGCCGCTGCTCCGGCGGCTCCTGGACAAGGACCCGGGCAAGCGGCCCGGCTCCGCGGGCGAGCTGCTCACCGCGCTCCAGCTGGCGGTGGGCGCCGCCAAGCCGCCCCAGGCGCGCGAGGTGTCGGAGAGCTACATCCTGGGCAGCCGGTCCGTGGGCCGGTCCGCCGAGCTGAGCCGCCTCCACGAGCTGTTCGGGCAGCGCGTGCTGGAGCTGCAGGCCGGCGCGCCCGCGGTGGTGATGGTCACCGGCGCCGCCGGCACCGGCCGCTCCCGCCTGCTCCAGGAGCTGCGCCACCAGGTCCAGCTCCGGCGCGTCCGCTACCACCAGGGCACCTGCCTGCAGAACGGCGGGCAGCCGTACCTTCCCTTCGCCGAGATCCTCCGGGCGATGGCGCGGGACATCGTCCCCTCGCAAGGCGGGTCGCTGCCGCGGTCCGGCGCACCGGCCGTGGACGGCTCCGACATAGGCTCGCAACCCGGGCACGTCGACAGCTCCATGGGCGGCCGGACGCCCATCGACCAGAAGGACACGGTGCTGGGCCAGCACCTGCCCACGGACACGCCAGTGCCCTCCTCCCCGGCGCACGCCGGGGAGGAGCCCGGCACCCTCATCTTCGGCCAGGCCATCCAGCTGGTGACCGAGGTGAACGAGAGCCGCCCCGGCACCGGGACGGTGATGTTCGGCATCGGCTCCTCGGACCTGGTCCACCTCGGCACGCCCGACCCGGCCGTCACCCCGCCGCCGGCCGCGCCGGACGGGGCGGAGCCCGCGGACGCGCCGCAGCAGCTGGCCAGCACCCTGCTCCAGCACGCGCCGGCGCTGGCCCGGCTGCTGGGTCCCGAGTACGGGCTGGCGGAGCTGGCGGCCATGGTGGAGGTCCCCAGGTTCTCCACCCCGGAGCGCGAGCGCGCCTGGCTGCAGGACTCCGTCTGCAAGTTCATCCTCGCGGTGGCGCGGATCCGGCCCCAGGTCCTCTACGTGGCGGACCTGCACTGGGCGGACGCGCCGTCCCTGGACCTGATGGCGCAGCTGGCGCGCGCGCTGGGAGAGGCGGACCGGGCGGGAGGCGCGCCGGTGCGGCTGCTCCTGACCGGGGACTACCGGCAGGAGGAGCTGTCGGGCTCCGCGCTGGAGAAGAGCTGCGCGGACCTGGCCAAGGAGAAACTGTCGGAGACCATCAAGCTCAAGCCGCTCACGCCCGAGGACGTGGCGGCGATGCTGGGCTCCATGCTGGGGCCGGTGGAGTCGGTGGACGCGGTGGCCCGGCTCTTCGCCGAGCGCACCTCCGGCAACCCGTTCTTCATCGAGGCCGCGGTGCGGAACCTCCTCGAGGAGGGCGGGCTCAAGCGCCACGGGGCCACCTGGGCCTTCAGCCAGGAGTCGCTCAAGATGGCGGCCACCAGCGTGCAGCAAGTACTGGACCGGACGCTGGCCAAGATGCCGGCGGACGAGCTGGAGCTGCTCCAGGCGCTCGCGGTCTTCAACCGCCCGGTGAACATCCCGGTGATGCTGGCGGCCGGCGCGGAGGACGAGAAGGCGCTGCGCAAGCTGCTCACCCGCGTCCGCCGCAAGCGCTTCCTGGCGCGCGGCTGGGCGGAGGGACACCACCAGTACAGCCTCCGCCACGCCACCCTGCGCGACCACGTGCACGCGCGCATCCCCGCCCCGCGGCGCGGCGAGCTGCATGAGTCGGCCGGCGCGGCGCTGGAGCGGCGCTACCCGGGGAGCGACCGGTACCTGGAGGACCTGGCCTTCCACTTCCAGCTCTCCGGAAACGCGGACAAGGCCATCCACTACGCGCGCAAGGCGGCGGACCAGGCGCGGCGGCTGTTCGACATGAAGCGCGCCGCCCAGCTCTACTCGCAGGCGCACGAGTCGCTGCAGCTGCTGGGCGCGGACCTGGCAGTGAGCATCGCCGAGGTGTCCATCTACGCCGCCTCCGAGAAGCACGTGGAGCGGCTGAAGTCGGCGCTCCCCAAGGTGGAGGAGATCAAGGACGTAGGCCGGCTGGCGCGGATCCAGAACTGGATGGGCCGCATGTACTACGCGCTGGGGAAGCAGCGCGACGCCATCCAGTGGTTCACCCAGTTCATGAAGACCACGGAGGGGACGAAGGACGACTTCACCCGCGCGCTGCCGCACGCGGTGCTGGGGCGCGTCTCCTTCTTCGTGGGGAAGTTCGAGACCGCCACCAAGCACCTCGACAAGAGCATCTCGCTGCTCCGCGGCCACATCGGCGCGGAGGAGGACATCTCGTACTCGCTGGGGATGAGCGGCGCCTCCTACGGCTACCTCGGGGACTTCCCCAAGTGCCGGAAGATGATCGAGGAGAGCGTCGAGCTGGCCACGCAGATCAACCACAAGACGCGCGTGGCGCTGGGGCGGGTCTACATGGGCATCGTCAACGCCCACTACGGGCGCTGGCCCGAGGCGCGCGAGCACCTGGACCGCGGGATCGAGATCAGCAAGCAGACCGGCGACGTCATCGGCGCCGGGACGGGGTCTTCGTTCCGCGGCCTGGTGGCCCTGGCGGAGGGCGACGCGTCCCGCGCCATCGAGCTGTGCCGCTTCGGGAAGGACCACATCGCCAAGACCGGCGGCACGATGACGTTCACCATGATCGGCACCCACACCGCCCTGGCGCAGCTGCTCTCCGGGGACGTGGAGGCGGCGCTGAAGACGGCGAAGGAGACGCTGCCCGTCCTGGAGACCGGCGAGCGCTGGGGCGAGTCGTGCCTCTACGTGGTCCTCGGCCACATCCACGCCAAGAAGCGCGAGATGAACGAAGCGCGTGGGTACTTCCAGAAGGCGCTCGCGGTGGCGGAAGCGCAGAAGGGCAAGCCCTTCGAGGCCAAGGCGCGGCTGGCGCTGGGGGCCTTCCTCCGGGACGCCGGGGAGCCGCAGGGGATGGAGGAGCTGTCCAAGGCGCGCGCGCTGTTCGACCAGTTGAAAATGGGCTGGTACCGCGACCGCGCCGAGGCGTTCCTGGACGGGGAGCAGGTCGGGCCCCTCCCCTAGAAAAAAAGGTGCGCAACCGGCCGGGGCGAGGCAGCTTCGAGCCATGTACGCCCCTGAGCTCTCTCCGTCCAGCGAGGCCTCGCCTCCCGCACCCGTCGCCATGTCCGTTTCACCCGAGGTCGCCCCGTACCGGGCGGTCTTCCAGCAGCTCTTCGCCCAGGCCACCGAACGGTTCGACCTCCGCTTCTGGAACGGAGAGGTGATGCGCTTCGGGGGCGGCGGGCCGCCGGAGTTCACGGTGGTGTTCAAGGACCGGCGGGCGCTGCTGGCGCTGGACGAGGGGTCGCTGGGGGAGAGCTTCATCGCCGGCTCCTGGGACGTGGAGGGCGAGGGGCGCGGGGCGTTCGGCCTGCGGAAGTACATCACCGCGAAGGCGGCGCTGTTCAGCGCGGCGGCGCTGCTGGGGCGGATCTTCCTGGTGTCGAGCCGGAAGAACAACGCGGAGGCGATCGCCGCGCACTACAGCCTGGGGGACGACTTCTACCTGACGTTCATCGACAAGAAGTACCGGATCTACTCGCACGGGCACTTCCGGCACCCGGAGGAGTCGCTGGAGGACGCGGAGGAGCACAAGCTGCAGGACATGTTCGACCTGCTCCAGCTCAAGCCGGGGATGCGGCTATTGGACATCGGCGGCGGGTGGGGGCCGGTGCCCCAGTTCTGCGGCGAGCGGGGCGTGCGGGTGACGAGCGTGACGCTGGCGAAGGATTCGCACGCGTACATCACGCGGCTGATCCAGGAGCGGAAGCTGCCGTGCGAGGTGGTGCTGTCGGACTACCTGGAGTACCAGCCGGCGGAGCCGTTCGACGCCATCGTCATCTACGGCGTCATCGAGCACATCCCGCAGTACAAGCGGTTCGTGGAGAAGATCTACCGGGACCTGAAGCCGGGCGGGCTGATGTTCCTGGACGGGTCGGCGTCCCGGTACAAGTACGACATGAACCCGGTGGCGAAGAAGTACATCTGGCCGACGACGACGGCGTACCTGTCGACGCACGACCTGATCGCGGAGCTGAACTACCACGGGATGGATCTGCTGGAGCTGAAGAACGAGAGCTACGACTACGAGCTCACCATGCTCCACTGGTCGCGGCGGTTCGAGGCGGCGAAGGACTTCA
>DATBSS010000338.1:0-13019 GCA_036559665.1 Myxococcaceae bacterium
GCCCGGTGACGATGGACGCCTCGTCCAACTTGAGCTGAGCGAGCAGGCCGGCGACCTCCAGCGGGTGGACGAGGTAGGGCTCGCCTGACTTCCTCAGCTGACCCTGGTGGACCTTGGCCGAGTAGACGTAGGCCTTCTTGATGATGTCCAGGTCCGGGTCCGGATGATAGGACGCCACCCGTTGGAGGATGTCGTTCAACCGAATCATGTGCTGCTCGCTGGAAATCGTAACTGCCGGGTGTAGGGGGAGCAATGAGAGCGCCCACCATTCTCCCGGTTCGCCACTTTCATTGACCCCTCGTTTTGGCCGCCCCTAACATCGCCACCAGCCCGATGTCCCAGCTCCTGCTGACCACCCTGGGTGTCGTCTGCCCCAACTGCGACGAGCTCAGCCAGCCGGGCACTGCGAAGTGCCCCAGCTGCGGCGCGGACCCGTACGGCGCCACGCCGCCGGCCAAGGCCCTCCCGAAGGGCGCTGAGGTCCCGGCGGGGCGCCCCCTCACCCAGTCCACCATGCCCGGCTACGGCGGCGGGACGCCATCGCCGTTCTCCGCCCCGACGCCATCGCCGTTCTCCGCCCCAACGCCGGTGCCCGGGGCGACGCCGGTGCCGGCGCGCGTCCCCTCCAGCCCGCGGCTCCCGGTCTCCTCCGCGCCCACGCCCCAGGTGCCGTTCGCCGCCCAGAGCGCGCCGACCCCCCAGGTACCCATCCCCGCCGCGCGCAGCGGCCCCAAGCAGCCCCCCGGCCTCGCCTCCCGCCCCGGCGTGCAGGTGATGGACGTGGTCCCGGCCGGCATGCGGGCGCCCGCCCGGCCTGCCGCTCCCGCCACCAACCCGGACCAGCCCATCCCGGCCAGCGAGCTGGTGCGGCGGCCGCCCACCGTCCCTCCGGCGGCCGCACAGCCCAGCAAGTTCAGCCTGGCTGCCCTCGCCGGCGCCCAGCGCGGGCAGCGCGTCCGCCTCTCGCAGAGCTGCCAGATCGGCCGCAGCCGCGGGCAGATCCTCTTCGAGGACCCGTACCTCTCGCCGCTGCACGCCAGCCTGACGGTGCGCGACGGACGGCTCTACATCAAGGACGAGAACAGCGCCTCCGGCACCTTCGTCTCCGTCCCCGGCCAGGAGCAGATCCAGCAGAACGCGCACTTCTCCGCCGGTCTGAGACTTTTCCGCTTCATGGGCCTGCTCAACCCTCCCCAGAACGCCCGCTCCGGCGCGGCGATCATCTACGGGGCGCCGCTCCCGCCGGGACACGTGGTGTACGGCGTGGAGGAGGTCCTGGCGGGCAACCGCGGCGGCCGGGCGGTGGTCACCGGCGGCGCGCTGCTCACCATCGGCACCTCCAAGTGCGACCTGACCTTCCCGGGGGACGAGGGGATGGCCAGCCGCCACTGCGAGCTCTCCCCCACCCCGAACGGCGCGCTGCTGCGCGACCTCTCCGGCGGCCTGGGGACGTACGTCCGCCTCCAGGGCACCGAGCGCATGCTCAACCCGGGCGACAAGGTCCGGGTCGGCAACCAGGTCCTCCAGGTCGAGGCGTAGGACCGCCCGGGCGCGTTCCTCGGGGCTCAGCCACCGGACCCAGGGGGCGCTGATGTGGCGGCCTGCGGCCGCTTCCGTCGGGCTCAGAGGGTCAGGTCCGGCATGGCATCGAGGATGTACTTGCGGCCGCGCGACTGCTGCGTGTCCTTCAAGTACCGGGTCCACCAGCCGCGCGCCTGCGGGAGCTGGTTGGACTGGAAGTACAGCTGGCCCAGCTTGAGGGAGATCACCGGGGTGGGGTTGGCCGAAAAGGCGGCCTGGTAGCGCTGGAGCGCCTCCGGGAGCTGTCCGGTGCGGTGGAACATGTCCCCTTCCCGCTCGTAGCGCTGGGCCTGGGCCGCGTCCCGCTGGGCCGGGGGGACGACCTGGTCGTAGGGCTCGGTGCCCTGCACGGTGGTGGCGATGGGGGCCTTGGGTGGTGGAGGCGGCGGGGCCGCGTTCGCCGAAGGCGCCATCAGCTGCCAGACGAAGAACCCGCCCAGCCCCAGGGCCACGGTGACCAGCGCGGCGGTCACCCACTTCACGGTGGCAATCGACTTCTTCTCCCGGAGCACCGCCTCGTCGCCCGCGCCCGCGCTGGCCTTGGCCTCCCGGGTGAGCCGGATGGGGAGGGTCCGCTCCTGCTTGGTGGGCGCGCTCGGGGTCGCCGTGCGCCCCATGTCCATGGGCGTCGCCAGCCCGCTGGCGCGGAGGCCGGCCGTGGAGGTCCGGGCGATGCCGCCCTGGGTGGCCAGCAGCTCGGCGCGGAAGTCGTCCGCGGTCTGCGGGCGCCCGGCCGGGTCCTTGGAGAGCGCGCGGAAGATGAGCGCCTCCATCGCCGGGGAGATCTTCGCCTCCGGGCGGCGGACGCTAGGCGGGGCCGGCTCCTCCATCAGGTGCTTGGTCGCGTAGCCCACCGCCGAGTCCGCGTCGAAGGGCAGCATCCCGGTGGTCAGCTGGTACAGGATGACGCCCACCGCGTAGAGGTCGGACCTCGGGTCCAGCGCGGCGCCGCGGGCCTGCTCCGGGGACATGTACTCCGGCGTGCCGCAGACGAAGCCTGCGCGGGTGAGCGCCGGGCCGTCCTCGTTGGTGTCCAGGACCTTGGCGATGCCGAAGTCGAGCACCTTGACGAAGTCCGACTCGCCGCGGCGCTGCTCCACCATGATGTTCTCGGGCTTGAGGTCCCGGTGGATGACCCCGGCGAGGTGGGCGTCCGCCAGGGCGGAGAGCACCTGGCCGACGATGCGGACCACCCGCGCCTCCGGCAGCGGCCACTCCTTGCTCAGGATGTCGTGCAGGTCGCGCCCCGCCACGAACTCCATGGCGATGTAGAGCGACCCGTCCTCGGCCTGGCCGAAGTCCATCATGCTGATGGAGTTGGGGTGGTTGAGCCGGGAAGCCGCCTTCGCCTCCCGCTGGAACCGCGCCACCGTGCGCTCGTCGGACTGGAGCGACTGGCGGAGCACCTTGAGCACCACCATCTTGTCCAGGGCCACCTGCTTGGCCTTGTAGACCCGGCCCATCCCACCTTCGCCCAGCAGGGACTCCACCCGGAACTTCTTGGCGATCAGCCGGCCAATGATGTCGTCCGACGCGGTGGCCCGGACGATGGGCTCGCCGCAGGACGGGCAGTACTTGGAGACGTCGCCGGCGTCGGCGCGGCACGAGGGACAAAGCACCCCCCAAGGATAGCAGGCCACAACCGAGCGCGCGGGCCCGACCCCTGCTAGAAACGCCTCTCCGACGCCATGGCCTTCTGCCCCCGCTGCGACACCGAGAACCCCGAATCCGCCCAGGTCTGCTCCAACTGCGGCAGCCCGATGAATTCGGGGACCATGGTGATGAGCGTGGGGAGCAACGTCCCCAAGCCGAAGGTGTTCATCCGGGTGGTCCGCGCGGACGGAGGCCCGGAGTCGGTGGTCTCCATGCGCAGCGACGTGCTGGTGTGCGGCAAGGAGGGAGACGTGCCCTTGCCGGACGACCCGTTCGTGGCGCTCAACCAGGCGCGCTTCTTCTTCTCCGGCGCCCGCCTGGCGGTGGAGGACGTGGGTGGCGGCAACGGCGTCTTCGTCCGCCTCCGCTCCGAGCGGGAGCTGACCACCGGCGGCGAGATGCGCCTGGGCCGCCAGCGCCTGATTCTGGAGCCCATCCCCGCCCCCGGGCCCGGTCCGAGCGGCGCCACGGTGTGGGGGTCACCGGACGCCGGCTACCGCTTCCGGCTGATCCAGATGATGGAGGGCGGGATGCGGGGGGCCGCCTACCCGCTCAAGGAGGGGGACAACCAGCTCGGCCGCGAGGCGGGGGACATCACCTTCCCGACCGACGGGTTCGTCTCCGGGCGCCACGCCATGCTCGCCGTGCGCCAGGACCGGCTCTCGGTGCGGGACCTGGGGTCGTCCAACGGGACGTTCATCCGCCTGGGGGCGGCGTCCTTCGTGGAGAACGGCGACCAGTTCCTGATCGGCCGGCAGCTCCTCCGGGTGGAGCTCCAGCTCCCGGCCTGAACGGAGGCCGGGCGCGGGCTACCCGTAGGACTTCTCCTTCTTCTCCTGCTCTTCCTTGCAGCGGATGCAGAGCGTGGTGTACGGGCGCGCCTCCAGGCGCTTGGGCGGGATGGGCTCTTCGCACCGCTCGCAGACGCCGAAGGTGCCGTCCTCGATGCGGGCCAGCGCCTTCTCGATCTTCACCAGGAGGAATTTCTCGCGGTCGCGCAGTCGGAACACCATGGACTGGGCGTACTCGGAGGAGGCGAGATCGATCTCGTCCGGGAGGTCGTCCGTGTCGAAGTTGGACTCCTCCATCAGCGTCTTGTTGGCGCTCTCGAGGATGCCTTCCTTGCGCTCCTCCAGGAACTTCTTAAAGCGCTTGAGATCTTTTTGGTTCAAAGCGCCTCCAAAAAAAGGCCCAACAGTCTATTCGGCGGTACTCTCAGGGTCAAGGCAAGATGACAGACGCTTCGAAGTTCGATCGCGAATTCCTCCGCACGGCCCTCTCCCTGGCGGGCAAGGGAGAGGTCGACCACTTCCTCTACATCTCGGACGAGCCCATCGAACCACAGGACCTGCGCGGGCGCCCGGCCCGGAAGAAGCTGGTCTACGCGGTGACCAGCGAGAAGATCGCCGAAGTGCTGATGGCGAAGAAGTTCGTGGCGCTGATCATCCCCGCCTACGACTACTCGCGGGTGGAGCGGGTGAAGGTGGCGCTGGTGTCCGCGCTCTCCCAGGGGGCATTCAAGGAGGGCGCGCTGGTGCTGTGCATGACCGGGAAGGTGGGCCGCCCGCCGGACACGCTGATGAAGATGCGGATCGGCGGGTCGCTGGACGACCGCCTGGCCATCGAGGGCGTCAAGCTGGGCGAGCAGTTCAACTCCCAGGTGGTGGACGCGCTCATCCAGCTGGCCCTGGAGATTGGCCAGGAGGGGTTCGAGGGCCACCCCATCGGCACCATCATCACCATCGGCGACCACAACAACGTGATGGAGAAGAGCCGCCAGATGACCATCAACCCCTTCCAGGGGCTGTCGGAGGCGGAGCGCAACGTGCTGGACCCGAAGATCCACGACGCGATCAAGAACTTCTCCGTGCTGGACGGGGCGTTCGTGATCCGCGAGGACGGCGTGGTGCTGGCGGCCGGGCGCTACCTCTCCTCCTCCGACGAACAGGTGAAGATCCCCCTGGGCCTGGGCGCCCGGCACGCCGCCTCCGCCGGGATCACCTCCACCACCCAGTGCGTGGCGCTGGTGGTGAGCCAGACGTCGGGCGCGGTGCGGCTGTTCAAGGACGGCAACATCGTGCTGGAGCTGCACCAGACCGCGCGGCGGATCTAGGAACCCGCTTCGGCCCCCGAAACCCAGGGGGGCGCTGATGCGGCCGGCGTCCTCCGTGCTCAGCGGATCCGCTCCCCCGGGGTGGGCGGCAGGGCGGCGTCCTCCATCGCGTCCTCCCGGACGATCTCCGCCAGCGCGTGGGCGCGCTCCAGCTCGTCGCGGGCGGCGTCCACCGCCAGCACCTGCGCGATGCGCGCGCTCCGCTCGGTGAGCGCCCCGGTGAGCAGGCTCTCCGCGTCCAGCCGGGCCCGCGCGCTGTTCCGCTCGTCGCGCAGGCTGGCGCTCTGCTCGTTCAGCGACCGGGCCAGCTCCAGCACCAGCTCCGCGTCCCCCGCCACCCTGGCCAGCGCCTCCTCCGTCTGCCGGGCCCGGGCCTCCACCTGCTCCAGGTCCTTGCGCAGCACCTTCTCCGCCCCGGCATCCCCGCGCGAGGCCGCGGTCCGGATCCGCTGGCCAATCTCCTCCCGCTGCCGCGCGTACCGCTCCTGGCTCCGCTGCAGCTCCCCGCGCGAGGTGAGCAGCGCCGCGGCGGACTTCCGCACCTCCGACCCCTGCCGGTCCAGCTGCTCCAGGAGCGCGTCGAAGGCGGCGATGGGGTCTTTCGGCGGCGCCTTCGCCTTCGCCTTGCGCCGGAAGAGTCCGAACAGGGATGCCAAGACCTCCCAAGCCTACCCAAACGGGCGGCAAAGGAGCCGGACTCGCTCCAGCGCGGCGCGCAGTGGCTCGTCCCCGGAGCCCAGCACCGCCAGGTACTGGGGGACGGACAGCCCATAGCGCACCAGGAGGTACGACAGCAGCACGGCGGCCTCCTGGGCGCGCGCGTTCGCCGGGGCCAGCGGCGCAGCCTCGGAGAGCGCCTCCAGGATGTCCTTCACCCGCGCCACCATCTCCGCCGGCACCGGGACGCGCGGGTTCTCCGGCGGGCTGGCCGGGAAGAGCGCGTCGAAGCTGGCCTCGGCGCGCGCCGGGGGGGCCGCGGGCAACCCGGCCGCCACCTGCTCCAGCGCCTCCAGCTGCGGGGCCAGCAGCTCCAACGAGGCGGTGGTGATCTCCATGTCCGGCGGCAGCAGCGTCCGGAAGTGCGCGTCGAACTCGGTGCGGGCGCCGGCCAGCTCCCGGTCGTAGAGGTGGTGGTAGAAGGCCCGGCTCCCGCGGGCGCGTTGGTCCAGCACCAGCGACTTGAGGTCCTTGTTCTCCTCCCCGAGCGAGATGAAGGACAGCGCGATGTTCAGCCCGCCCACCGGCGCCTGCGCCTTCCGCAGCACCTCCAGGTCCACCCGGTCCTCACCGTCGGTCACCAACACCACCGTGGCGCGCGCCAGGTACGGGTCGCTCCCGGCGGCGGCGCGGATCTGGTCGAACGCCTCCACCAGCGCGTAGGTGATCTGCGTCTGCCCCTCGGCGGGCGACTCCTGGAACAGCCGCTCGATCTCCGCCGCCGCCCCGGACGGGCTGTCCACCCGCTGGAGCCTGGTGGGCCGGTCGTTGAAGAACGAGTAGTAGACCGGGTCGGTGGGCTCGCCGCGGATCGCCTTCACCCGGAGGTTGTTCAGCTCGGCGATCATGATCGCGTCGCGGAAGCGGGCGCGCGCGCCATGCATCGAACCGGAGGCGTCCAGCACGTACACGCGCACCGCCGTCTTGCGCACCCGGCGCGGGCGCGGCGGCTCGGCCTCGTCCAGGTAGGCGCGGACCTTCTGGCGGTTGGAGGCCAGGTCGTAGATCAGCAGCCGCGGGTCGGAGAACACGAAGTTCCCCACCTCGTGCAGGCTGCCGGTGGTGTCGAAGGTCATGGACTGCGTGGGGTACGACACCCGCCGCGGCTGGGTGCGCCCGGTCCGGCCCGTCTCCGCCAGCACCTCCTCGGAGAGCGCGTCCTCCACGTCGAAATAGCGCGAGCACCCCATCGCAAGCTCGAAGGTGGCCAGCCGATCCGGGTCCAGCTCGAAGGCCACCGACGCCAGCCGGTCCACCGGCGCCTCCGCCTGCGGGGACGGCGCCGGCTCCAGCCAGCGCGCCACCTCGGTGCGGTCGACCGCGGAGGCCAGCAACCCCGCCTCCGGGAGCAGCGCCGAGATCGCCCGGCTGGCCGCCTCCGCCAGCGCCGGCTCCTCCGCCTCCACCGCCCGCTCGTAGAGGCCGCGGAGCGCGCGGTAGCTCTGCTGCGGCGAGGCGCGCGCCTGCGACCGCACCAGCTCCATCAGCTCCGGCAACGTCCGGGTGGCCGGCGCCTCCCGCACCCGCTGCCGCGCGTCGGACAGCTCCATCCGCAGGGCGCGCGCCCGGTCCCGGTCCGCGTCCGCCCCCACCCGGAGCAGCAGCTCGTGGGCGGCGTCCAGGTCGCGCCGCTTCTGCACCACGTCCACCACGTTGCGCCGCGCCCGCTGGGCCCAGAAGTCCGCCACCTCCAGCGCCGCCTTGGCCGAGGGCGGGGGTGGCACCGCGCCGCGCGGGAAGATCTGCAGGCCGTCGTTCCTGGGGGACGGGTCCACCGCCGCGAACAGGTCCGCCACCTTGGCCGCCCGGGCCAGCGCGCGGAAGCCGCCCCCCAGCGCCTGCGCGGCCCCGGGGACGGGCGTCCCGGCCGCCAGCGCCCGCTCCGCGCGGCGGAGCCGGTCCTGGTACTCGGCCATGGCCTCCTCGGCGCGGCGGGTGAGGCCCTGGGCCAGCTCCGCCACCCGCCCGCGCGCGGCGGAGAGCTGCTTGAGCAGCATCGCGTCCGCCGAGGTGTGGACGCCCACCTGGTCCAGCTCCCGGTCCAGCGCCTCCAGCGCCGGCATGGCCGCCATCGCCTCCGGGCGGGAGAAGAGGTCCACCGCCCGCTCCCACAGGCCCAGCGGGCGCACCTGCCCGGCCTTCAGCGCGTCGAGCCGGAAGCGGAGCTGGGCCAGCGACCCTTCGAGCATCGGTCAACGCGCGCCAGGGCCTTCAGAGGCTGGCGCGCACCTCGAGCAGCTTCTTGGAGAAGACGCCGAAGCTCTCCGCCATCTGGCGGACCGCCCCGTCCAACCGGCGGGCCTCTTCGCCGACCTCGCCGCTCTGGCGCGCCAGGGACTGGAGGGAGGTCTGGAGCTTGAGCAGCTCGCCCTCCTTCATGATCAGCATCGGGAAGCGGCTCTTCACCAGCCGGTCGAAGGCGCGCTCCGCGTCCGCGCGCTCGCGCAGGGCGGCAGGGTCCGGCAGGGAGCCGAGGAGCTTCTTCATCCACTCGGTGAGGAAGCGGATCTTCGCCTCCATCGAGGAGAGCTCCGCGCGGGCGATGGACTCCTTCACCACGTCCGAGAGGTAGGCGGGCGAGGCGGGGGCGCGGGCCTGCTGGAGCTGCGACTCCAGCTGGAGCAGCCCCTGGAGCTCGCCGTCCGTGGCTACCGTGCCGGCGAGGTGCTCGCGGTAGTAGAGGTACGCGTCGCCGTTGAGCATCCCCGGCGGCGCCGGCGGGCGGCGCACCTCCTGGAGCAGGTTCCGGGCGTGCTCCTTGAGCCGGGTGTCCACGATCTCCCGAGCCTCGACGAAGGCGGTGTCCGGGGAGATGCCCTCGCGGCGCAGGTTCTCCATCACCCGCTGCACCGCGCGGCTGAACTGTTCGATCCGGTTGAAGCGGGTGGAGGTGAGCACCTCCCGGGCGTAGGCGTTGCCCAGCGGCCGGAGGAGCTGCTCCTTGAAGCCGGCCTGGTCCGGGCTGAGCGCGCACAGCGCCTGCTCCATCTGGGTCAGCTGCCGCGAATCGGAGGCCAGCGACTCCAGCGGGTCCCCCACCGCCACCGGGTTGGAGCGGAACACCGAGTTGGCGCGCCGCCGCAGGGAGGACACGACTTGAAGCCGGGTGGCCTGCTCCTTCTGCTGGAGCGGCGCCACCCGCTCCAGCGCCCAGGTGGCCAGCGCGGAGGCGGCGTCGCGGATCTCCGACAGCTCCTCCTCCACGTTGACGGAGAGGCCGACCAGGGCATCCAGCTTCAGCCCCTCCTCGAACTCCACGCTCTGGACCGCCAGGGCGATCAACTCCAGGAGCTGCGCGGCGAACTCCACCAGCCGGTCGAGCAGCCGGATCGCCACCGGCTCCATCTCCGGGAGCGCGCGGCACAGGTCCACCACGTCCGCGAACGAGGCCAGCAGCGCCACCCCGCCCCGCCCCTCCGGCTGCGCGGCGCCGGCGGTGAGCCCGCGGGTGATCCGTTCGTCCACCACCGAGACCAGCGCGCGCGCCGCGGCCAGCAGCGGGGCCCGGTTCTCCGGGTGGCGCGGACCGGGGGAGAGCTTCTCGCGCAAGGAGGCGGCCACGCGCGAGGCCTGGGCCGGCTGGTAGGACTTGGCCAGCTGCTCCACCTGGGCGGCCTCGTCCGACGCCTTGAGGGCGCGTTGCTCGCGCTCCACGCCGCCGCGCAGCTCCTCCCAGGTGCGGGAGAGCGCCTCGTCGAAGGCCTTGTGCTCCAGGCGCAGGATCTCCAGCTGTGCCCGCTCCCGCGGGTCCACCGCGGCGCGCAGCAGCGCCTCCGTCTCCTGCACCGGCGGGCCGCCGAGCAGGAAGAAGTGCCGCAGCATCTCGAGGTCCTTCTCCTCCACCTGGAGCGCCCGCGAGGGGCGGCGGTAGATCTGGTCGCGCACCACCGCGGCCTTGAGCGCCCACAGCGCCTTCACCGTGGAGCGCTGGGAGAAGTACTTGGTGGGGACGTAGTCCGGCAGCTTGGAGACCTGCTGGAGGAGCGCCCGCTCCATCTGGTCGGCCAGGATCTCCAGACCCTCCATCATCAGGGAGGAGACCTTCACCTGCTCCACGGCGTGCTTGAGGACCTCCAGTTGCTGGAGCGTGAGGGTGGCGCGGAGGTCGGGGCGCTGGGCGCGGGCGGCGCGCAGCAGCATCGCCGCGCGGGAGGAGCGGCGGGCGAAGGACTTGGGGACGAAGCAGATGAAGGAGAGGCGGTCGGCGAAGGCGAGGAGCAGCTCGTTGGAGCGGGCCAGCACCTCGGAGAGGTACCGGTTGGAGGTCATCAGCACCGTCTCGATCCGGCCGGAGGTGATCCGGCGGCCGTGCTTGAGCTCGCGCTCGTAGAGCACGTTGAGGATGGAGCGGAGCAGCATGTCCCGGCCGTCGAACACCTCGTCCAGGAAGGTGAACGTGGCGCCCAGCATCCCGTCCTCGGTGATGTACTCGGTGCGGCCGGTCTCGGTGAGGACCTTGAAGTCCACCGGGCCGATGAGGTCGGTCTGGACGCTGGACTCGGAGAGCTGCTTGGCGAACAGCGAGGGGCCGCCCGTCTTCTCGTCCGCGATGCGGGCCAGCACGGCGGAGGCGATGGCGCTCTTGGCAGTGCCCGGCGGGCCGGTCACCAGGACGTGCTCGCGGCAGAGCAGCGCCAGCTCGATCTGGGTGAACAGCGTTTCCCGTTCGAGGTACACCTCGCGCAGCTCGCCGAAGAAGCGCCGGAACGCGTGGGCAGCGGCAGCGTGGGCGGCGGACACGGGGGTCGGCGGGCTCAAGGTTCCTCCGGGGCCCGAGATTAACGCGACCGGGCGAGTCCCGCAGGGCTCACGGGTTGAAGCACTGGTCCGTGCCCCCCGTGTCGCAGTTGCCAGAGCAGCACTGGGCGTTGTCCGAGCAGAACCCGCTCACCTTGCAGCAGGTGCCGGACCCTCCCACGTCGCAGATGCCCTGGCAGCACTCTCCGGCGATGCCGGTGCAGGTGTCTCCGAACGCCCGGCAACAGCGCGAGGGGTTGCTGCCGCCGCACGCCCCATCGCAGCAGGCCGTCCCGGCGGCCGAGCAGCCGGTGCTCCCCACGGCGATGCAACCGCACTGGCCTGCGGTTCCGCTTCCACCGCAGGCGTTCGGCGCCGTGCACATCGGGCAGGCGACCGTGCGCACGGTCCCGCAGACGTCCGGCCCGGTGGCAGTCCCGCACTGCACGCCCAGCCTGGCGCAGAGTTGGGCGTCGGTATCGGGCGTGCAGGCGCAGGTGTTGGACTGGCAGGTCGTGTTGGGCGGGGTGGTGCACACACCGCAGTTCGCGGTGCGGATGACGCCGCAGTGGTCGGGGCCGGTGTAGAGCCCGCACTGCTTGCCGAGGCGGGTGCAGAAGGCGGAGTCCGTCTCCCCGGTGCAGGTGCAGGTGTTGTCCGGCTTGCAGCTTTCGGGTGAAGGGCAGTTGCCGCAATTGGCGGTGCGGGTCTGCCCGCAGGCGTCGGTGCCGGTGAAGCTGCCGCAGACCTTCCCGGCGCGGGCGCAGAAGGCGGAGTCGGAGTCGGCGCAGCACTGGTTCTGGAAGCAGACGCCGGAGGTGCAGGTGCCGCAGCTGATGGTCCGGGGGACGCCGCACGAATCGTCCGCCGTGACAGGCCCGCACGCCTTCCCCAGGCGGGTGCAGAAGGCGGCGTTCGTCTCGGTTGTACAACCCAAGACGCCGCACACGTTCAGGACGCCGCCGCCCCCGCAGACGGCGGGGTCGGTGCAAGTGCCGCAGGTGACCGTGCGGGGAGCGCCACAGTTGTCGTCGGCGGAGACGGGGTCGCACGTCTTGCCCAGGCGGGCGCAGAACGTGGCGTCGTCCTCGGGCTGGCAGCAGCCTTGGTTCGAAGGGGTGCAGGTGCCACGGCAGCACAGGTAGCCGGGCGCGCAGGCGTGGCCCGCGTCCTCGTCGCACGACTTGTCGCCCGCCACCTGCTCCAGCGGAGGGACCTGGCACCCGGTCCCGAGCAGGGTGAGCACGAGAGGCCAGAGTCGGAGCGCGGTGATCCTCACCCGGGCAAGCGTGCCCCAAAAGGGCGAGGGGTGCGAGCGCAGACGCCCCGGAGGTTCGTCAGCAGCCGTCGCAATGAGGAGCTTCGCCGCGCGACGAATCAGCTCAAAGCGCAACCGCACACTGGTGCGTGACCGGGCCGCAACGGCCGCCTCCGGCACAAGAGTCGCTGAGCCCGCAACGTTCCGGGGCTCCGACGATTCAACCGCAATGGCCAAGCATTCCACCGCCGCCACACGTCTGAGGGGTAGTGCACGCGCCGCAATTGACCGTAGGCGAGACACCACAATTGTCGGCTGCGGTGGCCATCCTGCACGTCAATCCAAGCCTGGAGCAGAACGCCGCGTTCGTCTCCGGCGTGCAGACGGTGGGGGTATTGCAGGTTCCGCAGTTGGGGACCTCTATGCAGACGGAGTCGTTGATCTCGTAGCGGCCACCCACCTTCGAACAACGTCCAGGCGTGGCTCAATACCACGCCAACCAGCGACGCCACCCCGCGCTTGCCTTCGAAGCTCCAATTGCTCTCTGGACAGTCAGATATCTCACGGAAAGCATGAATTATTTACACATGTCTGTGGAAACCCGCACCCGCCGCAATTGACCGTGCGCGAGCCTCCGCAATTGTCAGTGTCCGTGTAGTTGCCGCAGTTCTTCCCATAGCGCGCACAGAACGCTGCGTTCGTTTCTAGCGTACAGACGCACGTGTTGTTTACGCTGCACGTCAGGTTCGGCGAGGTAAGACAGGTTCCGCAATTGGCAGTCCGGTTCACGCCGCAGTTGTCGATGCCGGCGTAGTTGCCGCAGTTCTTTCCGTTCCGTGCGCAGAACGTCGCGTTCGTTTCTAGCGTACAGACGCACGTGTTGTTTACGCTGCACGTCAGGTTCGGCGAGATAAGACAGGTTCCGCAATTGGCAGTCCGGTTCGCGCCGCAGTTGTCGAT
>DATBSS010000339.1:0-9500 GCA_036559665.1 Myxococcaceae bacterium
CGAGTGGGGGTCTGGCCCCATATTCTGGTACCCTGCGGTCCCGGGTCCACAGCCTACCTAATAGATGTCCGCCTCTCCGAAGCCGCCGACCGTGCCTAGCCCTTCCCTGGGCACGCCCCGCCGTTCCAGCGCTCCGCGCGCGGCGCCGCTCTTCGAGATCGGCGTCCCGGCCGCGCCCACGGCTCTGCCGCGGCCTTCCGGCCCGCGCCTGGCACCCGCGGTGGCTCCGGCCCCGGCTTCTCGGCCCTCGGCGCCCCACCCGCGCCCGATGGTCGCGCCCGCGAGCCGGCCTGCGCCCCCGAACCTGCGCCGGCGCCGCCGCCAGTCCGCCTGGCCGTTCTACACGGCGATGGGGCTGATCCTGCTGGCGCTCCCGGCCGGCTACTTCCTGCTCCTGCAGGACGCGCCGCCGTCGCCCACCCAGGAGTTGGCGGCGCCCGGCAAGCCGGTGGAGCTGAAGGTGACCCGGGTGGACGGGACGGTGGAGATCCGGCGCGCCAGCGGGAAGTGGGGCCAGGTGCAGGCGGGCGACGTCCTCCAGCCTTCGGACGGCGTGCGCACCGGCGAAGGGTCCACCGCCCTCCTCACCGGCGGCGACCAGTACGAGGTCGCCCTCGAGCCGCAGACCGAGGTCGCGGTGGACGAGCTGACCGACTCCATCTCCCGCGTCATGCTGGGCGGCGGCATGGCCACCGCCAAGGTGAAGGCCGGCAAGCACACCTTCGAGGTGCACGCCCGCGACAGCGACGCGGTGGCCCGCACCCGCCAGGGCACCTTCGCCATCAGCAACAACATGCAGGGCACCGTGGCGGTGGGCACCAAGGAAGGCGAGGTGGAGTTCGCCGGCCGCGGCAAGACGGTGATCGTCCGCGCCGGCCAGGAGTCGGTGGTCCGCCCCGGACAGGCGCCGTCTGACCCCACCTCGGTCCCTACCAGCCTGCTGCTCAAGGTGGACTGGCCGGCCGGGAAGGTCCTCACCCGCGCCGACGTCACCATCTCCGGCCAGTCGACGCCGGGCACCATGGTCGCCGTGCAGGACCGCCGCGTCGTCGTGGACGCCAGCGGAAACTTCAAGGTCCACCTGAAGCTGAGGGACGGCAAGGTCCCCATCAAGGTCAGGGCCAGGTCGGTGAGCGGGATCCAGCAGGAAGCGGAAACTGAAGTCCGGGTGGACACACACGCTCCCAAGGTTCAGCTCGAACCTCCCCCCTGGTAGTCCAGGGGGGGCCGCCGCCCGGCCTCTCGCTTGACGCGCCGAAGCGTGCCCGCTACACTGAAAATGTCTCTCCTGTATAAGGGCAATTCCAGCCGAAAGGCTGGATGCGCAAAGCCGCGGGGCCCGAAGTAAGGCCGGCCGTGGTTGTCGTGGGATGGGAGCAGTCGCGTGGGTATGGGCGTGGATCCTGCGGAGCTTTGTACGGGCTTGTAGGGGTCGTTGCTGTAAACGGAGGTCATAGCCCCCCCATGACCACCCGGCTTGCCGCCGTAGCGTTTCTTTTTGCCTCCGCAGTCGCCTTCGCGCAGGACTCCGATCCTTCCGTGCCGACCCTGGTCGGTTTCCCCTCGCCCATCAACAACGGGCCGGGGAACCAGACCAATCCGCACGTCGCTTGCGACCTGGCCTCGTACACCGACGACGACTTCGCGGGCACCTCCACCATCCACTACTGGGACTTCGCCACCAACAGCGACCACGTGGTGCCTGGCAACCAGGTGGACCTGCTCTCGGACGTGTCGAGCGACCGGCTCGCGTTCACCGAGGTGTCCTTCACCGGGGACATCGTGGCGGTCTTCAACACGACCACCCTGCTCCGGACGGACATCCCGGGCACCGGCAAGAGCAACCCGGCGCTGGGCGGCAACCTGGTGGCGTTCGAGGACCGGAGCTACCTGGCTCCCCCCAACCAGTCCGAGATCGGCGTCTGGGACATGAGCGCGGGCACGGGTGTCCGCCTCACCAACGACACCGCCTTCGACAAGAACCCGTCGGTGAGCCCCAGCGGCAACGCGCTGGTGTGGGAGAAGTGCCAGACGAACGGTTCGAACTGCGACGTGTACTCGGCCATCCAGACCGGTCCGGGCGCGTTCACCACCCACCTGCTCTCCATTGGGGCGGGTGACGACCGGATGCCGGACACCAACGGCTCCATCGCCGTCTACGTCTCCAACAAGAGCGGCGAGAACGACGTGTACTACCAGCCGCTGGCCGGCGGCACGGAGACGCACCTCTCCATCGCCGGGGACCAGCGGGACGTGGCGGTCTCCGGGAACCTGATCGCCTTCGAGTCGAACGCGGGCGGCACCGGCTACGACATCTACGTCTACGACCTGGCCTCCAACATCCTGTACCGGGTGACCAATACGCCGGGCACGGGCATGGACGAGACGCTCACCGACATCAGCGTCTGCGGCAACACCGGCCGCATCGTCTACGCGGTGCCGAACGAGGGCGCCTTCGACGTCTGGGCCTTCACCTTCACCCCGCCGGAGCCGCCCCCGCAGACCCCGGACTGCCAGGCCGCCGCCGACGCCTGCGAGAACCCGGGCAACCGCCCCCTGCTGGCCACCCTGACGCTCACCCGCGGCAACGGGCACCCGCAGGTGGCCAGCACCACCTTCGCGGACCCCGACCCGGGCGTGCTGATCTGCATCCGGAACCGCCAGGCCACCTCGGGCGAGGTGAACATCAACGACCGGCGCGTGGTGGGCCCGTCCGCCTTCAAGCACTCGGTGAGCCTCATCGCGCTGCGCGCGGACGGCATGCAGGCGGTGAACGAGCTCGAGGCGTCCATCGCGGGCAAGAAGGGCACCAGCTTCGAGGTCAAGGTCTACGCCGACAGCTGCGGGAGCGGCGGCTGCGGCGGGTCGAGCTGGGATGGGAATGGGAACGGCCCCGACCACGGGCGCCGGGATGGGAACCGGGACCCGGTCGTGGCCTACCCGGTTCAGGGCGAGCGCCTCATCACCCTGGACCACTTCACCCAGATCACGCTCGACCCGGACGAGCCGCTGGAGGCCGAGGCCATGGGTTGCAGCTCCACCTCCGGCCTGGCGCTCTCGGCGCTGGCGGTGCTGGGGCTCTGGCTCTCGGCGCGCCGCCGCCCGGCGTTCGCCAAGGGAATCAGGCGCGAGCGGTGAAAAAGTGAATCGGGAGCGCTCGATCCGTTGAGCGCTCCTGGCCCGCCGGCTGGAATTGCTGGGGGCCCGCGGATCGCTCGTGTAGACTGAACGGCCTGAGGCGCGTCCTACCGCTCTTCGTGCTGCTGGCGCCTGGCCTCGCCGCGGCGCAGACGCTGGAGATCCTCGGTCCCGGCGCCGGCCCCGTCCCACCGGACGGCTTCGCCATCGCCTTGCTCAAGCGCAGCCCGGAGCGCGCGCTGCAGCCGCTCAAGGCGCCCCAGGTGACCGCGGACGGGGCGGACGTGCGGCCCGGGCCCCCCTCGCCGCCCCTGTCGACCTTCCTGGTGGTGCCCAGGCCCGGCGCCCGGGAGATCCGGGTGCACGCCTCGGACGGCGGCGCCCAGGTGGAGGCGCGCTTTCCGGTGGGACCGCCCGCCTCGCGCGTGGAGCTGTCCCTGGAGCCGGCCGCGCCGGTGAAGGGGCGGGACAAGGAGGCGGTGCTCCGGGTGCGGGTCCGGACAGGGGACGGATCGCCGGACCCCAGCGGGTCGCCGCCGGTGCTGCGCGCCAACGTCGGCACGCTGGAGGCGGTGGAGCCGGTGGGCCCGGGGGAGTTCAAGGCGCGCTACGTCCTCCCGGAGACGCGGTACCCCGAGGTGGTGGTGATCGCCGCGCTGGATCCGTGGCCCCACCCGCAGTCCATCCACGGCACCTTCGGGCGCCTGCTGGTGCCGCTCGCCACCGCGTTCGAGCTCTCCGGCAAGACGGAGCCCGAGGCGGAGTACTCGGTGGAGATCGCCGGGAAGAAGTACGGTCCGGTGGAGGCGGGGCCGGACGGCCGGTTCAAGATCCCGGTGGTGGCGCCGCCCGGCTACAAGACCGGGAAGGGCCTTGCGGTGGACAAGGCCGGCAACCACCGCAGCTCGGAGCTGGACCTGCGGCTGCCGCCCACGGACCAGCTCTCCTGCGTGCTCAACCCGGCGCGCCTGCCGGCGGACGGCGTCTCCCGGTCGCGCGTGCTCTGCGCGGTCTGCGACGTGTTCGGGCAGCCGGTGCCCAGCGCGCACGTGCAGCTCACCGCCTCCCGCGGCCAGGTCTCGGCGCCGCGGGCGGTGGAGGGCGGGATGCTGGAGTGGATCTACACCGCGCCGCGGAAGCTCGCCGCCGAGCCAGACGTGCTCACCGCGCTGTTCAAGCAGGGCAGCGCGGTGTCGAAGGACGAGCTCAAGGTGGAGGTGGTGCAGGGGCCGGCGGCCAAGGCGGCGCTGGTCCCGGTGGAGGACTACGCGCACCTGGGCGGGAAGCTGCCGGTGGAGATCGTGGTGGAGGACGCGCTGGATCGGCTCCGGCCGGGGGCGGCGCTGGAGGTGCGGGCCGGCGCGGGGACCGTGAGCGCGGCGGTGGAGAAGGCGCCCGGGCGCTGGGCGGCGGTGTGGAGCGCGCCGAAGGAGGGGGGAGCGTCCGTGGAGCTCTCCGCGCGCGCGTACGGGCCGTCGGGCGCGGCCCCGGCGCGGATCGCCACCTGGATCCGGGACGGCCACTTGTTCGTCGGAGTCACCGACCTGGCGGGGTTGCCGCTCTCGCGGCAGCCGCTGCTGGTGGGCGACCGGAAGCTGGTCACCGGGGACGACGGCAGCGCGGACGTGGGGACTCCGGTGCCGGGGCGGCTGGAGCTGTCGCACCAGCAGTGGCCGGGGCTGCGGCTCACCGCCTACGTGCTGGACGACGCGAAGACGGTCTACCCGGCCTCGGCGCCGGTGGGTGAGGCCGTGGCGCAGAAGTCCGTGGACCTGTTTCCGGCGATCCCGGTGAACGTGCGCATCCGGGTGGAGGGGCGGAACGTCACCTACTGGGTGGAGGACCCGGAGGGCTCGGTGCTCGCGGGGCGCGACGTGCGGGTGAGCCTCTCGTCGGGCTCGCGCTCCGCGCCGGCGACCGCCGACGGGCGGACGACCATCAAGCTCGAGGGCCCGGGGCCGATCACCGTGTCGGTGGCGGACGTCGCGACGTGGGTGACGGCGGTGGCGGAGGTGGGCCCGTGACTCTCTGGGTGCGCCGCGGTTCGTTCGTGGATCCGCGTGGCGCGGGGCCAGCCGAGATCGAGGTGCAATTGTGAGCGCTCGCCGCGCCGCGCCGTGGATCGGGTGCGGGGCGGCGTTGCTGTCGTCGGCCGCGTTCGCGCAGGCGGCCGTCCCGGTGGACCGGTTCGAGCTCACCGGCGCCGTGGTGGGCCGCGTCTGCCGCGACCTGGACGGCGACGGCCGCTGCAGCGCCGGCGAACCGGGCATCCAGGGCGTCCGCATCGTCCTGGAGACCGGGCAGGCCGCGCTCACCGGCCCCGCCGGCCGCTTCCACCTCGCCGCCCTCGACGCCCGCGCCCCCGAGCGCGAATCCCTGGAGCGCGATCCCTCCCGCCCCCTGCGCCTCGTCACCGGGAGGCACCGTGTGGCCCTGGACCCGCGCGGCCTGGCCGCTGGCGAGAGCGCCACCCCGGAGGCCACCACCGTGGAGCTGCCCATGGGCGGCGCGGCCATCGTCAACTTCGCCGTCCGCTCCGCCGCCGCCGCCGGGCTCCAGCCCGTGGTGCCCGGCTACGCCGCGGGCGCCGCGCCGTCTGCCCGCCTGGAGCGCAGCGAGCTGCGCTACCTCGCCGGCGGCCAGGCCGGCCCGGGCGACGAGGTCACCGTGGCGGGCCAGCGCGCCGAGGTGGACGCCTCCGGCCGCTACCAGGCCTGGGTCTCCCTCCGGCCCGGCCCCAACCGCGTGCCCATCACCGTCGTCTCTCCTTCCGGCGCGGTCCGCTACCTGACCCACGTGCTGGAGGCCATCAAGCGACCCGGAGGGTTCCTGGTCGTCCCCCGCGGCCTCGAGCAGGACGCCTCCATGCAGTTCCCCGCCGGGCGTGGGGGCACCGCGGCCGCCGGTTCCACCCAGCTCCGCGTCCAGGGCACGCCGGGGACGAAGGTCGCTACCCCGGAACGCGAGGTCACCGTGGGCCCCTCCGGCGAGGCGCAGCTCCCACTGGAGCTCCGGCCCGGCGACAACGACGTCCGGCTCACGGTCACCCGCCCCGGCGAAGCGCCGCGCGAGGACCACCTGGTGCTGAAGGCCACCTTCCGCCCCCTGGTGGTCGCGCTGGTGGACCTCGACGGCGGCTACTCCCTGGGGCGCGGCGCGCTCGCGCTCCAGGGCCGCGCGGCGGCGCACGCCGAGGCGGAGCTCTTCGGCTGGAACCTGGCCGCCGAGCTGGACCTCCGCGACGACGACCTGGACCGCCTCGGCACCCCCGCCGCGCTGCTGCTCGCGCGCCGGCCCGAGCGCTTCGAGCGGAGCCTGGACCCGGAGCTGTACCCCATCGCCTGGGGCGACCTCTCGGTGGGCGTGGTGCCCAACCAGCCCCAGGGCCGCCTCCGCTTCGAAGCGCGCCACGAGCAGTTCGGCACCCTGGGCTACGGTCCCCACCGCGCGGTGATGGAGGACGCCGAGGTGGGCCGCTTCCAGCGCGCCCTCTACGGGCCCTACCTGGAGGTGTCCGCCCCGGTGGGCCCGGTGCGGATCGGCCTGAAGGCCTTCGGCCAGTCCGGCGCGATCGACCCGCTGCGCCCGGTGGTGACCGAGCCGGTCCACGAGGAGCTCCGCGCCACCTCCGGGAGCGTCTTCTACCTGTCGGCGGGCTCGGTGGTGGAGGGGAGCGACCACGTCCGGGTGGAGCTGCGCGACGGCGCCACCGGCCTGCCGCTCTCCGAACGCCACCTCCAGCGCGGGCGGGACTACGAGTTGGACTGGCTCTCCGGCCGCCTGCTCCTGGCGCGCCCGCTCTCCTTCCTGGAAGGGCCCCAGGCGCTGGGGGCCGGCGCGCTCACCGACGGGGTGGAGCCGGTGCTGGTGGTGGACTGGGAGCGCGCGGTGATCGGCGCGGACGGCCGCCTGACGGTGGGCGCCGGCGCCAGCGCCTCGGTCGGGTCCTGGCAGGTCTCCGGCGGCGCGGTGCGCGAGCGCCAGGGTTCCTGCATGACCTGCGCGTACACCCTGGTGCGCGCCCGCGGGAGCGGCCAGGTGGGCCCGTTCACCGTGGGCGCCGAGGCCGCCCACAGCGAGGGGGAGGCGGTCGCCGCGGACGCCTTCCTGGTCTCCGACGACGGCGGGCTCTCGGTCCAGCAGGGCGGGGGGACCCTCACCCGCGGCGACGCGCTCTCCGTCTGGCTGCGGGGAAAGGGGCTGTTCGACGCCGGCCGGGTGGACGCCGCCTTCCGCTGGCGGAGCCCTGGCTTCTCCGACCGCGACCACCGGGACGAGTGGCTCTTCCGCCAGATCTCGCTGCGGCTGGACCAGCCGGTGGGCAACTTGAGTGTAGGCGCGCTGGCGGACCTGCGCGCCTCCGCGGACCCGCGGGCGCCCTTCGGCACCCAGCCCATCCGCTGGCAGGTGCTGGGCGGGACGGTGGGGTACCGGTTCGGCGCCTTCGAGGCCGGGCTGGTGGTGAAGGACAGCGACCTGACCGCCGCCACCGACCCGCTGCGCGATCCGTTGGAGGAGGGCGGGCGGACCTCGGCGGGTGCGCGGCTCACCTGGAAGGCGACGCCCTGGCTCTCGCTCAACGCCAGCCACCTCCAGACGCTCGCCACCCGGGGCAGCGGCCTGGGCGCGAAGCCGGACACCTTCTCCGCCATCGGCGCGGACCTGGCGCTGGAGTCCGTGGGCACCTTCGGCGTCAAGGTCGGCCTCGGCCCCTCGTACGGGCCGCTGGTCTGGGCCCACGGCGAGCACCGCAGCGGCGGCGACTGGTACTACGGCAGCTACTCGGTGGATGTGGACGGCCCGTCGGTGGGGCAGGGGCGCGCGGTCGCCGGGGCCCGGACCGACCTGGGCGGCGGCGCCTCTGCCTTCGTGGAGGACGTGGCCACGCACGACGCCACCGCGGTCCGGCTGGCGCGGGCGGTGGGCGTGTCGCAGCAGGTCGGGACGGCGCTCAACCTCCAGGCGCGGTACGAGCGCGGCGTGCGCAACCCGCTCGGGGTGGCCTCCGCCGTCTCGCGCGACGCCGCCGGCGTGAGCGCCACCTTCATCCAGTCCTGGCTTCACCTCTCCGGCCGCGCTGAGGTCCGGTTCGACCACGCTCCGTCTCCGCAGGACCCGATGGCGTCGGTGGCCCTGCGCCAGCACCTGGTCTCCGGGGCGGCCGAGGCGGACCTGCCGTTGGGGATGCAGCTCTCCGGGCGGGTGAACTGGAGCGACACCGACGCCTCCGGCACCCCGGTGGCGGGCTTCCTGGAAGGCACCTCGGCGCTCGCGTACCGGGCCGACGCGTGGATGGCGGTGCTCCGCGGCAGCCTCACCCAGGAGCGCCCGGTCGGCGGCGCCGAACGCCTCTACGCCATCGCCTCCCTGGTGCCCGCACTCCGAGTCACGGACCGGGTGACCGTCTGGGGTGGGCTCCACCTGGGTTGGTCCAGCGAGGGCACAAATTCGGCAACGGTGCTGTCGGCTTCGCTCCGTCCAGCGGTGCAGGTGGTGGGAGGTCTTGAGCTCTCCGCCGAGGTGGCCCGGAGATCTTCCGGCCTGAACGATGGAGAATTGACCGCGCTTCGGGGCGAAGCGGGCTGGCGCTTCGGCGAGCGGACGTACGTGGGGGCGGGATACACGGTGCTCGGGTTCACCGGCATGGGCGTCACCGCCGGCCCCGAGAATGGCGATCGCCTCTACGTGAGGGCGGAGCTGGCGCTCTAGGAGACCGGGTGAAGAAACGCACCGCCATCGCCGTGCTGACCCTGGGCCTGCTGGCCGCCTCGCTGGCGCGCGCGGATTGGCACCAGGCCGGCGGGCTCACCGGCGGGCCGATCGATACGTGGATCGCCGACGCCGGCGGCTACTTCGTGGTGCACACGACCAACGCCGCGTCCCGGCTGGTTTTCAACGGGACCGGCGTCATCGATGCCGGTTCGATGTCGGTGAGCGGCCCGAAGTGCTCCGCCATTGGCGCCAATGGATACCTGCGGGTGTACACGCTCACCGACCTCTGCAACGAGACGCCCCCCGCGGGCTGCACGACATCGACGGTCGCCTCCCAGGTCGCCGGGTGCCGGGGGACCGAGAACCTCACCGCGTACGGGACCGGCACCACCCCGCTGACGGCGCCGGCCGTCATGATGTACACCGACGCCGGGGATTTCGGGCGGGAGTGGCTCCCGGACCTCTCTCCCAGCAACCCCGGGAACCCGGCGGGCAACGGGGCCGCCGTCAGCGCGAAGAGCGTCTTCGGCCACGAGTACGGGCTGATCCCGCGCAACAACGCGGGCGGCACCTTCTTCATCGTGGACAACGTGGCGTCTCCGGCGCCCTACTTCCAGCAGGGGCTGTTCACCACGGCGCGGAGCGAGATC